>JAWWPY010000070.1:0-3162 GCA_033854735.1 Streptosporangiaceae bacterium | reverse complement strand
GAGGCTCCCGATCGCGGCTGGGGTGCCGCGTCCAGTATCGCGGGATTCGCCGGCACGGCCCTGCTCGGGACGGCGTTCGCGGTCGTGGAGCGGCACACCGCCGAGCCGATGCTTGACCTCACCCTGTTCAAAGTGCCAGCCTTCTCCGCCGCCAGCGGTTCGGTGACCATCGCCTTCTTCGCGCTGTTCGGCTTCATCTTCCTCGTCACGCAGTACTTCCAGTTCATCCGGGGCTACGGCCCCCTATCGACCGGCGTGCGGATCCTCCCCGTCGCGCTAAGCATCGCCGCCGGATCCGCAGCCGGATCAAGCCTGGTCGTCCGGATCGGCACCCGCGTCATCGTCACCTGCGGCCTGATCATGTTCGGCCTGGTGTTCGCGTGGATCGCCGGCTCGCCGGCTCGCGAGCCCTACCCGCAGATCGCCGCCCAGATGGTGATCATGGGCACCGCACTCGGGCTGATCAGCACTCCGGCCACCGAGTCCATCCTGTCCGTACTACCCCCTGCCAGGGCCGGAACCGGCTCAGCGGTCAACGACGCCACCCGCGAGGCAGGCGGTGCCCTGGGCGTTGCCGTCATTGGCAGCGTCTTCAGCAGCATGTACCTGCACAAGCTGGCTACCACACCCATGGTCGCGCTTCCCGCGTCCGGCTACGCCGCGGCACGCAGTTCGGTAGCCGCGGCACTGGGCATCGCGCGCCACACCCCGGACTCACTCTCCTTGACCCAGGATGTGACCAGCTCCTTCATGGCGGGCCTGCACGTCGCCTGCGTGGTGGTCGCACTGGTCTGCTGGGCCGGCGCCGTCGCCGCTTTGCGCCTCCCCGGCCGCCAGTCGGCCGCGCCGCGGAATCACTCCGATGAGGCGATTGATGCCGGGTCAACCGTGGTGGCAGGGTTACCGGCACCCACAGGCCAAACCCTCATCCCTTACGTAACACCGCCCCAGGAAGCTCTACCTACATCAAGCTCCTCTCGACGTTCGTGAGACACGCGGATTGAGGCCTAGGCTTGCCCCGCCCCCGTTCTGCGCACAGCCTTGGCGAGGCCCGCGGGCGTCGGCGCGTCGAAGAGGTCGGCGAGCCGCAGTACCGCACCCAGCGTGTCCTCGACCCGCTTCAGGAGCTGCGCGCCGAGCAAAGAGTGGCCGCCGTTCATGAAGAAGTTGCTGTCCACGTCAAGGTCCTCGCGCTGGAGTAGATCCCGCCAGATCTTGAGCACGGCGCTCACGAGTTCGTCGTCGGGTTCCGCCGGCGACATGGCCGCGGCGTTCCCCCCATCGACGGTCCCGGCTTGCGCCATCCGGGTCAGCGCAAGGTAGTCAACCTTCTCGTTCGCGTTTGTCGGCAGCACGTCCACGACGATGAACTGGGCCGGGATTGCCACGCGCGGCAGCGACTGGCGGGCGTGCTCCCACATATCCGCGGCGGGATCGCCCGCGCCAGGGGTGGGCTGGATGAACGCTACGAGCCGCCCGTCGGAGCTGCGGTCGCCGGCCACGATGACCGCAGCGGCCGCGACGTGGGGGTGGCTTAGCAGGGCACCTTCGACCTCGCCGAGGTCGATCCGGTTGCCGCGCAGTTTGATCTGGCGGTCGGCGCGGCCGAAGATCTCCAGCGTGCCGTCCGCGGTCCACCGCCCCATGTCCCCGGTGCGGTAGAAGCGGCCAAGATCGGGACTGTCGCCGAACTGCTGCGCGTTCAGCTCAGGGCGCTGATGGTAACCGAGTGTCACCCCGTCGCCGGCGATCCACAGCTCCCCGCGCACGCCGATCGGCAGCGCCCGGCCGCCCGGCCCCGCCACCATCACCCGCGTGTTGCGGATCGGCACTCCGATGTCGAGCCGCTCACCGAGCCGGCGGGGCAGCACACCCCAGGTCGAGTAGGTCGTCGTTTCTGTCGGCCCGTAGGCGTGGTGCACTTCACACCCAGCGTCAAGCAACCGTTGCGCCACAGGGAGAGGCACCATCTCCCCGCCCGTGACGATTCGTCGGCCGCCAAGCCGGCTGCCCACCCGGTCTAGTACCGCACGCCAGGTGGTCGGCGTGGCCTGGATGATGCTGGGTTCGTACTGATCGATCGCGGCAACCAGCGCCAGGCCGTCGGCCCGGGCGGCGTCCGGCGCGACGGCGATGCGGCCGCCCGACCACAACGGCACGTAAAGCTCGAGATTGGCAATGTCGAACTCGAAGGTAGCTAGCCAGAGCTTCACGTCACGCGGCGTCGCGCGCAAGCGCTCGACGTAGTCCACGGCGATGTTGGACAGGCTGCGGTGCGCGATCCAGGTGCCCTTCGGTGCGCCGCTCGAACCCGAGGTGTAGATGAGGTAAGCCGCGTCCTCCCGGTCTGGCACATGTGCCAGTGTCGGCTCGCCGGTCTGCTCCGTGGTTGATGCGGGCTGCAACGGCAGCACGGGGACATCGAGGTCCGCCGGCAGCGCCGCCGGGTCGTCGGCCAGGACGATCCGGGTACCCGAGTCGGTCAGCACGTGCCGCGTGCGCTGCTCGGGGTGCTCGACGTCGACCGGGAGATAGGCGCCGCCGGCCAGCCAGATTCCCAGCGCGGCTCCGAGCAGTTCGGCACCGCGCCGCGCCGCGATCGCCACGACGGTGCCCGCGGCCACCCCGGCCTCGAGCAGGGCGGATCGGGTGCGTTCCGCGCAGTCCCATAGCTGCCGGTACGTCGTCTCCCGGTCACCGTCGACGACGGCCACCGCCAACGGGGTGCGGCGCACGTTCTCGAACACCGCCTCGAGTACGGTGGCCGGTGCGACGGGTCCGGCGGTCTGGTTGGCACGCCCGATGACGGCCCGGTCGGTGGCACACCACACCGGGATCGGCCCGGTCGGCGTGTCTACCCCGCCGTCGCGCGCGAACGTCTGCAGCAGCTCCTCGTAGCGGTGCAGCAGCGCGGTCGCATCAGCCTCGGCCAGCTTGTCCGTCGAATACCGCGCGGTCACCCGCAGGACGTCCGGCGCAGACAGCACGAGGAATTCGAGGTCGTACTTGCTGTATCCGTTTTCGACCTTGGTGAGCCTGCCTGGCCGGCCGGCCAGGCATATCTGGCCGCCGCCGCTGCCCGGAAAATAGTTGAACAGGTGGCGGCACAGCCGGTGCGGCCAGGATCCCGTGGCCCCAGGCACTAGCTCGGGGAGGTTCTCC
>JAWWPY010000069.1:0-4007 GCA_033854735.1 Streptosporangiaceae bacterium | reverse complement strand
CGCGATCTCGGGCAGGAGAGCCCGGTAGCGACCCAGGTCGGCGGTGCCCGGCTTCTGCAGGAATCGCCTGACCCGGTCAGACAAACGGCGCGGCACGCTACGTTAACGCCTAGCCGCCGCCCCGCGTACCGCGCCGGTGACGCGGAAGCCGGGCCTTCATGATCACGGAGTATTCCGGACACATGGACCCAGAAATACCCCGTGATCATGGAAAGCGGCTACGCGCTCGCGGAGTACGACGCGCTGCTGGCGCGGGCCGTGACGGTGCACCGGCTTCCCTTCATCGAGTCCACCTCGGAGGCTCACATGGCCGCGAGCGAGTTCATGATCGGGCTGGCCGGCGAACTGTGGGCAGTCTGGGACGGCGAGCCCGCGCGGGCGTATGGAGGAACGGCGGACGTTGTTGCCTATGCCCGTGACAAGGGCGTTCCCGTCCGGCTGATCTGGCCGGAAGGTGCGCGGCGCGACTGAGGTGCCCAGGGGGCTCCCGCCGTTTCGGCCAATGCCGTGTGTTGTTCCTCGCTGGCGTGCTCAGTCATGTGAGCTGATTTCCGCGCCAATAAATGTGGCATGATTGCCGCGGTGACGCGGGCACAGCGCGAGCGGGCTTGCCCATCGGAGGTGCTGTTGCAGTGAGCACGGGTAGTCTCTACCTCTGGATGTTCGGGGGGATGATCGGGTTACCCGTCGCGGTGGTGGTCGTGTCCGCGCTTACGGCATCGAGGTTCCGGCGCCGGCAGGACAGGCTGATCGTGACGACCGGTCGGCGTGCCATAGGGCTCGTCGTGGCTGTGGGCTGCGACACCGCTGACATGGGCAGCACCACTTACTGGGTCAGGGTTCAGTACAACTGCGACGGCGAACCTGCCACCGCCCAGGCGGTGGTCAGTCAGCGTGACCAGCAGCGATACCGGGCTGGCCAGCGCGTCGGGCTGACCTACGCGCCGAGCCGGTCCCAAGTTGTCAGGCTCGATCCGCCTGAGTGGGCACCGCACCAGACCTCGTGACCGGGGCCAGCCCCGGGCTGGGTCTAGGTGGGGGTGCAGGTCAGGGCGGACAGCGTCGGGTTGCTGCCGGAGACCACGATGCCCCAGGTGGTCGAGCCGTGCGCGCTGACGGAGCCGTTGTAGCTCTCGTTGCTCGCGGTGACCTTGGTCCCGGACGTGGTGATGGCTGCGTTCCAGGAACTCGTGACGCTCTCCGCGGTGTCGCCGAACGTGAAACTGCCCTGCCAGCCGGAGATGGGGACCGTTCCGCTGTTGGTCACGGTGAACTGAACCTGGTAGCCACCCGACCATGAGGTGACGATCGACGACGTGAGGGTGCAGGCGCCGGCGGGCGTCGTGGTCCCGGTTGAGCTAGGTGAGGGGCTCGGCGACGGGCTGGTGGACGGGCTCGACGACGCACTGGGCGACGGGCTGGGGGTCCCGCCGACCCCGCTGCTGCTGGTGTAGCTGATCGGGGTGTACGCCGGAGAGCATCCGTTGGTGCAGCCGGCGGGCAGGCTGAAGCTGTATACCTCACCGTTGTTGACCAGGGCATCCGAGGCGTCAGTCACCCGGATCTGGTACTGGGTGCCCGCCGTCCCGGTGCCGGTGGTCGGCCCGATGATGTAGTCGTCGCCCTGGTCGCTGTCCATCGGGGCACTCACCCAGGCGCCGTTGGCGAGGTACTGCACGCCGTGGATGCCGTTGGGCAGATGCGACACGGCGATCGCGGGCCAGTACGTCTGCGCACCCTGGATGGCCCCGATCTTGATGTCCCCCGTGTAGTTCGGCGCGGCGATGAACTGCCAGCTGACCTGGCGGTTATTCCAGGAATTGGGGTACATGTCGCCGACCGGCTGACCGCCCAGCTGGAACAGGTTGAGTGACGCCTGGGCCAGGTCGATGTGGTACGGATCGTCCTTGCACCAGGCATTGCCGTCGTCGCAACTGTCGCCGACGATCATGTTCAGGGTCGCGCCGTTGAACTGGTCGGCCACCCACGAGCCGTTGCGGCAGAAGGCCTGGTTCGGCGCGCCGTCGTTGGTGCCCGTGCAGTAGTTGCCGATCGTCACCTGCACCCAGCGCCCGCAGTTGAGGCCGTTGTCGAACATACCTATCTCGCTCGCGTTCGCCGCTGATATCGGCCGCGGCAGGTCGCTGTAGAGACCCGGCGAGTTCTGCACGTTCAGCGCGAGGAAGTTCTGGCTGTCGAGGTTGGCCTGGGGCAGGCCGCACCCGCCGTAGGGCTGGCCCAGACTGGTGAACCAGGTCGCGTTGCCGGTCACCGGGGACGGGGTGCCCGACACGTTGATAGCGCTCGCGGGCAGTTGCGCCATGAGCAGCGCCAGGGCCGCGCCGAGCACGGTGAGGGTGGCGAGCACGGCCTGGCGGATCCGGCGGGGCCAGGCAAAGTATCGGTGCGGCATCGTCGGCCTCCATGGCTGAGCCCCGCCCTCGCGGCGTATTTCGCCCACGGTGCCGCCGTGGCTCACGGCGCACAACTGGCGGCCCGCGGCCGGCGCTGGAAGACCAGGTGACAGTGGGGGGCACCGGCAGGCGCCGATGAAAAATTCGCAGCATCGCCGATGAAAGAGGACGGGCCGGGTCACTCAACTAATACCGGCTGTCACCGCTGGTAGTGTTTTGACTCTTAGGACACAGACTCTTTAGCACACAGACGGGGACGGAGGCCGCCGGGACTGGTGCCGCGCAACGGCCTGCGGTTGACAGCGATGGGCGAGCCGGTCGGCCGGTCACGGGCGCAGCTAGTGCTGGACGTGCTGCCGTTCCTGATCATGGCGGCAGCGGCGGCCGCGGCCGCGGCCGCTGGCCCACGGACGCAACTGCTGACCCTGCTATCGCTGGGCCCCGCGTTCGCCGCGGTGTCCAGCGGGCTGCGCCAGACTACGCTCGTCGGTGTCGTCGCGCTCGCACTGTGCACGCTGATCGCCTGGTCCCAGCAGACCGGTGGCTTCGGGCAGGAGTTCTTCGACTTCGCTACGGTCGCCGGGGTGACCGCGGCCGCCGTGATCGCCAGCGCGGTACGCCAGCGGCGTGAGGGCGAACTGGCCCAGATACTGGCCGTCGCCGAGGTGGCTCAGCGGGTGCTGCTCGGGCCGGTGCCGCGCGACGTGGGCCCGGTACAGTTCGCGGTGCGCTACATATCCGCGGCCTCCCGGGCGCGGATCGGCGGGGACCTGTACGAGGTCGTGGCCCGGCCGGCCGGCGTCCGGCTGATCGTCGGCGATGTGCAGGGCAAAGGCTTGCCCGCGGTGAAGACCGCGGCGACGGTCCTGGGTACCTTCCGTGAGGTGGCGTATGACGCCGCCAACCTGGAGACGATCGCCGAACGCATCGAGATCAGCCTGGCCCGCCTGCTTACCGATGAGCAGTTCGTGACCGCGGTCATCGCCCAGGTCAGTGGCGATGGCTCGAAGATCGACCTGCTGAATTGCGGGCATCCCCCGCCGCTGCTGGCCAGCGGGTCCGGGATGCAGTTCATCGAGTCGGCCGACGGCAACCTGCCGCTCGGCCTGGCGCACCTGGCGGACGAGCACCGCGGCCAGACCACCGTCCCGTTCGGGCCCGGCGACCAGATCCTGTTCTACACCGATGGGGTGAGCGAGGCGCGGGACAAGGCAGGCACCTTCTTCCCGCTGACGCTGAACGGATCCGGGCCCGATGACCTCGATCCCGAGGGCGTTCTGGACCGGCTGAGCAGCGACGTCGTCCGGTACGTGGGTCACGCGCTGGGCGACGACGCGGCCATGCTGCTGGTCCGCCACCGGGCCGGCTAACGATCTTCAATTGCGGGGGTTCCGTCCGGCGACGGCTGGCTCGCCGGGCTGGGAAGGGCCGGCCGGGCTTGGCCGTCCCGGCGCCGTTGCTATCCGGGAAGTCGGGTTCGGGCCCGCCGCCTGGGTCATCCTGGTCTGGCGGGCTGCGGCGGCGTCCACACGTAGGCGGTGGTGGTGGTCACCGCACGGAATCCCAGACGGCGCAAGATGGGGGCACTGTCGT
>JAWWPY010000068.1:0-4216 GCA_033854735.1 Streptosporangiaceae bacterium | reverse complement strand
CCATGCTCTTCAACGGTGAGCAGGTCGGTGACGGCACCGGCCCGGCGTGCGACGTGGCCGTGGACCCCATCGACGGCACCCGGCTGACCGCCAACGGCATGCCGGACGCGATCGCCGTGCAGGCGGTCAGCGCCCGCGGGTCCATGTACGACCCGTCCGCGGTCTTCTACATGTCCAAGCTGGTCACCGGCCCGGCCGCGGCCGACGTGGTCGACATCGAGGCGCCGGCCGCGCACAACATCGCCGCCGTGGCCCGGGCCAAGGGCTGCTCCTCCTCGGACGTGACCGTCGTCATCCTGGACCGGCCGCGGCACGAGCGGCTCATCGCCGAGGTCCGGGAGGCCGGGGCGCGGATCAAGCTGATCACCGACGGCGACGTGGCCGGCTCGATCATGGCGGCGCGGGACGGCACCGGCGTCGACCTGCTGCTGGGGGTGGGCGGCACGCCAGAGGGGATCATCACCGCGTGCGCGATCAAGTGCCTGGGCGGCGTCATCCAGGCCCGGCTCGCGCCCCGCGACGAGGCTGAGCGGGAGAAGGCCCTCGCCGCCGGCCACGACCTCAGCCACGTGCTGACCACCGACGACCTCGTCACGTCGGAGGACGCGTTCTTCGCGGCCACCGGGATCACGGACGGCGAGCTGATGACGGGCGTCCGGTACCGGGCAGGCGGGGCGGCCACCCACTCACTCGTGATGCGGGCCCGGTCCGGCACCATCCGGAACATCCACAGCGAGCACCAGCTCTGGAAGCTGCGGGCCTACAGCTCGATCAACTTCGACAACCCCTGTTAGCCCGGTGCTAGCTGCAGCGGGCTACTCGCTGGCGAGCAGCGCCGCGATGCGGGTGTCGGCGAGCCGGTAGCGGATGATCCTGCCGTCGCGTTCCGTGCTCACGGTCCGGGCGGCGCGCAGGTAGCGCAGCGTCTGGGAAACAGTGGTGTCGTTGACCCCGGTCGCGGCGGCGAGATCGGAGACACTGATCGGCCCGGCCGCCTTGATGCAGGTCAGCAGCGTCAGCCGGGTGGGATCGGCGAGGATGGCGAACAGCCCGGCCCGGGCCTGGATCTCCCCGGGGCTGGCGAGGGCCGCGATGGCCTGGCAGACCCGCTCACCGTCGATCACGCGGTGATCGGACCGTTCCGCCGGCAGAAGGTGCATGACCCTCAGTGTTCCACAGCAAAGCTGGACAGCTGATCATCAGCTACAGCTAAATAGCTGATCACTCAATCAGCCTTGACCGGTCACCGCGGCCGCTTGTACGGTGGCCATCGCCCCGGGCCGCCGGGGTGGCAGCCCGTCCAGCGAAGTCCGGTGTGAATCCGGCACTGTCCCGCAACGGTGAAGCCCCTTCCGGGGGATGAGTCCGGTCGCCTGGCCCGGCCTGCCGACGAACGCGAGTCCTCGGATGAAGGGCGGTTCGGTCGATGACTGGCCCCGTGCTCAGGAGACCAGTGCCCGGGTCGCGATGGCACAAAATCCGCACGGAGCTGACCGCCCGCGAACGGGGCCGGCTCCTGGCCATGTTCGTGTTCATCCTCGCGGTCAACGCGGCGGGCTGGGGCATCTACGTGCTGTGCGTGATGCCGCATCACTTCGACTATCAGGGGGTCGGCGGCAGCCGGGGGCTCGGTGTCGGGCTCGGGGTGGCCATCACCGCCTGGTTGCTGGGCTTCCGGCACGCCTTCGACGCGGACCACATCTCCTGCATCGACAACACCACACGCAAGCTGATGGCGGACGGGAAGCGCCCGCTGGCCAGCGGCTTCTTCTTCTCCTTCGGCCACGCCACGGTCGTCGTCGCGGTCGGTGCAGGTATCACCGTCGCCGCCCGGGCCGTGTTCGGCGCGGTGGTCAACCCCAGCTCTGCGTACGAAACGGCCGGGGGAACGGCGGGCACGCTGGTGTCCGCCGGTTTCCTGTACCTGATCGCGGTGCTGAACCTGATCGTGCTGGCCGGCATCTTCAAGGTCTTCCGGGACATGCGCCGCGGCACCTATGACGAGCAGCAGCTCGAGGCCCAGCTGCAGGCCCGCGGGCTGATGTACCGGTTCTTCGGCCGGTTCATGAAGTCCATCAACCACACCTGGCAGCTGTACTTCGTCGGCCTCATCTTCGGCGTCGGCTTCGACACCACCACCGAGGTCGTCCTGCTGTCCGCGACCGCTTACGCGGCGATCCAGGGCCTGCCCTATTACGCCGTGCTCGCGCTGCCGTTCCTGTTCTCCGGCGGCCTGATGCTGTTCGACACGCTCGACGGCTGCTTCATGAACTTCGCCTACGGCTGGGCGTTCGCCCGCCCGGTCCGCAAGGTCTACTACAACCTCGTCATCACCGGGCTGTCCATCAGCGCGGCCTTCATCATCGGCACCATCGAGATCCTCGGCATCCTGACCGACGAGATGCACCTGCGCGGCGGTTTCTGGTCGGTCATGGCCAACTTCAACATCAACGCCGCCGGGTTCTGCATCGCCGCGCTGTTCGTCGCCGTCTGGGCGCTGGCCCTTGCCTACTGGCGGTTCGGGGACGTCGAGGCCCGCTGGGGTTCGGCCGTCCCGTCCGCTCCGGTCCAGGAGCCGGGAATGGCAGCCAGCGAGACAGCGGCCGGCGGGGATGGCTAGCGGGGATGGCTAGCGGGGGCGGCGGCCGAACAGGCCGCCCCGGCGCGGCCGGGGGGTGCGGACGTGGATGCGTCCCAGCACGGTCAGCGTGTGCAGCTCGATGACCGGCGTTCCGGTCGGGACCAGCGGCTCCGGGCGCGGGTCCGGGCGGGCCCCGGGCAGCGACGCCGACAGGTTGCGGGTCACGACCGTGACCCCGGCCGGCACCAGCAGGTGCACCTGGCCGCCCATCGCGCTGGCGTACATTACGGTGCGCTGGGCCTGCAGCAGCGCTTCGCGCAGGTCCAGCACGATCTGCCCGCCGATGGCCGTCACCACCAGCCGGTCCGGGACGACCCAGCGGCCTTCCCGCCGCTCGGTCGCGAAGAAGGCCGTCACCGCGCGCGAGCTGTCCAGCCGCAGCGGCTGGGCGCCGGGCAGCGCCAGGTCATCGGTCAGCCCGGCCAGGTCGCCCAGGGTCCGCGCGGTGTAGGCCCGCTGCACCCGGTGCGCGTGCTCCTCCAGGGTGATCCGCCCGTCGGCGGCCGCCTCGGCGAGCAGGGTCACCACGCGCTCCCGGTCAGCGTCCGAGGCACGCAGGTCACGCGGGCTCTGCCGGGGATTCACCCCTCCGACGATAGCCGCCTTGACGCCCAGACGGCACGATCCCTACCCTGACCGCACGGGTCCGGCTCTGACCGTCCGGGCGGCCTGATCACACGGCCCCGGCCGCGGCCAGCACCGCCGGCGGCTCGCGAGCCTGGGAGCGGCGCATGAAGCTGGACGGCACGGATCCGGGCGGCACCAATCCAGGCGGCACGAGCCCACCGCAGGCCGATGACCACCGCGGGCGGATGGCGGCCAGCGGCGCGTTCTTCGTCCAGGGTCTCTGCTTCGCGGTCGTGGTCACCCGCGTCTCCGTCCTGCAGACCAAGTTCCACCTGTCCAACGGGCAGCTCACCCTGGTCCTGCTCATCGTCCCGGTCATCGCCGGGGTGGGCAGCGTGCTCTCCGGCCCGCTGGCGGCGCGCCTCGGCAGCGGCACGGTGCTGCGCGTCGCCCAGCCGCTGGTCTGCCTGACTCTGCCGGCCATCGGGTTCGCCAGCACCAGGCCCGAGCTGTACATCGCGGTCGGCCTGTTCGGGCTGTTCCTCGGCGCCGTGGACGCGACCATGAACATGCAGGGCGCGATCACCGAGCAGCGCTACGGCTACAGCGTCATCAACGCGTTCTACGGCTTCTGGAGCGCGGCCGGGATCCTCGGCGGCCTGTGGAACGCCGCCGCCGGGAAGCTCGGCCTGTCCCTGGGCGCAGCATTCACGATCGCCGGGGTGGCCGGGCTGGCCGTCGCGCTGGTCATCGGGCCCCGCCTGTTCGGCAAGGCGGCCGACGTCGCACCGCCGTCCGAGGCCGCCGCGAAGAAGGCGGGCATCCAGATCCCGTGGCGGCCGATCATCCTCATCGGCGTGGCCATGTGCTGCATGTACATCGGCGACGCCGCCGTCTCCAACTACAGCTCGGTCTACATGTCGAAGGTCCAGCACGGCGGCAAGGCGCTGCTCCCGCTGGCGTTCGCGGCGTACCAGACGATGATGGTGGTCGGGAGGGCCTTCGGTG
>JAWWPY010000067.1:0-18401 GCA_033854735.1 Streptosporangiaceae bacterium | reverse complement strand
ACCCCATCCGACCAGGTGATTCGCTCTGAAGCACCACCCGACCAAAGTTGGTACGACCTGTATGCCCGGGCCAGCCCGTACCATCCGCGCACAGAGCCAAGCCGACTGCTGTTGCATCAGGTGCAATACCGCTCAGTTTTAGCTGCAGCCGCTGGTCGATCCGCAGCCTTCGCAGACGTAGCAGCTGCCCGCCGGGCGCATCTTCGTGCCGCAGGTGAGGCAGAGCGGCGCATCGGCCGTCCGGCCCTGCTGCGACTCGATGAGCTCGGTGGAGCTGTGCGGCTGCAGCGCTGACTCAGCGCGAGAACTCCGCTCCGGCGCTGCTAGCTCCGCAGGGCGGGGGTGCGGGCGCTCCACCGGGGCGGATTGCGCCATCTCCACGGGATCCTGCTCTTCAGCCAGCGTAGCCGGATCCTCGCCCGCCAGCTGGGCCGAGCGCTCGGCCGCCGACAGGATGCCCAACTCGGCACGCGTCTCGTAGGGCAGGTGATCCAGGGCCAGCCGCCGGAACACGTAGTCCATCACCGAACTCGCGATCCGGATATCCGGGTCATCGGTGATCCCGGCCGGCTCGAAGCGCATGTTGGTGAACTTCTCCACCCACTTCTCGAGCGGGACCCCATACTGCAGGCTGATCGAGATGGCCACTGAGAAGGCGTCCATGACGCCCGCCAGGGTCGAGCCCTGCTTGCCGAGCTTGAGGAAGACCTCGCCCACGCCGTCGCCCGGGTAGCTGGACGCGGTCATGAACCCATCCGCGCCTGCCACTGAGAACCTGGTCACCGTCGCGGGCCGCTGCTTCGGGAGGCGCCGGCGCACCGGGCGGATGTCGTGCGGCGAGTGCTCGGGCTCGGCCGCCGCCGCCGGCTTCTTCCTGGCGTCGGACAGCGGCTGGCCGACCTTGCAGTTGTCCCGGTAGACGGCCAGCGCCTTGAGGCCCAGCTTCCACCCTTCGATATAGATCTGTTCTATATCTTCGATTTCTGCCGTTTCGGGAAGATTAACGGTTTTGCTAATGGCCCCACTCAGGCCAGGCTGGACCGCGGCCATCATCCGGACGTGGCCCATCGCGCTGATCGAGCGCTCACCCATGGCGCAGTCGAAGACCTCGTAGTGCTCCTGCCGAAGGCCGGGCGCATCCACGACGTGCCCGTGCTCCGCGATGTATTCGACGATCGCCTCGACCTGCTCAGGCTGGTAGCCCATGCTCCTCAGGGCACGCGGCACGGTCTGGTTGACGATCTGCATGGAACCGCCACCGACGAGCTTCTTGAACTTGACCAGCGCCAGGTCCGGCTCGACTCCAGTGGTGTCGCAATCCATCATGAGGCCGATGGTGTTGTGGCTCACCATGCCGTTAGCCACATAGGTCACGTTCTCCGGGACTGAGAGGTCGTAGGTGGGCTGAACCCCGCCGTCCTCGTTGCCCGCGACTCGCTCGAAGAGGTATCCGAGTGCTTCTCCGAGCCGGCTGTCCAGAGTTTCCTGGAAAATCTCCCGGGCCAGCATGCGCGGGACGCCGCCGGCTTCGCGGAGGGACTGCAGCACGGCGTTGCGCGCGGTGTGGCCGGCCGGGACGAGCTCCATCCAGGCGCTCTTCGGCAGGAATACGTAGTCCTTCTTGGCCGAATGGCTCGGCTCCAGGTACACCATCAGGCGGGACTTGCGCTCGCCGATGAATCCGACGAACTCGTCGAAGTTCAGGGCGTGATCGACGTTGCGGAGCCGGACCTGGAAGATCTCACCGCCCCATCCGCTCACAGTCTTCCTGGTGCTAGTGGCGAGGCCGAGGACCAGCAGCAACGTCCGGACCTCCGCCGCAAACGACTCGTGTGCCGTAGAGAGGCTGGGAACACCCTCCAGCACAGTCCCGTCGGCTTCGAACAGCCCGCGCAGGAATGCGCCGTAGACAGTGGGGTTATTGGCCTCCAGAATCGCCGACGGGATCCGCGGGACCCAGCCCTTGCCGACATGGCCGGGATCGGGCAGCTCCTTGGCGAAGCCTGCCGCCTGCCACCAGCGCGCCAGACGCACCGACTGCAGGGTCACCTCCTGGTAGCCCTGCTGCGCGGTGACCACGGGCTCCAGACCGAACAGCTCTTTGGCCAGGATGCCTATCCGCTCGGAGACATCCAGGTCAGTGTTGGCCACACACAGCCGGATTCCCTTGGCGTGCAGGCTTCCGTCACCCATGAAGTACCCGACGAGCTCAGCAAGCTCTGGCGTGACTGAGTCGGGAACACTCAGGTGCCGGTCGCCGGTGTAGTACGCCTGATCGAGAGCCGGGAGCGGCACCCGCCGCAGGCCCCCGACGAGGGCGCCCTTCTGCAGCGGGAGAACGTCTCCGCGGCCGACATCGGCGAGGCGCTTCCACACCCATGCACCGGTCTGCTCGTCGACCACCTTGACCCGGTGGGTCAGCGTGCCCTGGATGCGGTAGCCGCCCACCGTCTGGATAAGCCGGGTCGGCTCCTCGCCGTTGACGAAGAACCTCGTGGCCCGGCGCGGGCCTTCGTCGGTCGACACCGTGAGGCCGAGGTCCTGCCAGCGATCTCCGTAGACGTCACCGATTTCCGACAGGCGGGTAAGCCCGCGATCGGTCGTGATGAGTGCGTCTCCGGTCAGGCACCCGGTCGGGGCCAGGAGCGAGGCCTGAGCGTTCCGGTACCCGTTCTTCTCACCCAGGGCGAGGCAATCCTCCCAGGCGTTGTTAGCAGCGGAGAGAATCTGCTCGTCCATGCCACCCCGCGCGCGGATCTGATTACTGGCAGCCCCGTGCTTGCTCATGACCCGCTTGTGGGCCGATGCGTTGCGCTCGTAGCCTTCGTACGGGCCGACGACAGCGGCCAGTTCCGCGGACCGGCGGTAAGCGGTGCCGGTCATCAGCGACGTGATGGCGGCCGCGATCGCGCGGCCTCCCTCGGAGTCGTAAGCGTGCCCGGTAGCCATCAGCAGTGCGCCCAGATTGGCGTAGCCGATGCCGAGCTGCCGGTAGGCGCGGGTGGTCTCGGTGATCTTCTCCGTCGGGAAATCTGCAAAGCAGATGGAGATGTCCATCGCGGTGATGATCAGCTCCGTGACCTGCTGGAACTTCTTCACATCGAAGCTGTTGTCGTCACCCAGGAACTTCAGCAGATTGATGCTCGCCAGGTTGCAAGAAGAGTTATCCAAGTGAATATATTCACTACATGGGTTACTTGCGGTGATTCGTCCGGTTTCTGGGCAGGTATGCCACTCGTTGATGGTTCCGTCGTACTGGATGCCGGGGTCGGCGCATTCCCAGGCCGCCTTGGCCATCTTGCGGAACAGGTCCTTGGCATCGACCGTCTCGACCGTCTCACCGGTCAGCCTGGACGCCAGGTTGAAGGGGCCGCCCGCCTCCACGGCCCGCATGAACTCGTCGGAGACCCGCACCGAGTTGTTGGCGTTCTGGTACTGGACGCTCACGATGTCCTTGCCGCCGAGGTCCATATCGAAGCCCGCGTCCCGGAGGACCCGGACCTTTTCCTCTTCGCGCGCCTTCGTCTCGACGAACTCCGCCACGTCGGGGTGATCGACGTCGAGAACGACCATCTTCGCGGCCCGCCGGGTGGCGCCCCCTGACTTGATGGTCCCGGCGGAGGCATCTGCTCCGCGCATGAACGAAACGGGGCCACTCGCCGTGCCACCGGAGGACAGCAGTTCCTTGCTGGACCGGATCCGGGAGAGGTTCACCCCGGCGCCCGATCCGCCCTTGAAGATCAGGCCCTCTTCCCGGTACCACTCCAGGATCGAGTCCATCGTGTCGTCAACAGCCAAGATGAAGCAGTTGTGAACCCGTAGGTTCCCAGAGAGGTACTCGCCGCTCTCCGTCTGGATGTCGTAGACCTGCATCGCGCCCAGCGGCTCAATGACTTCGATCTGGACAAGCTGGCGATCTGACCCACCCATCCCGGGCTCGACATGAAGGAGAGCATCTCCCACGCGAACATCGCCAGCTGGGGCAAACGCGCCATCATCGAGGCCGTTGCCCACCCAGACGAGGTGATCTGCAGTGACGTCGAGGGTGTAACCGGCTTTGGTGTGCAGCCGCAGGACGTCCTTCACCCCGTTGGATTTGGTCGCGACGATCTTGGTAATGCCGTGGGCGTCGTAGACCTTGGTTCCGACAGCATCCTGGTCCACCAGCTTGCCGATGGGGATGAGCCCGCCGGGGGTGCTGACCAGTGCGTCGTATGGCTGGCACGCGCTGACCTGCTGCGGGGAGGAGGTGCCGACGTTGAACCAGACCGGGGAGTTGAAGGCGAAGACCTGGTGGATCAGCGCGTGGGTCAGCTCGTGGTCGAAGATCTCGGCGTCCTTCGCGGTGGCGAAGTAGCCGTGCTCACGGCCGGCCGCCACGTAGGTCCCGACGACCCGGTCCACGAGCTGCTTGAGGCTCCACTCGCGCTGCGCCTGGCCGACGGCGCCCCGGAAGTACTTGGTGGTCACGATATTGGCGGCGTTCACCGACCAGAAGTCCGGGAACTCGACACCACGCTGCTCGAAGTTGACCGAGCCGTCCCGCCAGTTGGTCATGACGACGTCGCGGCGCTCCCACGTGACCTCGTCGTAGGGGTGGATGCCCTCGCGGGTGTAGATCCGCCGGACCGTAAGGCCCTTGCCCGCTCCCTTGCCACTGCGGTGCGCTGACCCGCTTGCCGTCTCGGTCATGTCGTCCCCCTTCCGGGATCCGGGTGGATCCCTCCGGGCCTGCCCAGGCCCATCCCGATGGTTTCACTGTGCTATCGAGGCTCACGGCGTCAGTGCGCCGGCCTCCTGACGCGCTGACCGCAGCGCGGAAATCTCGTGCTCGAAATCAGCGAGCGATTCAAAGCCCCGGTAGACCGAGGCGAACCGCAGGTAGGCAACCTCGTCGAGGTCCCGCAGCGGCCCCAGGATCTCCAGGCCCACCTCGTGGGACGGGATCTCCGCACAGCCGCGGGACCGGACCGCGTCCTCGACCTGCTGCGCGAGGATGGCGAGCTCGTCCTCACTGACCGGCCTGCCCTGGCAGGCCCGCCGCACACCGCGGACGATCTTGTCCCGGGTGAACGGCTCGGTAGCGCCGCTCCGCTTGCCCACCATCAGGATCACGGTCTCCTGGGTCGTGAACCGCCGCCCGCACCCCGGGCATGACCTGCGGCGACGGATGGCCGCACCATCGTCGGCGGTCCGGCTGTCGATGACCCGGCTGTCGAGATTCCTGCAGTACGGGCAGATCACGTGAACCACCTCCCCCGACGCCGCGCCGGAAACCGTCTTCTGTGAACACAACCTGTGGATAAACTACAGGCCTGTAACTACTATATGTTGTGGTTACGGTAAAGCAGACACCCCGCCCGGCGCAAGGGCCCGGCTCCTGAGGGAGCACGAGTCAGCCCCAGGACCCCTGAACTGCCTGGTTAACGGGCCGGCAAACAGCATCCGCCGGCGTGTCGCGGTCCGTTACCGGCCCGCCCGGCCACCCGTTCCGAAATTCAGACCACTGCATACAACGATTCCGTGCGCTGCTGGGAGACGCTAGCTTCTGGGCACCCACAGGCGCTCCCCGGGCGCCACTACGTCGTTGCTCAGCGCGTTGAACTCCATGATCTGGCTGACGACGACGCGCGGATCGGCGGCCGGCTCAGCCCGCAGCGCGATCGACCAGAGCGTCTGGCCGGGCTGAACAACGACCGCCGTCATGCTCCGGTAGACAACGCCCGGCGCCACTCCGTGATTCGCGGCCTGCGCCCCCGTCGCGGCCGCCAGCCACAACGCGGCGGCCACGGCCAGGGCAACGGCGGCCGCGAAGCCCACGATGACGCGGCGCCCGCGGCGGGTCAGCCGGACCGCCTGCCCACGCCGCGCCGGGGCGATCTCCCCGGGCTGCAGCACACCGTCGCGCGGCTTATGCCCCCGCGGCGGCCGGGCCAGCGATCCACGGGCCCGCAGTTCACCAGTGAGCCTCTGGTGGGCACGCAGCTCACGGGCGAGCGGCTTGCTGCTGCGCATTTCGCGTTCCAGCCTGCTCAGGGCGCAAGGCTCACGCCCCGGCAGCTTCCGGCCACCGAGCCGGTGCCCGGGCCGCCCCGGCCGGGCGGGATCGCCGGCCTCGTCCGTTTCCCCGGTCGCCTCAGGCCGCTGGCCAACGCTCATCACGCTCATGCCGACCTCCTCCGTCGAATGACCGTTCTATCGTACAGCTATTCGATCGAATACATGTACGATCGAATGACTGTGCGATACACTTTTATCGCAGGGGTACGACACTTTGCGGGTCATCGAACAGATGTTTGAGATCCGGAAGCGGAAGCGCTAGCGTCAGCTCTGGACTCGGCAGGTCGAAGGACTCAGCATTCGGATTCGGAGGTCAGTTGATGGACAGCAGCGCGGAAGACGGCGGAGCGCAGAACGTGCCGCCCGAGAACGCCGCGGGCACCGGCCCAGGCGCCAGGCCCAAGGGCAGACCAGGACGGAAGCCGAAGGGCAGCGTCCCCACGGTGGTTACGGAGATGCCGGACCGGCCCGATCCCGGCCATGTGCTCACCTGGCGTCAGCGTAAGGTGCTCCAGGTCATCCGGGAGTCCGTACAGCGCCGCGGCTATCCACCATCGATGCGCGAGATCGGCGAGGCGGTCGGGCTGACGAGTACCTCCAGCGTCTCGTACCAGCTGTCCACCCTGCAGAGCAAGGGTTACCTGCGACGGGACGCCGGCCGACCCCGCACCGTCGAGGTCCGCCTGCCGGGCCATCCCGCTGTGCGGCCCGAGGCCGAGGCGGAAGAAGAGACCGCGATGGACATCTCGTCGCAGGAAGCCGCCTACGTGCCGCTGGTCGGCCGGATCGCGGCAGGCGGGCCAATCTTGGCCGAGGAGGCAATCGAGGACATTTTCCCGCTGCCGAAGCAGATCGTCGGCGACGGAACGCTGTTCCTGCTGAAGGTCGTCGGCGACTCTATGATCAATGCCGCCATCGCCGATGGCGACTGGGTCGTGATTCGCCAGCAGCCGGTCGCGGAGAACGGCGACATCGTTGCGGCGATGATCGACGGCGAGGCCACGATCAAGACCTTCAAGCACTCGGGCGGTCACGTCTGGCTGATGCCGCATAACCCGGCCTACGCACCCATCCCAGGTGACGAAGCCGCGATCCTGGGCCGCGTGGTCGCCGTGCTCCGCCGCATCTGAGGGAGGCGCGTTCGACGACACGCCCAGTACCTGCGGGCAGAACGCCCAGCAACGGGACGCATCGCAACGGGACGTACGGCACGGGACGTACGGCAACGGCCTGGTCTGGTCTGCGGACCAGGCGACCGGGCCGCTCCCCGGTGGACCCGTCAGACGGGGACGACGTTGACCAGCCGGGGTGCCCGGACGATGACCATCCGGACCTCGCGGTCAGCCAGCGCCCGAGCCACGCCCGGGGCCGCCAGCGCCAGTTCGCGCAGCTCATCCTCGCCGATCCCGGGCGGGACCTCCAGCCGGTCGCGCACCTTCCCGGCCACCTGGACGACACAGGTCACCAGATCCTCCACCAGCAGCGCCGGATCGGCCGACGGCCAGCCCGCCTTGGCCACCGACGGCTCGTGCCCCAGCAGCGCCCAGCACTCCTCCGCCGTATACGGAGCGAAGATCGACAGCAGCACCGTCAGCGTCTCGGCGGCCTCGCGTACCGCCGGATCAGCCGCCCCCGGCCCCGTGTCGATCGCCCGCCGGGCCGCGCTGGCCAGCTCCATCAGCCGCGCCACGGCCACGTTCAGCCGGGATGATTCGATCAGCCTGGTCACGTCGTCGACGGTCCGGTGGGTGACCTTCCGCAGCTCCAGATGCCCGGCACCAGGGTCGGCAGACACCGGGCCAGCAGACACCGGGCCAGCAGACACCGGGGCAATGGGCACTGCGCCGACGTCAGCCGCCACCCGCCAGACCCGCCCCAGGAACTTGACGCTGGCCTCCGGGTTCATGTCCGCCCAGTCGATATCGTCCTCGGGCGGGCTCGCAAAGATCATCGTCAGGCGAATCGCGTCGACGCCGTGCGTGGCCAGTTGCTGGCCCAGGTCCACGCCGTTGCCCAGCGACTTGGACATCGCGCGACCCTGGTTGATCACCTGGCCCTGGTTCATCAGCCGGGTGAACGGCTCGGTGAAATCGACCATGCCCATGTCGTGCAGCACCTTGACGAAGAACCTGCTGTACATCAGGTGCAGGATGGCGTGCTCCACGCCGCCCACGTACAGGTCGACGGGCGCCCACTGGCGCACCGCCGCCACGTCGAACGGTCCGTGCTCGTAGGCCGGCGAGCAGTACCGCAGGAAGTACCACGACGAGTCGACGAAGGTGTCCATGGTGTCGGTGTCCCGCAGGGCCGGGCCGCCGCACTTGGGGCACTGCGTATTCACCCAGTCCGTGGCGGCCGCCAGCGGCGACACCCCCTTGGGGACCAGGTCCTGTCCGCGCAGGTCGGGCAGCACCACGGGCAGCTGCTCGTCGGGAACGGCAACCTCACCGCATGCGGAGCAGTAGACGATGGGGATCGGTGTTCCCCAGAACCGCTGCCTGGACAGCAGCCAGTCGCGCAGCCGGAAGTTCACGGCGGCCCGGCCCTGGCTGTCTGATTCCAGGATCTGGGTGATTCTGGCGATGGCATCAGCCTTGCGCAGCCCGTTGAGTGGCCCGGAATTGATCAGTACCCCGTCGCCGTGGGTGGCCACGCCGGTGACCGCGGGATCAGGATCGCCTGTGTCTACCACCATCCGCACGTTCAGCCCGTGAGCCCGGGCGAAGTCCAGGTCTCGCTGGTCGTGCGCGGGCACGCCCATGATCGCGCCGGTGCCGTAGTCGGGCAGCACGTAGTCAGCGGCCCAGACCGGGATCAGCTCGCCGTTCACCGGGTTCACCGCGTGGCAGCCCAGGAATACGCCGGTCTTCTCGCGATCCGTGGACTGGCGCTCGATGTCGGTCAGCTTGCGCACCTGAGCCACGTAGGCGGTCAGCGCCTCGCGCTGCTCCGCGGAGCAGACCGCCTCGGCCAGCGGCGAGTCGGCCGCGACCACGAAGAAGGTGGCGCCGAACAACGTGTCCGGGCGGGTGGTGAACACGGTGACCGGCTCGTCACGGCCCTCGATCGCGAACCGGATTTCCGCGCCCTCCGAGCGGCCAATCCAGTTCCGCTGCATCAGCAGCACCCGGTCCGGCCACTTGCCCTCCAGGCCCGCCATGTCCTCCAGCAGCCGGTCGGCATATTCAGTGATTTTGAAATACCACTGAGTCAGCACCCGGCGGATGACCTCGGTGCCGCAGCGCTCGCACTTCCCGGCGATGACCTGCTCATTGGCCAGCACGGTCTGATCGTGCGGGCACCAGTTGACGTAGCCATCCTTGCGGTAGGCCAGCCCACGCTCATAGAAGCGCAGGAACAGCCACTGATTCCAGCGGTAATACGCCGGGTCGCAAGTCTGCAGCCGCCGGGACCAGTCGAACGACACCGCGTACCGGCGGAACGAGGCCGCCTGGGTCTCGATGTTGGCGTAGGTCCAGTCGGCCGGGTGGGTGTTGTTCCTGATCGCGGCGTTCTCCGCGGGCAGGCCGAAGGCATCCCAGCCGATCGGGTGCAGCACGTTGTGGCCGCGCTGGAAGTAATAGCGGGCCACCGCGTCCGCGATCGCGTATGCCTCGGCGTGACCCATGTGCAGATCGCCGGACGGGTACGGGAACATGTCCAGCAAATACGTCCGGGGGCGGTCGTCGGCGGGATCGTCGCTGGCCCGGAACATGTCCAGGCCGGCCCATCGGTTCTGCCATTTCTCCTGGACGTCGCGGGGATCGTAGTGCTGTGCCCGCTCAGCGCTCTCGGCGGCAGTCATGATCTTTCCTCACCATAGGATCGGTCCGGCTCCGGCAATAGAAAAGCCCCCCGGTCCACGAGGGGCAGCCGCGCCAACGACGGTTAGTCGGCGCGGCTAGGTAAGGAGCAGCCGTGCGGAACGCATGTCACCAGGGTAGCGCACCCGGTGACCCTGCGCATATCGCACAGAACAGCTAGGCCACGGCCACCGGACGGCTCGGCGGGTGGCCTGCCCGGCCAGTGATCCTGGCCCGCTGGGGGCGGCCGTCGGGCCCTCCGAGCGGGCTGCGGGGATCTCTCGGGAGTCTTGCCGGACGTGGACGCGGCGTTGCAGATGGCCGGCTTAGCGACGCGGTTTGTACACAGTCCGCTAACCCCCGCGTGTCATCACCGCAACATCCATCACGCAGACTGAAGTAGTGAACACCAACAATGCACCTGCTACGCCCGCGCCACGGCGGAAGATCGCGCTGGTGGCACACGACCGCAGGAAGCAGGATCTCCGAGAGTGGGCCCGGTTCAACCGGGGTGAGCTGGCCAAGCACGACCTGTTTGCGACCGGTACCACGGGGCGTCTGCTGAGCGAGGATCTCGGCCTGCCCGTTACCTGCTTCCAGAGCGGGCCTCTCGGGGGAGACCAGCAGATCGGAGCGCGGATTGCCGATGGGGACATCGACCTGCTCATCTTCCTGTGGGACCCGATGGAGTCGCAGCCGCACGACCACGACGTCAAGGCACTGCTGCGCATCGCGGTGGTATGGAACATCCCGGTGGCCTGCAACCGGGCCAGCGCGGACTTCCTGATCTCCTCGCCGATGATGGAGGAGCCTTCGGCCCAGAGCATGCCGGACTCGGTGCCCCGCCCGTACTCCGTACTGGCGGAATCCTGGTCCTGACCCAGGCCCATATGACACGGCGCGCATGACCGCCACCTGACCACGACCAAGTCCTGACGCCCGGCCGGGCGCGATCCCGGCCGGGCGCAGTCATGATTCGCTGGCCCGGACATGTGCCTGCTTATTCGTGCGGGCCCCGCAATGTCTCGACCAGAACTGCTGACCAGTCAAACCGGCACTTCTGGCATTCCTTATTGACCAGCGGAACAGAACGTTAATAGGGTCGTCCCAGCCATCTAGCCGGAGCGGCCTGGCCAGAGCGGTCCGCTGGGCCGGGATGGCCCGGGGACCTGTGTCGCGGCCAGGACCGGGGGAATACGGATTCAGGATATCGGTGCCGCTACTCGCGGACCTCGCGAGATAACGTTGTTTCGGGGGAAACAATGGACGTTCCGGGCGAGCGTGGCTCCCGTGGGCAAATGAAGAAGATAATGACTCGCGCTCCGGGCACTGACGCCGGCCGTGTCCATGAATGACGATCCAGCCGCACAGGGCCCCGCCCCGTCGATCGCGATCGTGGGCGTCGCATGCAGGTTCCCTGACGCTGATGACGCCCTGACCCTCCTCGACATGACCCTGGCCGGCCGCCGGGCCTTCCGGAGGCTGCCACCAGCCCGGCTCGACCCGGCCGAGCGCCGGGAGGCAGATCCAGCGGAGCCAGGGCTGGCCGTGCCGCCCAGGGCCGCGCTGATCGAGGGCTGGCAGTTCGACCGGAGCGCGTACGGCATCTCCGAATTTGCGTACCAGGCGGCTGACCCTGCGCAATGGCTGGCCCTGGAAACGGCGGCGCGCGCTCTCGCCGATGCCGGGCTGGCCGGCGGGCAGGGGGTCCGGCGGGACAGGGCCGGGGTCATCATCGGCAACACCCTGACCGGTGGGGTTTCCCGGGCGGCCGCGCTCCTCCCTCGGTGGCCCTATATCCGGATCGCCGACAGGATCTGTCGCCATTTCGGCTTCCGGGGCGGCGGCTACACCGTGGACGGGGCGCACTCATCCGCACTCCTCGCCCTGGCCGCCGCCTGCACCTCGCTCAGCACGGGCGACCTCGATTTCGTGCTGGCTGGCGGAGTGGACATCAGCCTTGACCCGTTCGAACTCGGCGGACTGGCCCGGACCGGTGTTCTGGCCACCGGGGACATGCGCGTCTATGACGCCAGCCCAACCGGATTCGTGCCCGGGGAGGGCTGCGGCCTCGTCGCCTTGATGCGGGCGGCCGACGCCCACGCCGCAGGCACGCCGGTCTACGCGGAGATCGCTGGCTGGGGAGTATCGTCCGCTGGGCTTCCGGACGCTGCGGGGCCAGACCCCGGCAGCCAGCTTCTGGCCCTTCGCCGGGCCTATCAGCGCGCGGGCGTCGACCCCGCTGACATCCAGCTGATCGAAGGGGACGGTGCCGGGACGGCGGCAGGCGATCTCGCCGAGCTCACCGCGCTCGTGACGGTCCGGGACGGCGCCCCGTCGGCAGCGGCGCTCGGCTCGGTCAAGGCCAACATCGGGCACGCCAAGGCGGCGGCGGGCGCCGCTGGACTGATCAAGGCTGCGCTGGCCGTGAGCGCGGGCGTCATTCCCCCGGCCACCGGATGCGCCCGGCCGCATCCGCTGCTCCGCGGTGAGGATGCGACGCTGCGGGTGCTGCGCACCGCCGAGCCATGGCCTGCTGGGACGCGGCTGGCGGCGGTGAGCGCGATGGACTCCGGCGGCAGCAACGTGCACATCGTGCTCCGGCGCGACACCTCCCGAAGGTCGGCCACCGGGCGGCGGCGCGAGCCGCTGCCGGTCCGCGGCGAAGGCGCCGGATCATGGACGGTCACCCCGTCCCCGCGGGCGGACACCTACGTGTTCGGCGGGTCCAGCCGCGCGGCTGTGTCGGTCACCCTGGCCAGGGTCGCTGCCCTGGCACCGTGGATGTCCGACGGTGAGCTCAGCGACCTGGCCTGCCAGCTGGGCCGGCCGGCGCGCGGTGACGAACCGGTGCGGGTCGCGGTCGTGGCGAGCAGCCAGCTGGAACTGGCCAGGCTGGCCGGCGAGGCCGCGGCCCTGCTGCCCGGCCTCGCCCGGGGCCGGCTGACGGTCCGTCCCGGTATTTTCGCCTCAGACGGCGCACGCGGCCGGATCGTTCTCCTGTTTCCCGGCGAGGAAGCACCGGCGACCGGCTGCGCGGAATATGCCGGGGCCCGTCACGGCCGCGCGCGCGGAGAGGACGGCGGGGCCGCCGATTCCGGGGCCCGCACCGCCGCTTCGCAGCCGGCGATCGTCCAGGCGGCCCTCGCCGCGCTGCACTGGCTGGACAGGCTGGGCGTGCAGGCGGGCGCCGCGGTCGGCCACGGCCTGGGCGAGATTACCGGCCTCGTCTGGGCCGGCAGCCTGTCAGAACCAGACGCTGCGAGGCTGGTCGCACAGCGTGACGCCGTGCTCAGCCATCCTGACCCGCAACGCAGCGGCATGGTCTGCGTCGCGGCCGACGCCTCGGCCGCCCAGGCGTTCTGTGCCGACGGTGAGCTGGTCATCGCCGCCTACAACGGCCCGCGCTGTCACGTGCTGGCGGGCCCGGCCGCCGCGGTACGCGAGGTCACCCGGCGGGCGGCCCGCGACGGAGTCGAGGTCCACGTGCTCGCCGCACCCCACGGACTGCACTCCCCCGCCATGGCCGACCGGATAGCGCCCTTGCGCAGTGTGCTCAAGGAATTCGAGTTCGGCCGGCCCAGCCGTCAGCTGATCTCCACCATCACCGGCCGTGAGGTGAGCGCCTCCGACGACATCGCGGCCCTGCTCGGCGCCCAGCTCACGTCGCCGGTGCGGTTCGCCGAGGCGCTTCGCGCCGCAGCCGACGGTGCCGATCTCCTGGTCGAGACGGGACCGGGCCAGACCCTCGCCGCCCTCGCGGCCGGATGCTGTCACGTGCCCGCGGTCAGCCTGGCCACCGGACGCTGGGACGACGAGGCGTCCGCCCGGGCCGCCGCCGCCCTGTTCGCGGCGGGCGCCATCGCCAGCGTGCAGCCCCTGCTGACCGGCAGGCCGGCCCGGCCCATCGACATCTGGAGGGAGCGGGTGTTCATCAGCACCCCCGGCGAGGCCGTGCCGCGTACTGGCATCCCAGAACCCGCCGCGGGCGGCGAGCCTGACGCTGGTGGCGCCGCGGACTCCCTCCTGGGCGTCGCCCCATGGGCCCGGTGCTTCACGGAGACACTGCGGCCGCCGCTGCGTCCCGTTCCTGCCGTGGGCGAAGAGCCCTGGCGGCTGAGAGCAACCTCACGGCAGCCGTTCGGGAGGATGGCGGCTGAGGTTTTCGACAACGATCCCGCCGCCCGCGGAGTCCTGGCCGTCATCGGTGACCCGGCCGACCCCGAGGCCTGCGCCACCCTGGCCGAGGCGGCCCGGGAGGCCGTCACCGGCGGCCAGCTGGTGGTGATCACCCCCGGGGCCGGCCTGGCCGGGTTCTGTGCCAGCCTGCATGCCGAGCATCCGTGGCTCGGCATCACCTTGCTGCGCACGGCGGAGACTGCCGACGGCCTGCTCGCCGCCCAGCGTTTCGCCGCCACCGAGCCGGGTCAACTCCGCGAACTGGTGCTGGACGCGGCGGGCGCACCGCTCGAACCGGTTATCACGCCGACCGAGCCTGCCAGCGAGGATCTGTTTCCGCTCGGGCCCTCCGATGTAGTCCTGGTCAGCGGCGCGGCAGGCGGCGGCTCCATCGCCGCCACCGCATTGCTGACCGGCTGCGGGGCGGCGCTCGCCGTGCTCGGCCCGGCCGATCCTGGCCAAGCCACCGCCACGGCCGACTGGCTGGAGCGGCTGCGCGAGACCGGGGCACGTATCGGCTACGAGCAGGCCGACCTCGCCGACCCCGACCAGGCCGAGGCCGCGGTTGGCCGCCTCGAGCAGCGATTCGGCCCGGTGACCGCCGTGATCCACGCGACCGCGGCCGGCGCGGCGCGGATGAGCGCCGACATCTCCGGCGAAGACCTGCACGCCCAGGTCTCCAGGCAGGCCGATGGACTGATCAATGTGCTAGGGGCGGTCGACGCCGCGAAGCTGCGGCTGCTGGTGACGTTCGGCCCAGTCAGTGCGCGCTACGGAGCCGCCGGGCAGGGCGCAGCGTCGCTGGCCAGCACCGCGCTCGCGGAACAGGCCAGGCGGCTGGGGCCGGGCCTCCCCGGGTGCCGCATCCTGCACGTCGACTGGTCTGGCGACGTCACGCCGATCGGCGTCCAGGAGGTGTCGTGGCTGTTGCTGAGCCTGCTGGCCAGCGCTGACGCACCGCCGCGGGTGGCCATTCACGGCCGCGTCGGCGTGCCCGCGCCACCCGCACCGCTGACACAGGCCCCTCAGCAGGTCACCCGCGGCCGGTTCGTGCAGGAAGCCGGACTCCACTACCCGGCTATCGAGTTCATCGCGGACACCCGGCTATCCCTGCCCACCGACCCCTACCTGGCCGATCACCGGATCGATGGGCTGCCGGTGCTGCCCGCCGCGATGGGCCTGGAAGCGATGGCCCAGGCCGCGTCCGTGCTGGCCGGCCAGGTCCTGCGGCACGCCACCAACGTGTCCATGGACGCGCCGGTCGTGATCCCACCAGGCCCATCCGGTGGGCAGGCCGTGATCCGGGTATGCGCGCTGCGCCGCGGAGACTCGGTGGAGGTGGTGCTGCGCTGCGACACCGACGGCTTCCATGTGGATCATTTCCGGGCGCTGTTCCCGCTCCCCGGCACGGGACGTTCGGCCGCCTCCCCGCCGGCTGACCCGGCCAGCACCGAGATCCGCGGCGGGACTGTCAACGGCGGGACTGTCAACGGCGCGCCTGCCCCCGGGCTCACGCATGATGGTGTGGCGTCCGCGGGCGCCGTCGACGGCACCGACCTGTACGGGCCCATCTGCTTCCAGACCGGCAGATTCCGCCGTATCGCAGCCCTTCCCGAGGTCACCTCACGGTCGTGCCGTGCGCTGGTGCGCGGCGGCGCTGACCAGCCCTGGTTCGGTGCCGTGGCCGGCCCGGTGGATGCCCCGCTCATCTTCGGCAGTCCGGGCCTGAACGACGCCACCCTCCAGGTGCTGCAGGCCTGCCTCCCGCATCGCCGGGTGCTCCCCGCTGGCTGCGATTCGGTCATCGTCAGCGGCCAGGAAGTACGCGGTGCGGTGCAGGTCCTCGCGAGCCGGCCACCCGGTACCACCTCGTGGAACGTGACGGCCGTCGACACGACCGGCCAGGCCGTCATCGCCTGGACCGGGCTGCGCCTGCGGGCGGTAGGGCCACTGGCCCAGGAGACCGCCTGGCCCCCGTCGCTGCTCGCCGTCTCCCTCGAGGGCCGCGCCACGGAACTCGGCCTGGACCCGGCACTGCAGGTGATGATTCTGTGCACCGAGCCCTCGGCCGCAGTCGCCGACCGGAACCCTGATCTGTCCGCTGACCGGCACCCTGATCGGCCCGCTGACCCGCCCACCGATCGGCCCACTGTTCCGGCGGCCAGATCCGGGGCCGGCGCGCCGTGGCTCGATGCCGCCACGGGCCGCGGTCTCCTGGCCGGCTTCGACCTGACCGCGCGCGCGGCCCGCCCGGTCGCCTGCCACTGGACGACCATCCGCCCGCTGCCGGTGGACGCCGGGCCGCCCGTAAGGTGGCCTACCGGCCCGGATGGCCGGGCCGGGCCCGATCTGGCCGGGCTCGGCGAGCAGGTCCGGGTCAAATCCAGGGAATCCCGCGCCGCCGTGGCCGCCCGACTGGCCGTCGTGGCCGCCTGCCTGTCCGCCGCTGGCTGGCGGCCGGAGACTCCGTTGCTACTGGACGACGCTTGCGAAGGCGCCTGGATCCAGATACGCGCTGGCCAGGTGACGGTGGCCTGCACGATCGCGAACATGAGCGGGGTACCGCGGCCGGTCGCGGTCGCGATCGCGACCTGGCCGGTCCCTGACCGAGCGGAGCTAAGGCCGGCAGCGGCCCACCCAGGAGCACACGTCACACTAGCCGCCGCCAACGGCTCCGGCTCCGCCAACGGCTCGGGCCCCGCCAACGGCTCCGGCCCCGCCAACGGCTCCGGCTCCCGCTAGCGGCACCCGGCACCCGCCTGCCGGGCATCGGCTGTGACGCATGCCGTCCCGGTCCGTGCCGTGCTAATCGCTTCCGTGCGCCTTCCCTGGCATGGCGGCGCTCTGCGACGATGGGAACCGAATGACGTTCAAGTCCGAAGGCGGTACGGCCGTGACTGCACACCAGCCTCCGGGGACAGCGAGCTCGTCCCTGATGCCCGGCGCCTCTCCGGCACCTCCCGGCGCCCCTCCGGGACCTCCCGCCACCCCGCTGACGATCGGCGACATCGACCTCTCGGAGACTGCCTTCTGGGGCTGGCCCACCGCGGACCGCCAGGCCGCCTTCGCGCTGCTGCGCGCCCGCGACCACCCCCCGTTCTTCGCCGAACCAGAGACCCCTTTCGCACAACGGGGCCCTGGGTATTTCGCGTTGGTACGCCACGCGGACGTGACGGAGGCGAGCAGGAACCCCCAGGTGTTCTGCTCTGGAAAAGGCGCGACGAGCATCCCCGATCTCCCGGCCGAGTTCAACGAGTACTTCGGCTCGATGATTAACATGGACGACCCGCGGCACGCCCGGCTGCGCCGGATCGTGTCCCGTGCCTTCACCCCGCGGATGATCGGGAAGTTCGAGGAGGACGTGGCGCGGGTGGCCGCCCAGATCGTAGACGGCCTGCTGGAGGCCGGGCCCTGCGACTTCGTGGAGAACGTGGCCGCGCGTCTGCCGCTGACCATCATCAGCCGCATGATGGGCGTGCCGGACAGCAATTACGACATGGTGCTGCGGAACACCAACATCATCCTGTCCGGCGCCGATCCCGACTTCGTCAGCGAGGACATCGGCGAAGCAGTCGGGCAGATCCTGACCGCCGGGCAGGAACTGGCCGATCTGGTCACCGGGCTGGCCGCGCTCCGGGCCGACCACCCCGCCGACGACCTGGTCTCCTCTCTGGTCACCGCGAACATCGACGGTGAGCAACTGACCGGCGCGGAACTCGCGTCGTTCTTCATCCTGCTCGTGGTAGCCGGAAACGAGACCACCCGCACCGCGATCTCGCACTCGCTGATGCTGCTCACCGAGCACCCCGCGCAGCGCGCCCTGCTGCTCGACGAGTTCGAGGACCGGATCGGCGGGGCGGTCGAGGAGATCGTCAGGTACGCCTCGCCGGTCATGTTCATGCGGCGGACGCTCACCCGCGACTACACGATGAACGGTCACGCCTACCGCGAAGGCGACAAGACGGTGCTCTTCTACTGGTCGGCCAATCAGGACGACACGGTGTTCGCCGATCCGGCCCGGTTCGACATCACCCGCTCGCCCAACCCCCATGTCGGGTTCGGTGCCGCGGGACCGCATTTCTGCCTGGGCGCGCATCTGGCCCGGCGCGAGGTCACCGTCATGCTCCGCGAGTTGCTGGGCCGTATCCCGGATGTCAGCGCGGCTGGCCCGCCCGACCGGCTGCTGTCCAGTTTCATCAACGGCATCAAGCACCTGCCCTGTGCTTTCTGACCACGGGGATCCTAGGTGAGCTGGCTGATCCGGCGGGCGAGCGCGAAGTCAGCCGGGGTCAGGCCACCAGCCGAATGAGTGGACAGGGTCAGCGTCACCCGGTTCCACTGGACCAGGATGTCGGGATG
>JAWWPY010000066.1:0-3109 GCA_033854735.1 Streptosporangiaceae bacterium | reverse complement strand
GCGGGCCACCGGGCTGCGCGACACCGAGCCGGTCGGCACGTCGCTGTCGAAGACCGCCGGGTCAGCGGCCCAGGTGCAGCTGGCCTGGGAGGAGCCCGAGCGGCTGCACCGGGGGCTGCGCGGGGCCAAGTTCAGTGCGGCATCCCTGGCCCAGGTGCGCAGGCGGGGCTGGGCGGCCAGCGTGGCGGAGCGCGAGGCCGGGGTCGCCTCGGTCACTGCCCCGGTCCGGGGCCAGGGCGGCAAGGTCATCGCGGCCGTGTCGGTGTCCGGCCCGATCGAGCGGCTGACCCGCTCCCCCGGCCGGCTGCACGCCAACGCCGTGGTCACCGCGGGCGACCGGATCAGCGCCGCCCTCCGCCGCGCCAGCTAGCCGTCCCGGCCGACGCTCCCCCACCCACCGCATGGAGGCCGCAACCACGCCGCCCGCCCGCGCTGCCGCATCCACGCGCACCGGATGTCCCGTGCTGACGACGGCGCGTAGCGCCGGTCTCCCCCGCCCGGGGGAGACCGGTGGTGGGGTCTTCGGCGATACTGGAGTCGAAGAGTGATCTTGTGCGATCATGCCCGCAGGTCCCCCGTGCGGCGGGACGGTGGCCTCTGACCGCCGAGTCGCATGCGGACGAGGCTACTGTCCGGCCACGCCCCCTGACATCGTGAGGTCGCGTCCATGAAGGTAGCTGTCGTGAAGGAGTCGGCGCCCGGTGAGCGCCGGGTGGCGCTGGTCCCCGAGATGATCGCGCGGCTGCGCGGCGCCGGGCTCGAGGTGCTCGTGGAATCCGGGGCCGGGGACGGCGCGTGGTTCGCGGACAGCGCCTACGCCGAAGCCGGCGCGACCGTGGTCAGCCGCGAGGAGCTGCTCGCCGGCGGGGACCTGATCGTGACGGTGGGCCAGCCGGACCCGCAGATCCTGGAGCGGCTCCGGTCCGGCCAGGCGATCCTGGGCCTGCTCAACCCGCTGGCGGACCCGGGGCGGGCCGCCAGCCTGGCCGCCCGCGGGGTCACCGCCATCAGCCTGGACGGGCTGCCCAGGACGCTGTCGCGGGCGCAGGGCATGGACGCGCTGAGCTCGCAGGCCAACGTGGCCGGGTACCGGGCCGCCCTGGCCGGGGCGACCGCGTTCGGCCGGTTCTTTCCCATGCTGACCACCGCGGCGGGCACCGCGCGGCCGGCCAGGGTGCTCATCCTGGGTACCGGGGTGGCCGGCCTGCAGGCCATCGGCACCGCGCGGCGGCTCGGCGCGGTGGTGTCGGCCTACGACGTGCGCCCGCAGACCAAGACGGAGGTGGAATCGCTCGGCGGCACCTTCATCGAGCTCACCTCGGTGGCCGACGCGGCGGGCGAGGGGGGCTACGCCCGGGCGCTGACCGATGACGAACGACAGGCCCAGCAGGCCGAGCTGGCCGGCCACATCGCCCGGCACGACGTGGTCATCACCACCGCCCAGGTGCCCGGGCGCAAGCCGCCGCTGCTGGTCACCGAGGACGCGCTCAAGGCGATGACCGCGGGTTCGGTCGTGGTGGACATGGGCTCCGGCCCGCTCGGCGGCAATGTGGCCGGTTCCGTGCCCGACCAGACCGTCGTCACCGGGAACGGGGTCACCATCATCGGCGCGCCGAACCTGGCGGCCACCGCGCCCGGCGCCGCCTCTGCCTTCCTGGCCCGCAACATCAGCGCCCTCGTGCTCCACCTGGTGGCCGACGGCGCGCTGGCCATTGACCCCTCCGACGAGATCCAGGCCGGAGTCGTCATCACCCACGACGGCGCTGTGATCCAGCCCGCGACCGCCGCCCTGCTCGCCACGACCCAGCCCGGTGATGACGCACCCGGAGGTGCCACCCCGTGACCACGGAACTGCTCACTGACATAACGATCTTCGTGCTTGCGATCCTGGTGGGTTTTGAGGTGATCAGCAAGGTGCCGGCCACCCTGCACACCCCGCTGATGTCGGCGGCCAACTCGATCCACGGGATCGTGCTGGCCGGCGCGATGCTCATCGCGGTGACCGCCCACGACGCGCTGGGCTACGTCCTGGCCTTCGTGGCGGCGGCGTTCGCGGCGATGAACGGGGTCGGCGGCTACGTGGTCACCGGCCGGATGCTCAAGATGTTCCACCGGACCCGCACCCCGGTGCCCGCCGCCGACACTACGGCCGCGGTCAGCGGCAACGGCCAGACCCCCGCGGGCGGGCGTTCAGGTGGCCAGTCATGAGTGCGTTCGACTGGATCACCCAGCTGCTCTACGTCGCGGCCGCGACGTGTTTCGTGCTGGGCCTGCACCTGATGAACTCACCCGCCTCGGCGCGGCGCGGCAACCAGGTGTCCACCGCGGGCATGGCGCTCGCGGTGGCGACCACCCTGGCGCTGGTCGCCCACGCGGGCACGGTCACCACCACCGGCTGGATCGTCATGATCGCCGGGGCGCTGCTGGGCGGCGGGGCGGGCCTGTACGCGGCGCGCACGGTCGAGATGACGGCCATGCCGCAGCTGGTCAGCATCTTCAACGCGGTCGGCGGCGGCGCAGCCGCTCTCGTCGGGATCCACGACTACGTCAGGCTCGCCTCTGGGGGGATCGGCGAGTCGACCACGATCTTCACCATCCTGGACGTGCTGATCGGGGCCGTGACGTTCTCCGGGTCGATCATCGCCGCCGGGAAGCTGCAGGGCCTGATCGACGGGGCGCCGATCACCTTCCCCGGCTCGCGGGCCGTCAACATCGCGGCCGCGGCCGTCGCGGCCGGCGGCGCGATCTACATGATCGCCACCCCGAGCGTCGTCGTGCTGATCATCATCATCCTGGCCGCCCTGACCTTCGGCGTGACCATGGTGCTGCCCATCGGCGGCGCGGACATGCCGGTCGTCATCTCGCTGCTGAACGCGTTCACCGGCACCGCGGTGGCGATGGCCGGGTTCGTGATCGGCAACTGGGCGTTGATCATCGCGGGAGCCCTGGTAGGCGCCTCCGGCGGCATCCTCACCAAGCTGATGGCCGACGCGATGAACCGGTCGATCCGCAACATCATCGTGGGCGGGTTCGGCACCGGTGACAGCGGCCCGGCGATCGAGGGGCCGGGCGGCGACGTGCGGTCCATCCAGGCCGATGACGCCGCCAT
>JAWWPY010000065.1:0-20048 GCA_033854735.1 Streptosporangiaceae bacterium | reverse complement strand
GGGGTGTCAGGCCGGCGATCCCGGTTCCTGCAGTTCGACCCGGTTCCCGGCGGGGTCGGTGAGGAATGCCTGGCGGCCGCGGCCCACCGTGACCGGCTCGGTGACCACCACTCCCTGCCCGCGCAGTTCCGTCACGGCCGCGTCCAGGTCGGTGACCGCCAGCGCGAAATGCTGGCCGAACGGCGGCGGCACGTCCGCCTCGATGAGATGCACCTGCTGGCCTCCCGCGTCGAGCCAGGAGCCGCCGAAACTGAAGTCCGGACGGTCGGCGCGCTCGGTCAGGCCGAGCACCCGGGTGTAGAAGTCGAGTGCCGCAGGGACATCGCTGACGTTGATGGAGACGTGGTGCAGCCCGGCTGGTCGCATGCCGACAGTCTCCCAGCCCCGGCGCCCTCTGGCCAGGTCAGCCGGCCAGCGGGTTGGTGACCCGGCCGAGGAACAGCGGCAGGCCGGTCGCCGTGTCGGTGATCGCGAACAGGAACGGCCGGTCCACCGTCACCTCGACCGGAGGGGGGCCGGGTACCGCGAACCTGGCCGTGGCGACGGCCGTGGCGGTCGCCGCGGCCGCCTCGGTGCCCTGCTCGTCGACGTCGATATACGCCTGGTGCACTACCTCGTCGATCCACAGCCGGGTCGCCGCCGTGATGCCGCTGAAGTCCGCGTCCTCCCGGCTGAAGGCGAGACGGGCGCCCAGTGCTTCCAGCGGCTGCCGCAGGCTCGCGGCGGCAGTCAGCCTGAATCCCGGCAGTGCGAGCCTGACCTGCTGCTGGCCCGCGCCGGCCAGGAGTCCCCTGATGCCTCCGCTGGCCAGCCTCTCCTCCATCGGGGCCAGCGGCCCGTCCGGGAGGACCACCGCCATGGCCAGTTCCTGGCCGGCATACGGCAGGACCACCGCCTGGTAACCGTTTCCACGCCGGTAACCGAGCCGGGCCGCCAGGCGCATCATGCGGACGACGATCTCAGCGCCGCTGCCCGGGTGGAACGGTGCGTCCGCGGTCGCCCCCGGCGGGAAGGGATGCGCCCAGGCCGCTTTCAGGTACACGGCGTTGGCCAGCACCAGGCGGGTGGCCGTGTCGATGACGCCGGGACCGAGCAGGTTGGCGATCTTTCCGGCGGTCTGCTCAGCGATGGCCGCGTTGATTTCCAGCCGGGCCTGGTCGGCCGCGTGGGCGAAGTCAGCGTCCCGCACGGTGGCGGCCATCCCGGCCATCCCGTCCAGCGCGCCGGTGAACTGCGGCAGCAACGGCAGGCCGGTCTGCACCCACATGGTGTTCGGTGCACGGAAGGTGACGTCGCCACGGCCCAGCCCGGCCAGCCGCGCGGACAGCAGCCGCAGGCCGTCAGCGGCGCCCTGCGGGCCGGCCAGGTGGAGGGTTGCGGCGAGCTGCGCCGCGGTCTCCCCCCGCGCGCCCAGCAGCGCCATGCGCAGCGCGGCGGCGATGCTCGCCGGGGAAAAGATCATGTTCCCGTCGCCGGATCCCAGCCGGGGGAACAGGTCCGCGCCGAAGGCGTCGTCGGCCCGCGCCGCGTCCTGGGCGCCGGCCCGCGCCGCGTCCGGGGCATCAGCCACGGTGCATCCCCGCCAGGCGGCCCAGCGCCTCGCGCAGCACCTCCTCTTTCTTGCAGAACGCGAAGCGCACCTGGGTTCGGCCAGCGTCCCGGTCGTCGTAGAACACCGAACTCGGGATGGCGACCACGCCGGCCCGGCGGGGCAGGGCGCGGCAGAACTCCATGCCGTCCTTCTCGCCCAGCCCACGGACGTCGGTGGTAATGAAGTAAGTGCCGGCCGGCCGGTACACCTCGAAGCCCGCCTCGGCCAGGCCCGTGCACAGCAGATCACGCTTGCCACGGAGGTCAGCGCTGATCGACGTGTAGAACGCGTCGGGCAGGGCAAGCGCGTCGGCCACCGCGTACTGGAACGGCCCCCCGGTGACGTAGGTCAGGAACTGCTTCACGGTGCGGACCGCGCTCACCAGTTCCGGGGTCCCGGTGACCCAGCCGATCTTCCATCCGGTGAACGAGAACGTCTTCGCCGCGGAACTGATCGTGACGGTGCGCTCCCGCATGCCGGGCAGCGAGCCGATCGGGACGTGCTCGCCCTCGAAGACCATGTGCTCGTAGACCTCGTCGGAGACCACCAGCAGGTCGTGTTCGCAGGCCACATCCGCGATCTGGGCCAGTTCGGCGGGGCTGAACACGGCGCCGGTCGGGTTGTGCGGCGAGTTCAACAGGATGAGCCGGGTACGCGGGGTGATGGCGGCGCGCAGCGCGTCGAGATCGGGCCGGAATCCGGGCGGCCGCAGAGTGACCGGCACCCGGGTACCGCCGGCCATCGCGATGCAGGCGGCGTAGGAGTCGTAGTACGGCTCGAAGGCGATCGCCTCGTCACCCGGCTCCATGAGCGCGATCAGCGCCGCCGCGATCCCCTCGGTCGCGCCCGCGGTGACCAGCACCTCTGTGTCCGGGTCGACGTCCAGGCCGTAGAAGCGCTTCTGGTGACCCGCCACCGCCCGGCGCAGCTCGGGGATACCGGGTCCCGGCGGGTACTGATTGCCACGCCCCTCCATGATCGCGGCCGCGGCAGCCGCGGCGATCTCGCGTGGCCCGTCGACGTCCGGGAAGCCCTGGCCGAGATTGACGGAGCCAGTGTCGGAGGCGAGCGCGGACATCTCCGCGAAGATCGTCGTGCCCATGCCAGCGAGGCGCCGGTTCAGCAGAGGTCTGTTCAGCAACGGTTGGTTCACCCCGCCATGACATCACGCCACCGCCCCGGAGGTCTGCGCTCCGGGGGCCCAGGCTCCGGGGGCCCAGGCTCCGGAGGTCCAGGCTCCGGGGTCCAAGCCCTGGGGTCCAAGCCCTGGGGTCCAAGCCCTGGGTCCAAGCCCTGGGTCCAAGCCCTGGGTCCAAGCCCCGGGGTCCAAGCCCCGGAGTCCAGGCCCCGGTGGTTTACGCTGCGGGCATGCGAGTCGCGCTGTGCCAGATACCGGTCAGCCCCGACCCGGGAGTCAACATCGGCCGGGTGCGCGAGGCTCTGGCCAGCGCCGCGCGGCAGGGGGCCGGCCTCGCGGTCTTCCCGGAAGCGACACAAGCCCGGTTCGGCAGTGATCTCCGGGCGGTGGCCGAGGCGGTCGACGGAACGTTTGGCATGAAGCTCGCGGAAGCGGCCAGCCGGGAGCACGTCGCGCTGGTGGCCGGGGTGTTCGAGCCAGCGCCGGATGGGCGGGTCTACAACACCGCGGTCGCCTACGACGCTGGCGGGGTGCTGGTGGCGGCCTACCGCAAGATCCACCTGTTCGACTCGCTCGGCCAGACCGAGTCCGACCTGGTCGCTCCCGGGTCTGTGCCCACCGTGATCGACCTGGCGGGCCTCCGTGTTGGCATCCTGACCTGCTACGACATCCGCTTTCCTGAACTGGCCCGGGCCCTGGTGGACCAGGGCGCGCAGGTGCTGGCCGTGCCGGCCGCCTGGGCTGCTGGCCTGTTCAAGGAGGAGCACTGGGTGACGCTGGTGCGCGCCCGGGCCATCGAGAACACGGTCTGGGTCGCCGCCGCGGGCCAGGTTCCCGACCCGTCATCTCCGCCGACCCGGGCGCCGACCGGGATCGGCCGGAGCATGCTCGTCGACCCGATGGGCACGGTCCGGGTGGACCTTGGCCCGGACCCGGGGATAGCGGTCGCTGAGGTGGACCTCACGCTGACGGCGCGGGTGCGGGCTCGGCTGCCGTGCCTGGAGCACCGCAGAGACGACGTATTCGGCCCCGGCGCGTCCCTAACCCGTCCGTAGCCCGTCCCTGGCCGTCCCCAGCCCGTCCCCGCCGTCCTCAGCGCGTCCCTAGCCGTCCCCCGCGCGTCCCTGACCCCGTCCCAAGCGCCCCAACGCGTCCTAATGGACTGGGACCCGGCCGGAACTGGCGTCGATGACGGCGTTGAGCAGGCTTTCCATCTCTTCGTCGCTGACGCGCTCCAGGAAGCGGCGCATCGTGACGCCCTCGTTCCCGCCGGAACGCAGGACCTCCGCCATCAGCCGGGCGTCGTGCTCCTCCCTGGTCTCGGTGGGCCAGTACCGCCACGCCCGCCCGTGCTTCTCCCGGCACAGGACACCCTTGCGGTGCAGGATGTTCATCACCGTCATCACCGTCGTGTAAGCGACGGGACGGCCGTAGCACATGCGCTCGCGGACCTCGCGAACCACGTACGGCTGGTCGCCGCCCCACATAACATCCATGATCGCGCTTTCGAGCTCGCCGAACTCGCGCACTTTCAGCCACCTCCCGGTCACCCAGACGTCACCCACACTAAACGGGTGAGCAGATGCAGCCGGGTGACCCGATCAGCGGCGGGGGAGGAAAACAGCACCGCAGCAACGATTTTCAGTACCGGGTGCAGCATCCGCGCCGTTCAGTCACTCGAGATCGCACGGGAACGGCGATGCCGCCGCACCGCCCAGGTCGCCACGCCGGCCACCACCACCACCGCCAGCGCGATGGCGACCCCGGTGCCGACCCGGCGCTCGACGACCGCATAGGCGGATCCGGCGGCGTAGCCGAGCAGGCAGTACGCGATTCCCCAGACGATCCCGCTCACCATGTTGTAGAGGAAAAATGTGCGGTACGACATCCGGGCCGTGCCCGCGAGGGCCGGCATCAGCGCCCGCAGCACCGCGACGGACCGGCCGATGAGAACGGCGGTACCCCCCCGGGTGCGCAGCAGGTCCTGCGCCCGCTCCACCCCGCCCGCCACCCGCCGCAGCCCCCGTGCGGCCACCAGGCGGCCGCCCAGACGCCGTCCTATCTCGTAGCCGACCAGCGGACCGGCCACCGCGGCGACGACCACGACCAAGATCAGGATCAGCAACGACACCCGGCCGCGGCTCGCCAATACCCCGCCCAGGACCACGGCGGTCTCGCCGGGTAGGACGAACCCGAGAAACAACGCAGTCTCCCCGAAGACGAGCGCGGCGACGACAAGATAGGCCACCGGGCCGCTAAGACGGACCAGGTCACCGGTGATTGAACTCACCCAGCTCGCCTCTTCTCGCTACGGATCGTGGTCTCGGTGCGATGCTAGGGCGTGCCGCCTGCGGGTGCGCCACCGCCCGCTGGCCCACCGGCCGGTGCACGCCCCTACCCTGAGGTCAGCCGGCCGGACTTGATCTGCTGGAAGTCCGTGGTGCCACCGCGATTCCGTCGAAGGGAGGATGATGCAGGCTACTCCCAGCAAGAGTTCTGAGATCTCCCCCGATGGGGGATTCGTGCGTCAGCCGAACGCGTTCACGGCGCGGATCACCGCTGACGGATCGAGCGGGTACCTCGCGGAGCCGGGGCGGTACCTGCTGTACGCGTCGCTGGCCGACCCCTGGGCCCATCGCGCGCTGATCGTACACAGGCTCCTCGGACTGGAACGGATCATCGGGGTCAGTCTGACCGATGCCCTCAGCGATGAACGGGGATGGCGGTTCCCGGCCAGCACGGGAGGGCGCGATCCGGCCACGGGCGCCCGCTACCTGTCCGAGTTGTACCGGGTCAGCGACCCGGCCTACCAGGGCCGGCCCACCGTCCCGTTCCTCTGGGATCTCCGCGGCCAGCGGATCGTCACCAACGACTTCCCGCAGATCACGACCATGTTCGAAACCGAGTTCCGCGCCTTTCACCGGCCCGGGGCGCCGGACCTGTACCCGGTCGCGCAGCGCACCGAGCTCGACGCGCTCAACACGCTGATCTACCACACGGTGGGCAACGGGGTGTACAAGGCGGGCCTGGCCGCCGGCCAGGCCGCCTATGAGGAAGCCTTCGACGCCCTGTTCACCACGCTGAGCGCGCTGGAAGAGCGGCTGGGCCGCCGCCGGTTCCTGCTCGGCGACCAGCTCAGCGAGGCCGATGTCCGGCTTTATCCCACGCTGGCCCGGTTCGATGCGGTCTACCACACGCTGTACAAGTGCAATCTGCGCCGGCTCGTCGACTATCCGAGCCTGTGGGGCTATGCCCGGGACCTCTACCGGCTGCCGGGTTTCGGGGACACGACCGACTTCGATCAGATCAAACGGCACTACTACCAGACCCAGGACTGGATCAACCCAACCCGGATCGTGCCCAAGGGCCCCTATGTGAACTGGCTCTCACCGCCGGACAGAGAGCGCCTTTCCGCGCGAACATGACCTTTACGGGCCCAGCCTGCCCGGGTTTCGGGCTCGGCCCCGGCGGTAGCCTGGTAACCGGGGCAGTGACCAACAATCCACCGCTGGAAGAGGGCGATATCCGCCGTGTCTTCTGAGTCGCCGCGCGCAGGCGCGGATCTCGCCGAGGCAGAACGCAACCACTCCACCGATGCGGCTGTTCCCGACCATCCATCTCCCGACCATCCATCCGACGGGCTGGCCGCGGAGTTCGGGCCCAACGAGTGGCTGGTGGATGAGCTCTACCAGAGGTACTTGGCCGATCCCGGCTCGGTGGACATGGCCTGGTGGAGCTTTTTCTCCGACTACCAGCCGCCCGGAGGTGGCGCACCCCGCGGCGACGGGCAGTCCGGGGTCCTGAGCCCCGCGCGGCCGGCCACCCCCGACGCGCCGCCACCGGCGCAGGCTGATGCACCGCCCTCGGACGCAGCGCGGGTCAGCTCGCCGGCCAGCCCCCGCCGGCCGGGCACCGCGCCACCGGCCAGTCAACCAGCTGGCGCCGGCGGCCAGCCCGGCAGCGAAGCCCGCGGCGATGGGCCACCGGGCTCGCCGCCAGCGACCCAGCCCCAGGTTCCCGGGGGGGCCACCGGGATCCGGCTGCGCGGCGCGGCCGCGCGGACGGCGGTCAACATGACCGCCAGCCTGACCGTGCCCACCGCGACCAGCGTCCGGTCCATCCCCGCCAAGCTGCTGATCGACAACCGGATCGTCATCAACAACCACCTGGGCCGTGGCCGGGGCGGGAAGGTCTCCCTCACGCACCTCATCGGGTACGCGGTGGTGCGGGCCCTCATCTCGGCGCCCGAGATGAACAACTCCTACGCCGAGCTGGACGGCAAGCCCGCCATCGCCTCACCCGAGCACGTCAACCTGGGCCTGGCGATCGACCTTGCCGCGCGCGACGGGTCGCGGCAGCTCCTGGTGCCCAGCATCAAGTCCGCGGAGTCGATGGACTTCCGGCAGTTCTGGATGGCCTACGAGGACGTGGTCCGCCGGGCCCGCAACGGCAAGCTGACCGTTGAGGACTTCGCGGGCACGACGATCAGCCTGACGAACCCGGGCACGATCGGCACCGAGCACTCGGTGCCGCGGCTGATGCCCGGGCAGGGCTGCATCGTGGGGGTCGGCGCGATGGAGTACCCGGCCGCCTACCAGGGCGCGGCCGACGAGACCATGACCAGGCTGGCCATCAGCAAGACGGTGACGCTCACCTCGACTTACGACCACCGGATCATCCAGGGCGCCCAGTCGGGGGACTTCCTGCGCCGCATCCACTTGCTGCTGCTCGGCGAGAACGGCTTCTACGACGAGGTCTTCAAGTCGCTGCGGATTCCGTACGAGCCGGTGCGCTGGGTCAAGGACATCCCGGCCGGGCACGAGGACGACATCACCAAGTCCGCCCGGGTGCACGAGCTCATTCACGCCTACCGGGTCCGCGGGCACCTGCTGGCCGACACCGATCCCCTGGAGTACCGCCAGCGCAAGCATCCCGACCTGGACATCAACCAGCACGGCCTCACCCTGTGGGACCTGGAGCGCGAGTTCGCGACCGGCGGTTTCGGCGGAAAGCCGCTGATGAAGCTGCGCGAGATCCTCGGCGTGCTGCGCGACTCCTACTGCCGCACCGTCGGCGTGGAGTACATGCACATGCAGGAGCCGGAGGAGCGCACCTGGCTGCAAGCCCGGGTGGAGCGGCCGCACGGCCGGGCCGACCATGACGAGCAGATGCAGATCCTGTCCCGGCTGAACGTCGCCGAGGCGTTCGAGATGTTCCTGCAGACCAAGTTCGTCGGGCAGCGCCGGTTCTCGCTCGAGGGCGCGGAGTCACTGATCCCGCTGCTCGACGCGGTGCTCACCGAGGCGGCGGTCCACCACCTCGACGAGGCCATTATCGGCATGGCGCACCGCGGTCGGCTGAATGTGCTGGCGAACATCGTCGGCAAGTCATACGCGCAGATCTTCGGCGAGTTCGAGGGGAACCTGGACCCGCGGAGCACGCACGGGTCGGGCGATGTGAAGTACCACCTGGGCGCCGAAGGCGTGTTCACCGCCAGCGACGGCTCCACCATCCCGACGTCGCTGGTCGCCAACCCGAGCCACCTGGAGGCGGTCGATCCGGTGCTGGAAGGGGTTGTCCGGGCCAAGCAGGACGTCATCGACATGGGCGAGCCCGGGTTCACCGTGCTGCCCGTGCTCCTGCACGGAGACGCCGCGTTCGCCGGCCAGGGCGTGGTGGCCGAGACGCTGAACCTGTCCCAGCTGCGCGGGTACCGCACCGGCGGGACCGTGCACATCGTGGTGAACAACCAGGTCGGCTTCACCACCGCGCCGGAGTACTCCCGGTCCAGTGTGTACTCCACGGACGTCGCCCGGATGATCCAGGCCCCGATCTTCCACGTCAACGGTGACGATCCCGAAGCGGTGGTGCGGGTCGGCAAGCTCGCCTTCGAATACCGGCAGGAGTTCAGGAAAGACGTCGTCATCGACCTGATCTGCTACCGGAGACGGGGCCACAACGAGGCCGACAACCCGTCCTTCACCCAGCCGCTGATGTACGACATCATCGACGCCAAGCGGTCAACGAGGAAGCTCTACACCGAGTCACTGATCGGCCGGGGGGACATTACCCTGGAAGAGGCTGAGCAGGCGCTACGGGACTACCAGCAGCAGCTTGAGCGGGCCTTCACCGAGACGAGGGACGCGTCGAAACGTCCGGCCGAGCCGGGCGCGGTGGTCAGGCCCGAGGCGGTGGCGCCGGATCCGATCGACCACGACGGCACCCCCACCCAGGTGCCGGAGGAGTCCATCAAGCGGATCGTGGATTCGCAGCTGAACCTCCCGGCGGGCTTTACCCCGCATCCGCGGCTGCAGCCTTTGCTGCAGCGGCGGGCCACGATGGTGGCCGAGGACGCGATCGACTGGGCGACCGGCGAACTGCTCGCCTTCGGGTCCGTACTCATGGACGGCCACGCGGTCCGGCTGGTCGGCCAGGACACCAGGCGCGGGACGTTCGGCCAGCGCCATGCCGTCCTGGTGGACCGGCACACCGCGGAGGAGTACACCCCGCTGCGGCAGTTCAATTCCGGCAGCGCCAAGTTCTATGCCTACGACTCACTCCTGTCCGAGTTCGCCGCCGTGGGTTTCGAGTACGGCTACTCAGTCGCCCGGCCCGACGCGCTGGTCTGCTGGGAAGCCCAGTTCGGTGACTTCGTCAACGGCGCGCAGACGATCCTGGACGAGTTCATCAGCTCCGGCGAGCAGAAGTGGGGCCAGCAGTCCAGCGTGGTCCTGCTGCTGCCGCACGGGTACGAGGGGCAGGGCCCGGACCACTCCTCGGCGCGGATCGAGCGCTTCCTCGGCCTGTGCGCGCAGGACAACATGACCGTGGCCCTGCCGACGACACCGGCGAACTACTGCCATCTGCTCCGCTGGCAGGCGCTGTCCGGGCGGCGCACGCCGCTGGTCGTATTCACCCCCAAGTCGATGCTCCGGCTGAAGCAGGCCACCTCACCGGTCGCCGATTTCGCCACGGGGTCCTTCCAGCCGGTGATCGGTGACCGCGGTGACCTCGATCCGGCTGCCGTCCGGCGGGTGCTGCTGTGCTCCGGCAAGATCTACTACGACCTCGCCGCCAAGCGGGCCGCAGACGGCACTGCCGACAGCGCCATCGTCCGGGTCGAGCGGCTCTACCCGCTGCCTGCCGCGGAACTGCAGGCCGAACTCGGCCGGTACCCGGGCGCGGAGGAGGTGATCTGGGTGCAGGAGGAACCGGCCAACATGGGCGCCTGGCCGACCATGGCACTCAAGCTCCCTGACATCCTCGGGCGCGCGGTCGGCCGCGTCTCGAAGGCGGCCAGTTCGGCGCCGGCGGCCGGCTCCGCCAACAAGCACTCGACCGAGCACCGGGCGGTCATCGACGAGGCTCTGCATCAAAGCTAGGCCGGCATCAAAGCTAGGGCCCGACAAGGCTAAGGACGGCAGGTGTACTTCACCGACCGTGGTATCGAAGAACTCGAGGACCGGCGCGCCGACGACAGCGTCACCCTGGGCTGGCTCGCGGAACGGCTGCGTGAGTTCGTGGACTTGAGCCCCGAGTCCGAGTCCACGGTGGACCGGCTGGCGACCTGGCTCGCACGCCTTGACGAGGACGTGGACGACGACGACCCTGGGGTCGCAGCCGTCGCGGTCGACGGCGAGGCCGAGTAGGCGCCCGCGGTCCCCCGCCACGGGCCTGCTAGAAGAGGTGACCAAGGGCACTCGCGATACATCTTGACTTTCAGGGAACGCGACATATCTTATTAGTACGAGCTTTACCGCAGGCCGGCCCGCCAGGCGCCCAGCACCACGGGCCGGGATGTGGTGGGCGCTCCGGGAGCCGGAGCCTGGGAGAAAGGAACGCGCGATGCCGCGCTGGACCATCGACGCCCCGACGACCCTCGACTTCGACGGCGTAGCCGCATTGAGGGTCCGGATCATCTCGGGCTCCGTCGCCGTGCTCAGCACCGACGAACGCCCATGCCTCGACGTCGCCAGCCTGGCCGGCCAGCCGCTGCTGGTGAGCCACGAGGCCGGCATCCTGACCGTCACCTACGAGGACCTCACCTGGGATGGGCTGCTCGGCTGGCTACGCCCGCAGCGACACTCGGCCGCCATCACGATCACGGTGCCCAAAGACTGCCCCATCCAGCTCGGGGTGGTGAATGCCAGCGCGATCGTGTCCGGAATCTCCGCGAAGACATCCGTCAGAAGCGTCTCAGGGAACATCACGCTGGATGGCGTGACAGGCACAGTAGAGGCGAAGACGGTCTCGGGGGACATCGAGGCGCAGGGAATTGACGGCCGGATCGGGTTCAACTCGGTTTCCGGGGACCTGACCCTGGCCGACGGCACCGTGCACCACCTCGACGCGAAAACAGTGAGCGGGCGGATCACCGCGGACATCGATCTGGAACACGGTGGCGGCCTCCGGGTCGGCACGGTCTCTGGAGCGGTGGCGATCCGGCTGCCCGCGCAGACCAGCACGCGGGTCGACCTGCGGTCCACGACCGGCCGGGTGCTGAGTGAGTTCAGCGGCCTGCAGTCCTCCAACGGGCCCGGCGCGAACCTGCTGACCGGGATCCTCGGCGCCGGCGATGACACCGGCCGCCTCTCCATCACCACCATGTCAGGCCAGGTCACATTGCTCCAGCGCAATCATTCCGGGACGGCGGGCTCCGGGGGCGAGTCCCGATGAGCCCGGTCTTCCGCCACGGGCGGCTCCGCCTCTACCTGCTCAAGCTCCTCGACGAGTCCCCGCGGCACGGCTACGAGGTCATCCGGCTGCTCCAAGACCGGTTCATGGGTGTCTACTCGCCATCGCCGGGCACGATCTACCCCCGGCTGGCCAGGCTCGAAGAGGAAGGGCTGGTCACGCACGACGAGTCCGAGGGCCGGAAGGTCTACCGGATCACCGAGAAGGGCCGGGAAGAACTCAGGAACCGCTCAGACGACCTGACCGAACTGGAGGACGAGCTGACCGCGTCGGTCCGCGACATCGCCCGCGAAGTCACCGAGGACGTCCGGGAGACCGTCCGCAGCCTGCGCGAGGAGCTCACCTGGGCGGCCCGGGACATCCACGGGGGGAACCAGGCGCCGCCCCGCGGCCGTGGCCGCGGCTCCGCCAGCCGGGGCAGTTCCACCACCGGGACGCCCAGCGACGACGCCAACGCCTGGGCCCGGGCGGCCGGCGACGACACCGAGGCTCGGACCCGGGAAACGGGCCACGACCCCAGGGAGCAGGCTCGCGCCGCCCGCGAGCACGCCCGGCAGGCCGCAGCAGAGGCCAGGGAAGGCGCGCGGCAGGCCCGCGACGCCCGGCGGGGCCGTGGCCGCCGCGATTCGACACCGGGCGGCGAGCCAGGCGAGCACGGATGGGGCGGCTGGCAGGACTGGCCAGGGTGGGCCGACTGGCCGGGCCGGCGCGGCTGGCCGGGCCCGCCAGGGCCGTCCGGCTGGGCCGATCCCAGCACCTACCGGGACCTGGAGCGGCTAGCCCGGCGCTTCACCAGCGAACTGCGCACGGCAGCCTTGCACGCGCAAGCGGTGAGCGAGGACGCCCTCGGCGACCTCCGGGCGATCCTGGACGACACGCTCGACCGGATACGGAGCGAGATCTTCGGCGAAGGCCCGCCCACGCCCCCAGCCGACGACGAGCCCGGCCACGACGCCTGACCGAAGTCCCGGAGCGTTGGCCGGGCGAATTCCCGTCGTGGCCGGGGTGCGGCCGACCGGGTCCGGGGCTGTGCCTGCTTCGGTGCGATGGGTGAGTGACCGCGTTTAGGGTGTTCCCTAGCGGCGGCGGGGGCGCGCCGCTGCCGCCGTCCGGATCCTGACCGCCTCGGCCTTGGCGGCTGGTGTTCCCCACCGCGCGGAACCCCACCGGATCGTCCGCCCCTGCCCACCGCACATGTGGCACCAGTGCCAGACCCAGGTGAACAGCCATCCGGGGTAGCGGCCACGACCGTCACATTTGCCGCAGGCGACCCGGGGGTTCAGCTTCATGGAGAACCAGTAGGCGACGAACACCACCGCGGCGGCGGTGGCCAGGCCGACCAGGCCCCCCACTGCGTAGCCGAGGACCAGGATCACCCCGAGCGCAATGGGAAATCTCATGGCGGCCTCCGGCGGGGTTTGCAGGCTTATTACCTGTTTATCCTTATTACCCGTTATTGCACAGCCAGCCGGTCACGTCTAGGGCCAGAAGTCCCCGTTACAGCCCGGCTGAGCCGGGACGGGACTGGCTCTCCGTGCGTGGTGGGCAGGAACCGCGTTGGGATCCTTAACCAGCGTCCAAGGATGCCGGTGCTTAGGCGGAGGCTGCGGAGAATGCTGTGGTTTCGCGGCGCGGCCTCAGACGGTGAAGACGACTTTGCCGAAGACGTCGCCGGAGATCAGGGCGGCGAACCCGTCGGCCGCCGACCTGATCGGCAGCACCCGGTCAATCTTGGGACGTACCCCCGTCTGCACGCAGAACTCCAGCAAGCGGCCGAACTGGTCGCGGGTGCCCATGGTCGAGCCGACGACCGACAGCTGCAGGAAGAAGACCCGGGTCAGGTCAGCCGGCGGCACTGCCCCGCTGGTAGCACCGCAGATCACGATCCGGCCGCCGGGCCTGAGGGCACGCAGCGAGTGGGCCCAGGTGGCCTGGCCGACGGTCTCCATGACCGCGTCCACCCGCTCCGGCAGCCGCGCGCCATCCGGGAATGCCTGGTCGGCGCCGAGTTCGAGGGCACGGTCCCGTTTGGCTTCTGTCCTGCTCGTCACCCAGACCCGGTAGCCCGCGGCCCGGCCCAGCAGGATCAAGGCCGTGGCCACCCCCCCGCTGGCGCCCTGCACGAGGACGGTGGCGCCTGGCTCAAGGCCGGATCGGGCGAACAGCATGCGGTACGCGGTCAGGTAGGCCGTCGGCAGGCAGGCCGCCTCCTCGAAGGACAGCGCCGCGGGCTTGGGCAGCAGGTTCCGCCTGGGCACGGCCAGTCGCTCCGCGAACGTCCCGTCATACCGCTCGGACAGCAGCGAGCGCCGCTGATCGAGAGTTTCGTCACCGCCCGCCACGCTCGGATCGCCGAGCACCGCGTGCACCACGACTTCGTTGCCTTCCTCGTCCACCCCGGCGGCGTCGCAGCCCAGCACGATCGGCAGCCGGTCCGGTGAGATCCCGACACCACGCAGGGTCCAGACGTCGTGGTGGTTGAGCGCGGTGGCCTTGACGGCGACGGTGGTCCAGCCTGGTTCGCCGGACGGCTCGGGGCGCTCACCAAGGTCCAGGCCGGCCAGCGGATTCTCAGCGTCGATACGTGCGGCGGTAACAGCGAACATGGCCCGCACCCTAGCGCTACGCCCGCTCCAGCGCCGTCATCAGGGGCGACAGGGTGGCCAGCGCCGGGCCGATGGGCATCGCCCGGAACACCGGCTGAGGAATGGCCTGAGCCGCCGCTGGGAGTTAGCTGAGTGACCCCTCAGAACAGCAGGCCGGGGCCCTTGGTCTGTGCCATACTCGGGGCGGGAAGCGGCCCCCTGACATCCCCAGGCACCCGAAGGACTGGAGTGAACTTCACCTCCTACGCCGAGCTGGCGGTGCGCTTGGTGAACACGGATTGCCCCGATCACGGTCACCGTGACGGGCTTGTTTCTGTCGACGGCTACCGCGCCTTCACCGCGGGCGTGCCCCAGCTGAACTCGCTGGTGACGCCGGGCGACCTGGAGGCGCTCACGCACCTCAAGGCCGATCTGCGGCTGATCTTCACCGCCGCCGCGGCCGGGAAGGGCGAGGAGGTTGTCGGGCGCCTTAACGCGCTCCTCACCCGCTACCCATTCCATCCCGAGATCGCGCAGCACGATGGCCAATCGTGGCACTTGCACCTCGCCGAGAGCGGTTCCGCGGCGGACAAGTACGCGGCGCGGGCCGTTGTCGGCCTGGCCGGGATCGTCACCCAGATGGGCCCGGAACGGCTTGGCTCCTGCACAGGCGCGGATTGCCAGGGCGTGTTCATCGACGCGAGCACCAACCGGTCCAGGCGTTTCTGCTCCGACCGGTGCGCGGCCAAGGTGAGGGCCAACGTCACGGCCTTCCCCGGCCGCCGGCGCAGCCACGACGCTGATCGCGCGTCCACCGCCGCGAGCTGAACCGGCTCCCCGCCGGGAACTGAACCGGCTCCCCGCGCGAACTGAACGCCTCCCCGCGCGAACTGAACCGCCGCGCTGGCCACGGCGGAATCGCCCAAACCCGCGCAGGCGCGCGGGTTTGCCGCGCCGCCCGGTGATGACTGCGCAGGCCGATGCAGCGGGGGATAAATTCCGCCGAGCCCGGCGGGCTAACCTCGCAATGGCAGCAGAGCGTGTGTTCCATGCACCCGACCGTGACCCGTGTTATCGAAATGACGCCAAACGACTTCTTCTCACGCCCCTTGACGATCATTAACATGAGGCCTACTCACGGGGCGTATGGCCCACGTATGCGAACCTGAAGGAAGGCTCGATCATGGCATCTGAGTCTGTAGCCACGGTTACCCAGCCGTCGGACGTTGGCCTTAAACGGGAGATGGGCCTCATCGGCGCCATCTGGGCGTCCGAGAGCTCCATCATCGGCTCCGGCTGGCTGTTCGGCTCTCTGTTCGCCGCGCAAGCGGCTGGGGCGGCGGCCCTTCTCTCCTGGATCATCGCCGGAATCGCGGTCATCATCCTGGCGCTCGTGCACGCCGAACTCGGCGGCATGTACCCGGTCTCGGGTGGCACGGCGAGGTTCCCGCACTTCGCCTTCGGCAGCACGGCCGGCATGTCCTTCGGCTTCTTCTCCTGGCTGCAGGCGGTCGCCGTGGCGCCGATCGAGTGCTTCGCGGTGATGAACTACGGGTCGTACTACTGGCACGGTGTGTACAACTCCACCACCGGGAACGTCACCGGTCTCGGCTTCGTGCTGACGATCATCCTGATGGCCATCTTCACCGCGGTCAACTTCCTCGGCATCAAGCTGCTCTCCGAGACCAACAGCGCGATCATGTGGTGGAAGCTGGCCATCCCGGTCCTGGCCATCATCGTGCTGGCCTTCAAGTTCCACAGCGGCAACTTCAGCGCGGGCGGCAGCTTCATGCCGTACGGCGTCAAGGGCGTGCTCGGCGCGATCAGCACCGCGGGGGTCATGTTCTCCTACCTCGGCTTCGAGCAGGCTGACCAGCTGGCCGGTGAGATCAAGAACCCGCAGCGCAACCTGCCGCGGGCCATCATCGGCGCGGTCCTGATCGGCGTGCTGGTCTACGTCCTGCTGCAGCTGGTCTTCATCGGCGCGGTGCCGCACAGCATCCTCGGGCACGGCTTCCCCGGCATCCCGGCGACCTCGCCCATCACCGCCGGCCCGTTCGCCGGCCTGGCCGGCCTGGTCGGCCTCGGCTGGCTGGCCATCATCCTGCGGATCGACGCGTTCATCTCCCCGTTCGGCACCGGCCTGATTTACCTGACATCCACCTCGCGCGTCGGCTACGGGCTGGGCCGGAACCGCTACTACCCGCAGATCTTCACCCGGACCGACAGCCGCGGCGTGCCCTGGTTCGCGCTGGTCACGTCGTTCGTGTTCGGCCTGGTCTTCCTGCTGCCGTTCCCGAGCTGGCACGCGCTGGTCGGCCTGGTCACCTCGGCGTCCGTGCTGATGTACGCGGGAGCGCCGCTGGCCCTGGGTGCGTTCCGCCGGCAGGTCCCGGAGGCGGACCGGCCGTACCGGATGGGCGGGGCGACGGTGATGGCGCCGCTCGCGTTCGTCATCGCCAACCTGATCATCTACTGGTCGGGCTTCGAGACGCTGTGGAAGCTCGGCATCTGCATCGTCATCGGCTACGTCCTGATCGGCATCGCGATGGCCTTCGACAAGAACCGGCCGCCGCTGGACGTGAGGTCGGCGTTGTGGCTGCCGGTCTACCTGATCGGCATGGGCATCATCTCCTGGCAGGGCCAGTACAGCGGCGGCGCCGTGGCGGCACCGCTGAACACCAACAGAATCGGGCTGTGGTACGACATGTTGATCGTTGCCGCGTTCAGCCTGGTCATCTACTTCTGGGCGATGTACCAGCGGCTGCCCAGGGAGGAGATGCTCAAGCTCGTCGGGGCACAGTCCGGCGTGGAGCCGCCCGAGCGGTGATCTGCTTTTAGCTGCGGGTCTGAGGACCTCCGGTGCCCGGAAACGGGCCCGGAGGTCCTCAGCCGTTGTGGACCCGGCCGCGGCGGTAGCGCAGCAGCACCCGGCCCTCGATCAGGTCGTCGGGCAGGGCCCCGAACTTCCAGCTGTCCACGCCACCGGCCACGGGGTTGTCGGCCACCAGCCACCAGCCATCACGCTCTCGCCACGCCGCGCGCTTGACGAGCAGCAGGCCCGGCTGGCCTGGATGCGTGGCGATCACAATCTGATCCGGCTGTATCCGCACCGGCCGGCCTGGCCGGACAGCCCGGCGGACCAGCAGCCAGTCGCCGTGGCCCAGGGCTGGCTCCATGGACTGATCGGTCACCTTGACCCGCCACAACGGCCAGCGCATGCATCCCTCCCGGTTTCCCGTAACGTCGACGGGGTAGTGTCGGACACCGGTAACCCATGATCCGACATGAGAGAAGGGGATCGATGAGGCTGCTCGCACGTCTCCTCGAGCCGAGGGCCACCGCACACGCTCACTGCGACCTGCCCTGCGGTGTCTACGATCCGGCCCAAGCCCGGATCGAGGCCGAGTCCGTTAAAGCGATCATCCAGAAGTACCACGACAACGACGACCCGGCGTTCCGGACCCGGGCGCTGCTGATCAAGGAGCAGCGGTCCGAACTCGTCAAGCACCACTTGTGGGTGCTGTGGACGGATTACTTCAAGCCGCCCCACTTCGAGAAGTACCCACAGCTGAACCAGTTGTTCAACGAAGCCACCAAGCTGGCCGGCGGTGGCGGCGGCACGAAGAGCAGCACCGACGTGGCCACTGCGGACTCGCTGCTCTCCAAGATCGACGAGATCAACAAGATCTTCTGGGAGACAAAGCAGGCCTGAGGCCTCCCGGATCGGCGATCACGCATGCCCAGGGCCCCGCGGGCACAGTCCGCGGGGCCCGGCGCACTTCCATCCGCGTTTGAGGCTTCATCGCAGGTCAGATGCAATTTATGAGACCCGGAAGCGGGGCGTTGCGTCAGCGTCGCGCGCCGTGGGCGGTAAGTTGCATGGCAAGGCAGATGATGGCCGCGAGCCACGCCGGATGGCAGACGGCACTGGAGGGCAGACGTGATCGAGAAGACGACCGCACCGGCCGCTGCGGGCGCGCCACTGGCTGCGCACACCAGCGGGCATCCCCCTGAGCGTGCGGCCGAAGACCAGGTGACGATTCGCATGCCCGCCGAAGGCGCATACCTGTCCGTACTGCGCACGGCGACCGCCGGCCTGGCCGCGCGGCTCGATTTCACGCTGGACGAGATCGAGGATCTGCGTATCGCCGTGGACGAGGCGTGCGGCATCCTGCTCAGCCAGGCCGCACCCGGAGCCAGCCTGTCCTGCGACTTCACTCTGGGCGAGGAGAGCATGACGATCGCCGTGTCCGTGCTCAGCCAGCGGGCCCAGCCGCCGTCCCGCGACACGTTCGCCTGGACGGTCCTGTCGGCGCTGGCCGGCACCGTGGACGCGTGGGTAGGGCCGGGAGGCAAGGTCACCGTACTGCTCCGGAAGAGCCGTGAACCATCGAGGTCCTTGTGACCGAGGAAATCGAGGTCCGCGTGACCGGGCATGTCGATGCCCGGGGAACCGGGGAAATCGACGTCCGGGTAACCAGCGAGATCAAGGCCACGCCCGACGAGGAGATCGTGGTCACCTCGCCGAGGATTCAGCATGCGGTGCAGGACCGGGGACGCGCCAGAGAGCTGTTCGGGAGGCTGGCTGACCTGCCGGCTGGTGATCCGGACCGGCTGCGCATCCGCGGCGAGCTGGTCGAGCTGCACCTGCCGCTCGTGGAGTACCTGGCGCGGAGGTTCCGCAACCGCGGGGAATGGCTCGATGACCTCACTCAGGTGGCGACGATTGGCCTGATCAAGTCGATCGACCGGTTCGACCTGGAGCGCGGGGTTGAATTCTCCACCTATGCGACACCCACCATCGTCGGCGAGATCAAGCGTCATTTCCGCGACAAGGGATGGGCCGTCCGGGTGCCGCGGCGGCTGCAGGAGCTGAAGCTCGCGCTGACCAAGGCCATCGGGGACCTGGCCCAGAAGGAAGGCCGCGCGCCGACGGTCGCGGAGATTGCCGCCCACCTGCAGATGACCGAGGAAGAGGTGCTCGAGGGCCTGGAGTCGGCGAACGCTTACTCCACGGTGTCGCTGGACGCCCCGGACTCGGGGGACGATGACGCGCCCGCGGTCGCCGAGTCGCTCGGGATGCTGGACGAGGCCCTGGAGGGCGTGGAGTACCGGGAGTCCCTCAAACCCCTGCTTGAGCAGCTTCCCAGCCGGGAAAAGCGGATCCTCCTGCTGCGCTTCTTCGGCAATATGACGCAGTCCCAGATCGCCAGCGAGCTGGGCATCTCGCAGATGCACGTGTCCCGGCTGCTGGCCAGGACGCTCGCCCAGCTCCGGGACGGGCTGACCGCGGAAGACTAGCTGCTTCGCCCTGAAAAAGTCCTCAGGCTGAGTGGCCCGGCCCTGGCGCACGCCTGGGTGGCGCCGTGGCTGGCTGGTGCGGGGCTGGTTACGGGGCGAGGCGGGCCAGCTGGGCGGCATCCGGCGCGGTGGCGCACCCCGGTGCGCCCACACTGATGGCATGGCTCTCAATGCACACACCGCCATTGCTGCGTGGTTAAGCCGGAGGAGACAACCATGAACGCACTGAGGTCACCCGACGGCACGACGATCGCTTACGACAAGCGGGGCGAGGGACCGGCCTTGATCCTGGTCGACGGCGCGCTGACCGTCCATTCGTCCGGCTCCGGGTCGGAGCTGGCCAAGCTGCTCGCGCCGCACTTCACGGTCTACGGCTTTGATCGCCGCGGCCGCGGCGAGAGCGGCGACACGCTGCCCTACGCGGTCGACCGGGAGATCGACGACATCGAGGCGCTGATCGACCGCGCCGGCGGCTTGGCGTTCCTCTACGGCCACTCGTCCGGCGGGCCCCTGGCCATGCGGGCGGCCATAAGGCTCGGCAGCAAGGTCAGCAAGATCGCCATGTACGAGCCTCCCTACAACAACGATCCTGGCGCCCAGGAGTCCTGGAGCCAGTACCTCAGGCAGCTGACAGAGGCCCTGGCCGAAGGCCGCCGGGGCGACGCGGTGGCCCTGTTCATGCGGTTTGTCGGCACGCCCGCCAAGCAGATCGCGCGTCTGCGCCGCGCGCCGTTCT
>JAWWPY010000064.1:0-57011 GCA_033854735.1 Streptosporangiaceae bacterium | reverse complement strand
GCTGGCCGGCTGGTCGCTGCTGGCCGGCGGGGTGATCTCCTCGGCCGCGGCGGCCCTCGTCGCGGCCGGCGGTGCGCTGTCATCCGGCAATATCCTGGCCACGGCGGTCGCCGTGCCCGGCGGCGCGCTCGCCGTGGCGGCCCTCGTCGTGGTGGGCGCGGCCGCGCGCCAGCCGCGGCTGCGCGGCGCGCTCGAACGGCCCGCGGCATGGACTCTCAGGCACGGGTCGCGGCTGTTTCGCCGGCCCAGCGACGATCCGCGCCGGACCATCCGGGCCTGGGCCGACCGGCTGGGCTCACTCCACCTCGCCCCGTCTGGCTGGCTCACAGTGACCGGCCTGGCCCTGGCCAACTGGCTCACCGACGCAGCAGTCCTCGCCGTGAGCATCCACGCCGCCGGCGCCCCCGTGCCCTGGCACGTCCTCCTGCTGGTCTACGGATCGGGAGTCGCCGCACAAAGCCTCAACATCGCACCTGGCGGGCTCGGGATCGCCGAAGGCACTGTCGCCCTGGCCCTGGTGGCGGCTGGGCTGAGGGCGAGCCAGGCACTGGCTGCGGTCCTGCTCTACCGCCTGGCCAGTTTCTGGCTGGCCGCATTCGCGGGATGGCTGATCTTCCTCTGGCTGCGACACCACCACCCAGCCCGGCGCGACACCACCAGCGCCCGAACCCTGCCCTCCCCGGACGTCGCAACCATTGGCATGCCAGGCCAGGCGCGTACTCACGAACTGCTGCTGCTGCACGGGCAGCCGGGCTCCCGAGCCGACTGGCAGCAGATAGCCGGACGGCTGCCGGCCCAGTTGCACGCCGTCGCGGTTGACCGGCCGGGATACGGCTCCAGCGCGCGGGCCGCGGCCGGGTTCGCCGCCGGGGCGCGCACGGTGCTCGATGAGCTGGACTCCCGCGGCATCCAGCGCGCGGTGCTGGTGGGGCACTCCTACGGCGGCGGGGTGGCATTGTCGGCCGCGAGCCTCGCGCCGCACCGCGTGGAGGCCGTGATCCTGCTCGCGAGCGTGGGCCCAGGATGCGTGAACGGCTGGGACAGGCTGCTGGCCGCACCAATGGCCGGGCCGCTGTGCGCGCTGGTCGCATGGCGGCTGACGCCATGGATCGCCCGCGCCCGGCTCGCCCTGATGGCCAGGCGGCGGTGCCGCCCGCTTGGCCCGGGCGAGTACGTCAACTGGCAGATATGGGGACACGCGAGCAGTGAGCACGGCTCGCTGTGGCGTACCTTCCTGGTCGAGCAACGTGCCCTACTGCACGAGCTGGACGGGCTGGTGTCCGCCATCCCGTCGGTCCAGGCGCCGGTGCTCCTGATCGCCGACCCTGGCGACACCCTGGTTCCCATCGACACCGCCCGCCGGCTGGCGGAGGCCCTGCCGGATTCCCGTCTGCAGCTGGTCGAGGGACCGGGTCATCATTTGCCCCGGCGAGCCCCGGACGTGGTCGCCGAAGCGATAGTGGCGTTCATGGCAGCGGTGGAAGCCTCAGGCAGGCCCAGCTAAGGCGCACCAGTTAAGTCAGCTTTGCGTGTCGTCGGCCTAATGCTCGTGGTTGGCGTTCCGTCCGTGGACGAACCAGATGCCTTCGGCCGGGATCTTGCCGACATTGTCCAGGCGATGCGGAATAGTTGAGTCAAAGGAAATCGCTTCACCAGCCCGGACCCGGTATGTGTCGAATCCCAGCGTCACCATGAGCTCGCCGCTGATCAGGTAACCGTATTCGACGCCGGAATGGCGGATCAGCTGCTCGTCGACGGTCGAACTGCCGCCAACGTCATAGCGGACGAACATGAAGTCGACAGCGGCCTCCCGTACGGCGGACAGCTGCTCCCATGTGACCCCAGAGTCAAGCACCAGTTTCTGCCGCCGGGCCGGCCCGATCACGGGTTTGCTCGCGTCCATCGTCCTGCCGCCATCGGCCGGGGCAGCGTCATCGAAGCTTCGGAGATCCGGCCGGGATACTGGTGCGGGGGCAGCCTTGACCGTAGCGGCCGGGCCTGAAGGCTGCTCGGCGGAAGAACTCAGCGCCGCGAAGAGCTCGTCAACGGTAACGTCCAGGGCGCTGCATATCTGATACAGCGTCGCCACGGAAGGCTGGGATTTGCCGTTCTCGAGCTGCGATATGAACGATGCGGAAACGCCGAGAATCTTGGCGAACTGGCGCAGCGACAGCCCAGCGGCCTGCCGCCGCTCGCGAAGCTGGGCGCCCACCCCCGCAACCGGTTCGCGCCGGTCCGGGACGAGCAGCGGTTTGACATTCGCAGACTGCCGACGAGCGCGAGCCGGTGGCGTCTCGTCGGCCCCGGTGGCGGAGCCTCTAGCCGTGGGCACAATCTTTCTCTCTCGGTATCGGAGGCTGCTGCACTCCACCAGCCTCTGTGTTAGGTCAGACTGTACGTGTCGCCTGGATTCAAGCCCAAACGGATCATGCGGCCGGGCTCGGGACCACCTCGCGCATCTCAGGCCCTGGTCCGGATGTCGTTCTCAACCACCAGAGTGATCCGTTCGGTGCGAACCTGAGCTGGATTGGTTATTGAGGTGTGACTGGCTGTCCCGCTGCAGTGGCAGAAACCCCCCGGTCGTGTAATAGCGCTGTCCCGCTACGAGCAGTTGCTCTGCCGGAAACTTGGTAATCAACTGGGCACCGCGGCCGGTTACGACGATTTCCTCTTCGATCCGCGCCGCACCCCAGCCATCCGCCGCGGGCCAGTAGGTCTCCAGCGCGAAGACCATGCCTTCTTCGAGCACTTCGGGCTGGTCGAGCGAGACAAGCCGGCTGAAGATCGGCTTCTCCCAGATCGACAGACCGACTCCATGCCCAAACTGGAGGGCGAACGCAGCTTCCTCGTCCGGGAACCCGAACTCCTGGGCCGTGGGCCACAGCCGTACGATATCCGCGGTGGTCGCCCCGGGTTTCACTGCTTCGATGGCAACGTCCATGTACTCGCGGCAGCGCTTGTAGGCGTCCACCTGGGCTGCGGAAGCGCTGCCAACGGCGAAGGTCCGGTAGTAGCACGTTCGGTAGCCCATAAAGCTGTGCAAGATGTCGAAGAACGCCGGGTCACCCGGTCGTATGATCCGGTCGGAAAAGACGTGCGGGTGAGGTGAGCACCGCTCGCCGGAGATCGCGTTCACGCCTTCGACATGCTCGGAGCCGAGATCGTACAGCTTCTTGGACACCAGCCCGACGGCCTCGTTCTCACGAACTCCGGGGCGCAGGAACGTATAGAGCTCGTCGTAGGCCGCATCAACCATCGAGGCCGCGGTGGTCAGCAGGGTGATCTCGTCCGGGGTTTTGAGCCGCCGCGCTTCCAGGAAGATCTGCTGACCGTCGACCACCTCCAGACCCTTGGCGCGCAGCGCTTCCAGCACGGGCATTTCCAGGATGTCGACGCCAACCGGCGCCGTATGCATCCCGTGCCGTTCGAGTTCTTCATAGATCTTGCTCGCGACGGAATCAGCGATGCCGGAGGCTGGGCTGAAGGCGCCTCGCATCAGAGAGATCCCCGCTCGCGCGCCGCTGTCACCGGCCATGCCTCTGGTGATCTCATCATCGGCCCGGTAGTCCAGCCACGGTGCATAGAGCTGGTGATGGCGGGCGGCCGAGCCGAAGTCCCAGAGCACTGGTTCACCGTCCCGCGGGAGAACGGCGAACCGGATCATCTTGTCCATTGCCCACGTGCCGATGTGGGTCGCGGTCATGTACCTGATGTTGTGGAAGTCGAAAGTCAGAAGGGAGCCAACCTCAGATCGGTCAAGTGCATGCTTTAGCCGGACCAGCCGGTCGGTACGCAGTCGTTCGACATCGATGCGCGCCTCCCAGTCGACTACGTTCATCCCGTAGGTGGCTGTGCCCATCGAGGTCTCCCTCTCGTGCGTTACCGAGGTCACCACGAGCCCGGTGCTGTTGCGATGTTGGGCCTCGATCACGTGCGGCGAATCCTTCGATGTCCTAAAGCGGGGAACGGACCGTTCCACCGTCCACGCCCAGCGCGGCACCGGTGATGAAGGAGGCGGCTGACGACGCGAGGAAGACGACCGCCTGTGCCACCTCGTCGGGCTGGCCAAAGCGGCCGAGTGGGATTCCGCGATCCTCCACCAGCGCGGCTACGGCCTCGTCCCCTTTCTTGCCGTAAGCCTCCTCAATCGTCTCCAGGAAACCGCCTGGATTCCACCAGAACGGTGTCCAGATGGGCCCTGGGCAGACGGCGTTGACCCGTACCGTGGGCCCGTAGGCCAGGGCGAGCGCCTTCGAGACGCTCAGCATCGCTGCTTTCGAAGCGGCATAGTCCACGATCACGGGCTCTGGCTGGCGCGCGAGGTCGGAGGCGACATTGACCACGGCGCCACCGGAACCCTGGGCCATGAGCGGAACGATCTGGCGGGAGGTGCGCACCATGGCGAAAAAGTTCAGCTCAAACGTCCGGTGCCAGAGCTCGTCGTCTATATCCTCGAAAGCCAGCAATTTTCCGGCGCCGACGTTGTTGACCAGGATGTCTGGCGGTCCCTCAAAGTGCGCGACGCCCTCCCGGGCCGCCGCGACGCATTCGTCGAACGACGACAGGTCGGCGCGGTGGCTGACCACGCCAGACAGTCCCTCGTCTTTTACGTAAGCGTCAAGAGCCTCGAGATCGCGGTCCACCGCGAAGACCGAAACGCCCTCTTTCGCGAGCCTGCGCACGACGTCACGGCCGATGCCCGTCGCGGTACCTGTGACGTAAGCAGTCTTGCCCTCAAGTCCTAGCTCCACAGATGCCTCCCTACGATCTACGTGCGGCACGCGCCGTGGGTTCCTGCCCGCAGGCCGCTACGGCCAGTCGGGGAAGGTCGCGACGGTGAACGTTTCGCCCGGCTTCTGGAAGCTGGCCGCGAAGGCGAAGCAGCGGACCCCGTTGGGCCCCGCCAGGACCGAGTGCGGTGCGTTCGGCTCGATGTGCACCAGGTCACCCGGGTTGACGTCGCGGGCGCTGTCTCCAACGCGCATGGTCCCGCTACCCTTGATGACGTAGTAGAACTCGTGTGAGTTATGGCTGTGCGGCTGGATGGAGACTCCGGGCTTCAGCTCGAACTCGTTGATGAACTCGAGATACGAACCCTCGGTCTCGCTGCGCAGCGACTCCTTCTCGTACATGAAGTAGCTCGTGACAGTGTCGTCGTGCTCCATGACCGGCTCGACGTCAGCGCTCAAGATCTTCATTAGTCTGCCTCCGGCTTCGCCTCGGTCTGATGACGGAACCCCGTCACCCTGGGGCTTGGCCTGCCACCCAGCCGCGCCCGATCTGGGGCGAGGCTACCGGCGGCGGGGCCATACTGTCAAGCGCTAGCAAACACCGCCCCGCTTCGCTGTAGACCAGCAGTTACACGGCGCACAGAACGCGAGGTCCTCCCCTGTCTCGCGAGGCCACTGCGAGCGGCGCGGTAGGCGGTCCGGTGATGGGTGTCCCACCCAGGACCGCTCTCTCATTTGATCCTTCGATTCCGCGCACGACCAGGGAGTTCCAGGATCTGGCCGAACGGCCCGCGCAGGCATCGGCGCGCGTCGGCCGCCTTCGGGCGCTGGCCAGCGAGCCGTTCCGCAGAAGTCAGCGGCGGACGCTTCCTGTGTTTGCGGATTCTATACGCCAGGCCGGCTGAGATGTACAGTAGTACTATACGAGGAACGGGGTCACTATGAGCAGCTTCAGCCCGGATCGCGCGGCGCCCAGCCTCGACCTGCCGCTCCCGGATGTCGTCGTTGTCTCCGGTGCCTCCTCTGGCTTTGGCCTGCTGTGCACCCAGAAGCTGGTTGCGTCCGGGACGAAGGTCATCGGAGTTGACCTGGCCCGTGGGCACGGCAGCGTCGCGTCCTCGGCGCTCTACGCGCATTTCCAGGGCAACGTCGCCGACGAACCCGTATGGACGGCGGTTGTCGGGGAGCTTTCACCGGCCGACCGCAGCCTGGGCCTGCTGACGTGCGCTGCGATCTTGAGCGTCGGTTCGGTGGTCGACCTCGATCTGGCGGAATGGCGGCAGGTCTTCAGCGTCAACGTTGACGGCACCCTCCTCGCCTATCGCTGCCTGGTACCGGAGATCGTGATGCGAGGTGGCGGCCCGATCGTGAGCGTCGCGAGCGTAGACGCATTGCACGCTGAGCAGCAGCTGGTGTCCTACTGCGCATCCAAGGCTGCCGTGTACCAACTGGCGCGCACCACGGCGCTCGACTTCGGGAGGCAGGGCGTCCGGGTCAACGTCCTCAGCCCGGGGCCGATGCGCATTGGCCTGTTCAACCGGCACCTGGAGGCCGTGAAGGATCCGACTCTCCTAGCGACCCGGGAAGCGCGCCAGCCAAACGGGCGCATCCTCGACCCGGGAGAGGTAGCCAATGCCGCACTGTTTCTCCTCTCCGCCGGTTCATCGGGTATGAGCGGATCTGAGCTGCTGGTAGATGGCGGGCTGACCGCTGGCTATGAGTTCCGCGCGGAACACTAGCCTGTGTCTTTTAGCGCCTCAATCGTCTGATGGCGCGCTCTCCGCGACCCCGGCCGCGGCCGCATCTAGTGACTCCAGTGGCGCGCCGCCGGGCATAGCGCTTCGCCGCGGCCAGATCTCCCCGCCCAGCCCGACCTTCCCCAGGATCAACGCCAAGATCACGATGATGCCGGTGGCCACGTACTGCCAGTAGGAGTTCATCCCGATGAGAACCAGCCCGTTGCCCACCACGGCGAACAACCACGCGGCGAGCGCTGTCCCGACGAGCGTTCCCTCACCGCCACGAAGGCTGGTGCCCCCGACAACGACGACCGCTATCGCGCTCAGGTTGTAGTTCGGGGCCTGCGCCGCGTCGGCGGACGCCAGGTAACCGCTCAGCAGGATGCCCGCGAGGCCGGTGAGCGCGCCCGAGATCACGAATAGGGAGAAGTAGACCCAGCGTACGTTGATGCCGCTCACGTGGGCGGCTCGCAGGTTGCTACCCGAGGCCCGGACCCAGCGCCCCAGGTGCGACCGCCGCAGCAGGATGTGGCACAGGCCGAACACGACCAGCATGATCACGAAGCTGTAGGGAAGCAACGGGCCGATACTTCCGGTGCCTAGCTTGAGCACCGTCGAGTCCGTGACGCTGAGTGCATTTCCCTTGGAAATGATGTCGGCGACCGACCCGAAGACAAACAGAGTCCCCAGTGTCGCCACAAAAGGTGCGACCCGGCCACGCGTGATGATCAGGCCGTTCACGGCACCGAGCCCCACGCCCGTGAGAACGGACAAGAGCAGCAGTGAGAGCCCGTTCCCGTTGCCCGCCACGCTCACGGCTACGATCGGCGCGAGGCCCATGATGCTCGTGACCGAGAGATCGAACGCGCCGGCCATGATCAGCACCGTCATTCCCGCCGCGACGATACCCAGGATCGCGGTATCTCCCAGGACGGTCTCGATATTTCCGCTCGTGTAGAAGTTCGGGGCCGCGATGGCCAGCACCACGAGCAGCGCGGCGTTCAGGATCCAGACGCCCCGGCGCTCCCGGGGCAGCCGTATGCGCGCCGCGATCGCGCTCCTCGCCGCGGGCACGTGCGCCCGGTTGCTCTCGACCGGGATCACCTCATCGTTCATCGTGCTGTTCCGTCTCATCGGCCCTAGGTCACCATGCTCCCTCTGCGACTCGATCCGCGGCGCAGCCCGTCCACCATCAACGCGATGATCAGGATCCCTCCGAACACGAGGTCGTCATAGAGCGATGACACGTTGACAACGTTGAGCCCCGCGCCGATCGCCGCGAGCAGGCCTGCCGCGCACACCGTGCCGAACAGGTTGCCCCGCCCTCCGGTCAGGCTTGTCCCGCCGACCACGACGACCGCGATCGCCGTCAGCTCCGCATCCGCGCCGATGGTCGAGTCGACGTTCTGCAGCTGCGCGCCGGTCATCAGACCGGACAGCGCGGCGCACACGCCGACCAGGACAAACGTCCCGATGGTTACGGCCGTGACGTTGATCCCGGCACCTACTGCCGCACGCTCGTCTCCACCGATCGCGGCCACGTGCCGCCCGAACGGGGTCCGGTAGAAGATCACCCACACGACCGCGAAGACCACGGCCGCCACGACGGCCGCCACGGGCAGGAAGCCGCCGATGTTCGTCACGACCAGCTTGTTGAAAACGCTGTTGTGGATGGTGATCGTCTGGCCCTTGGTGATCAGCAGCTCGCCCCCGAGGATCATCGACAACGTCGCTAGCGTCGCGACGAACGACGGAAGCCCCAGTACCGTTATCAGCAGGCCGTTGATCAGGCCCAGGACGCATCCGGCGGCCAGCCCGACAATGATCACGAGCACCAACGGAACCCCTTGGCCCAGCAACTCGGCAGCGATGATCGCGGCCAGGCCCATGATCGAGCCCACCGACAGGTCCAGTGCCCGCATCGATATGACCAGCGTCATGCCCAGGCCCGTGATGGCCGATATCGATGCGGCCACGATGATGCCGTCAATATTCAGGCGCGTCAGGAACTGCGAGTTGATGAGGGAGAACGCGAGGAACACACCGGCGGCGGCGATCACCGCCGCCGCCGAGTCCGCCGCCAGGAGCCTCTTCGATAGCCGCAATATCATCAGGTCCCGCTCTCGCTAGCCCGCCATGTAGCGGAGGATTTGTTCCTCGCTTGCCTCTTCGCGCGCGACCCGCGCCACTATCCGGCCGTTCCTGATGACATAGATCCGCGCAGCGAGCCGCATCAGCTCGCTGATCTCCGCTGAACTCACGATGATCGCGACGCCCTCCCCCGCGAACCCGTCGATCGCTGAGTAGATCTCCTCCTTGGCCCCCACATCCACACCGCGAGTCGGCTCGGACAGAACGAGCACTGCCGGGCGGGTGAGCGCAGCGCGCGCGAACATCGCCTTCTGCTGGTTGCCGCCGCTCAGCGCGGTTATCCGTTCATCTGGGCGGGAGCAGCGTATTCCCAGCGACGCCCGCGACGAATCGAAGGCACGCCGCTCGGCACCGGCGCGGATCCGGGTCAGCCCGGCCTTCCTGATGATGGTGGCGGCCTGGCCCGCCCATGCCCGGACGGCATTGCGTCCGGCATCTACGGGAATCCGTTGCCCGCTGGCTCCGTCGAAGTTCAGGACAACGTTCTCACGCACGTCGAGGTGACCAAAGATCCCTTCGGACTTGCGGTCTTCCGAAAGAGCGAACACTCCGTGGGCCAGCGCCTCCTTTGGCTCCCGGATTTTCGTCGGGACTCCCCTCAGCCGGATTGTTCCCGCGTCGACCTTCCGGAGCCCGCACATGGCCTCGCACAGCTCGGTTCTGCCCGAGCCCAGAACGCCCGCCAGCCCGATGACCTCGCCGTCATCGACAGTTAGGTTAATGTCGCTCAGCAGGTGGCCGGAATGTACACCCTCGAGTTCCACCGCGGGCGGGCGCTTGCTTTCTCCCGGCGTGCCGGTGACAGGTCCTTCGTGGCCGCCAGACTTGGGCACCCGCCCGGGCCGGCCGCGCCGCGCCTCGGGCTCCTGCGATGAGTTCCCGTCGCGATGGGCACCCTGGCGTGCCGCGGCCACCTCGCGCGTGATCTCCCGGCCAGCTTGGGCAACGTCCGTGACCAGCGTGCTCTTGCTCCCGAGCATGGCCCGGATCACCGCGCCTATGTCCGTCTCCGCGATCTCTTTCGTGAAAATCAGATTGCCGTCTCTCACCACCGTCACGCGATCGGCCAGGTCGAACACCTCCCACAACCGGTGAGAGACGTAGAGAACCGCCACCCCGTCTGCCTTCAGCCGCCGCACCACCCGGAAGAGCCGCTCCACCTCCTCCAGATTCAGCGCCGACGTAGGCTCGTCCATGATCAGGACTCCGAACTGGCCGACAACCGCCTTAGCGATCTCGACCAGCTGCTGGTCGGCCACGCCCATGGCTCCGACCACCCGCTCAGGATTGGCGTCGAGCCCGAGCTCGCGAAGAGTATTCACAGCCCTCCGCCGGGCATCGCGCCAGCGCACGATCCCGAACTTCGTCGGCTCAGCTCCCAGGAAGACGTTTTCCACGACGGTCAGCGTGGGCACGACCTCCAGCTCCTGCGCGATGACCGAAATACCTGCGCGCCGGGCCGCGAGCGGATTGCGAAATTCTATCTGCTCTCCATTCAGCTCGACATGACCGGCATCTGGCCGCAGGCGTCCGCTCAGAAGGTTGATGAGGGTGCTCTTTCCAGCCCCGTTCTCTCCCACGAGGGCATGAATCTCACCGCTTCCAAGCCGGACGTCGATCCCGTGCAAGACCTCGACTCCGTCGAAGCTCTTGCGCAGACCGCTGGCCCGAAGTGTCGGAGCCGCGGCGCCGGGCGTCTCCTCGCCTTTCACCCCACGGTCAGTCACCAGTCGGTCCTCCTCGATGCCTCTCTGACAGGTCGCCATCGTCTAATACGCGGTACCCGCTTTGACCCGATTCAGGAATCCTGGGAGAGTCTGGGGCGTAACCAGTTCCACTGGAACCGAAATCGTCTTCGAGCTCGGGATCGTGAACTGAGGCGCCCGACCGTTCAGATACGCCCAGGCCGCATCGACTGCATCGATCCCTTGCTGGTACGGGTTCTGGGCAACATCTGCCGCCAGCTTGCCTTCCTGCATTAGCTTCAAGGCGATCGGGTCGCCATTGAAGCCGACCAGCATGGGGCTGGTCAGCGGGTTCTTCCCGGCCTGCGTAATAGCTTGCTCGGCGCCGGCCGCCATCGAATCATTCTCCGAGTAGATCGCGGCAACATTCGGGTGCGCCGACAGGATCGCCTGAGCTGCGGCGAACCCGCCCGACAGCGTCTGCTTGCCTGAAATGTTGGCGACCACCTTGAAGTGGCTGTTCTGGGCGATCGTCTGCGTGAAGCCATTCGTCCGCGGCCCATTGACGCTCGTCGTCGGAAGCAGTGAGATGACCGCGACTTGCTGCACGCCGCTCTGGCCGGCGAGCTGCTTCTCCACGAACTGCGCGGCGAGCTGGCCGCCGTGCTGGTTGTCGGACAGTATGAACGAATCGTAGTCACCGGCCGCGCCGACATCCCCGACGATGACCGGGATCTTGGCATTATGCGCGGCCGTCTCCGTGGCGGCGAGCGCGGTTGGCTCCTGGGGAGAGACGATCAGAGCGCTGATGCCAGTGTGGATCAGCGCCAGGCTTCCCGAGACCTGTTTCTCCGCCGACGCCTGGCTGTCTTCGGTCACGAGCTTCGTAAAGCCGTACTTCTTCATCTCGTGCTGGATCCCGTGCACATAGCCCTGCCAGTACGGGTCCTGGGCTGACTGGATGCTGTACCCGATAGTCAGCGGAGACTTCTTGCTAAACTGCCCTGAACTATGCGATGAGCTGCCCGACGAGCTGGAACTGGAGCTACTGCCGCCACAGCCAGCCATTGCGACGATCGCCGTGACACCTAGTGCCGCGGTCATACACGCACGACTCCTACGTCTAATCATTAACAGAGCCTCCAACTTCGTTAAGCTATCGGAATTTGCTAGCTCCACCATTGCGACTGCACGCGCAGCTCCCGCTTCGTGACCCTGACCATAATCCGGCTCGTTGGCTGACCTATTCATCTCAGTCTGGGTGGCAGAGGGTAATGCCGCCCCGCGTATGGTATTATGGAATAATCTTCTGTTGCCTAAGCCTCGCAAACAGCAGCGTGAATGAATTAAGGGTGCTGACATATTCCGTAAAACCACCCTGCCGACTGCGAGACATGTCGGTGAAGCATTCGATGGGCCGGTTCAGGTCGCCGTCCGTGTGCCACCACGACGCCACGCGCGCGAGATCCTGCTCGGCCAGACCGCTGCGCTGAACCAGCTCCGCCCAGGCCGGCTCGAGGCCGCGCATCTGGTCCCCGAGGGGCCGAGGCCTTCCCTCGTATCCCTCGGGCTTGACATCCAAGAGCCCGGCGATGCGCGGCCACATCCACCGCCACCGGAAAAGATCACCGTTCGCAACGTTGTACGCCTGGCTGGGCAGGGCCTCCGTCTGCGCCGCCCACGACATGTGGCGCGCCAGCAGACCGGCGTCGGTCATGTCGGTCAGCCCGTTCCACTGCACCTCGTTGCCAGGAAAGACGAACGGCAAGCCCCGGGCGCGGCAGAGTGACGCCTGGACGGCCAGCGTCATGCCCATGTTCATCGCGTTGCCGACCGCGTACCCGATGACCGTGTGCGACCGGTGAACGCTCCAGGAGAAGTTGTGCCGCTCGGCGGACTCCCAGAGCTCGTCCTCCTGCGCGTAGTAGAAGTTCGGCACAGACAGCCGGGGCTCGTCCTCGTGGAAGGGCGTGTCCCTGATCTCGCCCGTCCCGTATGCCTCGAACGGGCCCATGTAATGCTTGAGCCCAGTCACGAGCGCGACATGGCGCAGGCACCCCGAACCGGCCACTGAGGCCAGCACGTCGCGAACCATGCCGCCGTTGACGGCGATGTTCTCGGCCTCCGTCGCCCTCCTCGACCATGCGGTGAAGAAGATGTGCGTTGGCTTAAGACTGGTCAGTGCGGTGCGCACAGCCTCGGCGTCGGTCAGGTCGACCAGGACGGGCTGAACGCCCTCGCACGCCGACGGCGTGCGCCTGGACAAGCCGACGACTCTCCAGCCTTGCGAGACCAGCACCCTGCACAGCGCGTCGCCGGCGATGCCGGTCGCGCCTACGACGAGAGCCAGAGGCCTGATGGATGCATCAGCTGCGATCACCGGGATCTCCTTTGGCCAGTGTAGAGTGTTGCTGGACGGATGCTAGCGGACGCATGGTGGCTTGTAAAGTATCACTTACACGCATCCGCCGGGTAGCTTCACACCCTGCGGTACTCAGCGCTGATCCGGTGATTTGGCCGGTCAACTGGGAGAGCCTGGGTTCCGGGGCCGCCGCGGCGGCCCGTGTCGATCGACGATCTCGGCCCCGTTTTCTGCCATCGCCGTTACACCACGGTTGACACCCTCCCCGACCACCATTCACCATCTGTATGCAGCGAGACCGCGGAGCCGGCGGCTTGACATTGGAGTTGACATGCGTGCAGCAACCTTCCACGCTCGCCGGGACATCCGCATTGAGGACGTTCCGCCACCTGGACCGCTCGATGCTGGCCAGGTTCGTGTGCGCCCGATCTATTGCGGCATCTGCGGCACCGACCTGCACGAATACACCGACGGTCCCATCGTCATCCCGGTCGAGCCTCATCCGCTGACCGGAGCTACCGCTCCTCAGATCCTCGGTCATGAGTTCGCCGCAACGGTGATCGAGGTCGCCGCCGGCGGGGTGGACTCCGTCGCCGTCGGCGATCTCGTTTCGATCATGCCTCTGATCAGCTGCGGGCACTGCGGTCCCTGTCGACGCGCCGACCACCATCTCTGCCGGGAGATGGCCTGCACGGGATTGAGCTGGTCGGGTGGCGGCTTGTCCGATGAGGTCCTCGTGCCGAGCTACCAGGTGTTCAAGCTCCCGGAGGGAGTCTCAGCCCTCCAGGGCGCAATCGTCGAGCCGGCCGCGGTCGCGGCGCACGGTGTCGACCGGACGGGATTGCGGCCCGGGAACTCCGTCCTGATCGCCGGTGGTGGCCCGATTGGCGCGCTTGCTGCGCTGTACGCTCAGGCCGCCGGCGCGGCACGCATCATCGTCTCCGAGCCGAACCAGTACCGTCGGGCGTTCCTGGAAGGCCTGGATGTCGGCCATGTGATCGACCCCGGCGCGGCGGGTTTTCACGAGGCGCTGCTCGACCTGACGGACGGGCTCGGCGCCGACGTGGCCGTGGAATGCTCCGCGACCGAAGCCGGCCTAAGCACGGTGCTTGAGGGAGTCCGGACCCGAGGCAAGGTATCCCAGGTCGCGCTGCACGTCCGCCCGGCGCTGATCGATCCCATGCTCCTGTGCCAGATGAGCCTCGCCATTGAAGGCATTTGGTGCTACCCGACCGGTGACTGGCCGCGGATCATGTCCCTCATAGCCACCGGGCGGTTCCCGGTGGAGCGGGTGGTGTCACACGAGATTCCGCTGGAGTCGGCGGTACAGGATGGGTTCGACGAACTGTGCTCAGCCGCCAGCACGGCCGTAAAGGTGCTCATCAAGATTTGATCTTCATACCGGCCCTCGGGACCGGGCACCGGTACGTCAGGTCAGCCGTCGCCTCCGGTCAGGTAGTCCACGACGATGTCACCGACCATCGTCCGGTAGCCGTCGCGCAGTGCCGGGGCGGAAAGGTCGCGGCCGAAGAGGGCCCCGAAAGTGTCGCGGTGGGACAGCCGGAAGACGCAGAACGAGCTGATCATCATGTGCACATCGATCGCATCGGGATGCCGGCGGAAGACCCCATCCGCATCACCCCGCGCGAGGATCTTCGTGATGAGCTCGATCACCGGCGAGTTCACGTTGACAATGGCCGTGGAACGGCTGATGTGCTCAGCGTGGTGGATGTTCTCGATGCGGACCAGCTTGACGAAGTCGGGATGCCGGTCATGGTGGTCGAACGTGATCTCGGCCAGGCTCCGGATGGCCGCGACGGGGTCCAGGTGGTCGAGCTGGACTTCCTGCTCGGCCGCCCGGATCTCGGAATAGGCCTGTTCTAGCACCGCTTCGAAGAGCTGCTCTTTGCCGCCGAAGTAGTAGTAGATCATCCGTTTCGTGGTCCGAGTCCGGTCGGCGATGTGATCGACCCGCGCCCCGCTGTAGCCGCGGTCGGCGAACTCGCGGCGGGCGACGTCCAGGATGTCGTCACGGGTTCGTTGAGCGTCTCGGCGCCGCTCAGGGGGGATTGCAGGCATCGGGCTCCTCCGGCAGCCGACCTGGCGCCATGGCACCACGGTAGGCGCACCGCCCCCTGGCTCGCTCGGTGCCCTCACTGATTGCGGCAGGAACATACCGATTGCGCCAGGAGTCTTGACATCTTGTGCCGCAGAGGACTAACTAACTGGATCGTACATTACTGCGAACGCGTGGTGGGGAGAGGTCGTGTCGCGAGTGGCTCCGGGCGGACCGCGGTACCTCGTGGGCCTGATCGGCGCGGAGATCGGCACGTCGCTCAGTCCGCAGCTGCACGAACGGGAGGCGGACGAACTCGGCCTGCGGTATCTCTACCAGCTCATCGCCATCGATGAGCTCGGCGTGCCGGCCGACGATATTGGCTCACTCCTGGCCTCGGCCCGCCTGATGGGTTTCCGCGGGCTGAACATCACCCACCCGTGCAAGCAGGTCGTGGTGCGCCATCTCGACGACCTGTCCCCCGCGGCCGCCGCGCTGGGCGCGGTGAACACGGTCGTCTTCGCTGATGGCAGGATGACCGGGCACAACACGGACTCCTCGGGCTTCGAGGCCGCATTCGGCCGCGGCCTACCCGGCGCGGCTAGGCGGCACGTGGTCGTCCTCGGCGCCGGCGGCGCAGGAGCTGCGGTCGCTCACGCCGTCCTCCGGCTGGGCGCCGGGCGGCTGACGATCACCGACGTGGTGTCCTCGCGGGCCCAGGATCTGGCCGCCGCGCTGCGCGCGCGCTTCGCCCCGGCCGGGGTTCGGGCGGTCGATCCAGACCGCCTGGCCGCAGCGATGGCCGACGCCGACGGGCTGGTGAATGCGACCCCGGTCGGGATGGAGCCGCAGACCGGAATGCCCCTGCCTGAGCACCTGCTGCGCCCGGGGATGTGGGTCGCGGACATCGTCTACCGCCCGATGGAGACCGAACTGCTCCGCCATGCCCGTGACCGCGGCTGCCAGACGCTGTCCGGAAGCGGCATGCTGGTGTTCCAGGCGGCTGACGCCTTCCGCCTGTTCACCGGGCGCGCACCGGACATAGAACGGATGCTCCGCCACCTCGCGGCCCTCACCGGAGATGGCGCGGGCGAGGCCGTGCCTGGTGCCGGCGACGCGGAACCCCAGCACGGACAGGACCGCCATGTCCCCGCCCCCTGAGACGAGGCCGTCGGGCAGTCGCGCAGGGCGTCCGCGCGTGCAGAGATCGATCGCGACGATCTCACTGAGCGGCACGCTCGAAGAGAAGCTGCTCGCCGCCGCCCGGGCCGGTTTCGACGGAGTCGAGATCTTCGAGAACGATCTCATCGCCTGCCGCCTCCCGCCGGCCGAGGTGCGGCTCCGCGCCGCGGACCTGGGCCTCCGCATCATGCTGTACCAGCCGTTCCGCGACTTCGAGGCGGTACCAGAGGACCTGCTCGAACGGAACCTCCGGCGCGCTGAGCACAAATTCGGGCTGATGACCTCGCTCGGGGCGCCCACCATGCTGGTCTGCTCCAATGTCTCGGCGGCGGCCATGGACGACGACTCGCGGGCCGCAAGCCAGCTTCGGCTGCTCGCGGAGCGGGCCGGGGCGCACGGCATCCGCATCGCCTACGAGGCACTGGCCTGGGGCCGGCACATAAACAGCTACGTCCGCGCCTGGCAGCTGGTGTCGGCGGCCGACCACCCGCAGCTGGGCATCTGCCTGGACAGTTTCCACATCCTGTCTCTCCACCATGATCCCGCCATAATCCGCGATATCCCCAGCGATAAAATCTTCTTTCTGCAGCTTGCGGACGCTCCACTACTGAACATGGACACGCTGGCGTGGAGCCGCCACTACCGGTGCTTTCCCGGGCAGGGCGACTTCGACCTAGCCGGTTTCGCCGCCGACGTACTCGCATCCGGGTACAGCGGCCCATGGTCACTTGAGGTTTTCAACGACGTCTTCCGCCAGGCCGACGCCGAGCGCACCGCGATAGACGGCATGCGGTCCCTGCTCACGCTCGAAGAATCGGTAGCGCCGCGGGCCGGCAGCGGATCACCCCCGTGTCCCGGCCCCGTCAAGCTCGCCGCCCTCCCTGCCCCGGTCGAGCTGCCTGGCTATGCCTTCGCCGAACTGGCGGTTGATGCACTGATCGAGCCCACGACCCAGCATCTGCTCCGTGGCCTGGGCTTCGCCCGGTCCGGCCGGCATCGCACGAAGCCCGTGCATTTGTGGCAGCAGGCTGGGGTACGCGTGCTCGTGAACGGCTCGGGAGGAGACGACGGAACCCGGCCCCGGGGCGACGCGGTGGTGTCGGCGGTCGCTGTGCAGAGCCGCGATCCCAGCCAATCAGCCGAGCGGGCCCGGGCGCTGCTGGCACCTTCGCTCCCCCGCAGTTCCGGCCCCGGTGAGGCCGACCTGACCGCGGTCGCCGCGCCCGACGGCACCTCGGTGTTCTTCTGCGACAGTGACGCCACTGGCGCTCCGGGCTGGCTCGGAGACTTCGAGCCCGTAGCGTCAGCCCAAACCGGCGCCGCCCCGCTACTGACCTCCATAGATCACGTAGCACTGTCCCAGCCGTTCGACTACTTCGATGAAGCCGCGCTCTTCTACCGGTCACTGCTCGGCCTGCGCGACCAGGGCAACGAGGAGGTCGCTTCCCCCTACGGGCTGGTCCGCAGCCGCGCGGTCCGCAGCGTAGGGGGCGGCGTGCGGCTGGTCCTCAATGTCCCGCTGCTGGGTGGGGGCAGACTGCCGGAAACCGCGGCCTACCAGCATGTGGCGTTCGGCTGCTCCGACATCTTCGCCGCCGCGCGGGCCGTGCGATCCACCGGGACCCCGACGCTGCCGGTCCCTGGTAACTATCACGACGACCTGGCCGCGCGTTTCGATCTCGATGCCGCCGCGTGCCGCCAGATGCGGGAACTCGGCGTGCTTTATGACCGCGATCCCCACGGCGGCGAGTTCTTCCACTTCTACACCGCGATGCTCGGACGGCGGCTGTTCTTCGAGATCGTCCAGCGCCGTGGCGGATACGACGGATATGGCGCCCCGAACACCGCCGTCCGGATGGCGGCACAACTGCACCAGGCCGCGATGGGTGCCCTCGACACTGGCTGATTTCGAACCGGGCCTTCATTCCCGGTGACCCATTCCACCAAATCCCCTTTCAGGAGCACTTCATGAGCAGAGCAAGGAAGCTCGGCCGTTACGGAGCCAGCGCTGTCGTGCTTGCACTGGCGGCGGCCGGGTCGGGCTGCGGAACCCCGGGGGCCACCTCGTCCACGGGCGGCGGCACCTCGGGACCGATCAAGATCGCGGTCATCGATGCCCAGAGCGGGCAGAGCAGTTCCCTTGGGCACTGGGAGTACGACGGCGTCAAGCTCGCTGTCAAGCAGGCCAACGCGGCCGGGGGCATCGACGGCCGGAAGATCGCCCTGACCCTCTTCGACGATCAGGGCGATCCGACGGTCACGACAGACATCGCGCGCAAGGTCGCCAGCGGTGGCTATGTCGCGGTGTTCGGGGCGGCCGAAAGCGCGGACTCCATCGCGATGGCGCCGATCCTGGAGCGCGCCAAGATTCCTGCCATCACCTCAGGCCAGTCGCCCAAGCTGGCCGCGCTGCACGATCCGTACGAGTTCCTCAACACCCCCACCAGCGTCACCTATGACAGCACCCTGGCGAATTACATCGTGAAGACAAAGGGCTCCAAGTCAATCGCGATGATCACCAACAACGACGCCTACGGCACCGGCGAGCACGATGCCTTCAAGGCCGATCTGGCCTCCCTGGGAGTCACGCCGCTGGCCGACGAGGTTGTCACCCAGACGGCCACGGACTTCAGCGCCGATCTCACCACCATCCGCCAGAAGAACCCGCAGGTGCTCTTCGTCGGCGCTGAGGAAGTCGAGTCCGGCCTGATCGCCAAGCAGGCCCGTGCGCTCGGCATCAAGGCGATCTTCGCCGGTGGCGCCCCCATGGGCACCCCGCTCTTCGCCACCACGGCCGGGACGTCCAATGTCGAGGGCTCGTACGTCAGCAGCCCCTACCTGTCCAACAACCTCAACGCCAAGACCCTCGCCTTCGCCGCCGCCTACAAGGCGGCCTATGGGCAGGCCGCCGAGTTGCACGGGGCCAAGGCGTACGACGGCGCGGAGATCTTTATCCGGGCCCTGCGCGCCAGCCACGCGGCGACCGGTCTCAAGCTGGCCAATGCCATCCGGGCCGTCCATTACGACGGGCTGGTCGGGAACTTCGTGTTCAACCAGGACGGCGTCGGCCTCACTCAGACCCGCATCGGCACTATCACCGGAGGGCAGGTAGTGCCGGCCTCGTAACGCGGGCGCCGGATCCAGCCGCCGGCCAGCATTGGTGCAGGCCGGCGGCGTGCCGCAGGGGGCTGCCGGGCCCTAGGAATGGGGCGGCAGCCCCGGCGAGGAAGGAGGAAACATGCAGGTCTTCGCGCAGACCCTGGTGGGCGGCCTGGGGTTCGGCGCTATCTACGCACTGGTGGCCATGGGCTTCTCGATCGTCTACCGGACCATGGGGCTGGTCAACTTCGCGCACGGTGACATCGTCATGATCGGGGCGTTCATCGCCGCCACCTTCTACATGTCGAGCAGGCTGCCTTTCGCCCTGGCCATGGTGCTCGCGATTGCCCTGACGGCGGCCATCGGCCTGGTCATCGAGCGGGTATTGCGCCCGCTCGAGAACAAGGACCTGGACCTGATGCTCATCGGCACGATTGGCTTCGGCATCCTCCTTGAAGCCATCGCCACCCTGATCTGGGGTTCGACCGGCCGCGCGGTCCGGACCCCGGTGGGCGCTTCTCCCTTCCGGGTGGCGGGCATCTACGTGCAGCCCTACGACCTGCTGATAATCGCTCTGGCCGCCGTGGCGGCCACCGGTGTCTGGTTCCTGCTCTCGCGGACCAAGGTGGGCGCGGCCATGCAGGCGGTCGCCGCCGACCATGAGGCCGCGACCGCCGTCGGCATCAACGCGGGGCGCAGCAACGCCATGGCGTTCGCCCTCGGCTCCGGCCTGGCCGCCCTGGCCGGCTCGCTGGCCGGCCCGGTTCTGTATGTCAACGAGAGCCTGGGTGCCTCGATCGGGATCAGTGGTTTCGCGGCAGCGATCCTGGGGGGATTCGGCAGTATCCAGGGGGCTGTGGTCGGTGGCCTGGCCTTCGGCCTCCTCGCCGGATTCTCGGCCGGCCTGTTCCATGGCGACTCAGACCTGGTCACGTTCGTGGCCTTCGCGATCGTGGTCATGATCCGGCCCACCGGGATCTTCGGCGAATCAACGGTGAACCGGGCGTGAACCGCCGCCGCCTCACCCTGATCGCGGTCGCGCTCGCGGCGGCATACGCGCTGCCCTACCGGCTCAGTGCTTATCCGATGCAGGTGGCGGACGTCGCGATCATTTTCGCGCTGCTGGCCATCGGCCTGCATCTCACCCTCGGGATCGCCGGCCAGATCAACCTCGCCCAGGTCGCGTTTTTCGGCGTGAGCGCCTACGCCACGGCCATCCTCACCACGCACTATGGCCTCGGATTCTGGCTGGCCGCGGTGCTCGGGGTCTTCGCTGCGCTCGCGGCCGGGCTCATCGTCGGTATCCCGGCGCTGCGCATCCAGTCGCATTACCTGGGCATCGTTGGCCTCGGGCTGGCCCTCGCCTTTCTCGACCTGGTCTCCAACAGCAGTCTCGCCGGCGGCTCCGACGGCGTATCCGGCATCCCGGCCCCGTCGATCTTTGGCCTGGACCTGTCCAGCAACTACGTCTACTACTACCTCGAGGCCCTGGTCCTGATCCTTGGCCTCTCCTTCGCGGCGTTCATCACCTATACCCGGCTGGGACGGCGGCTGCGCGCCATGCGGGACGACCAGCTGGCCGCCGCGTCGATCGGCGCCGAGGTTCCCTACCTGCGCATGATCGCGTTCGCGCTCGGCGGCCTGTACGGCGGCCTGGCCGGTGTGCTGTACGTGGGACTGGTCGGCTTCATCGCCCCCACCTCCGCGAGCATCACCGAGATGTTCTTCGTGCTGGCCATGGTCATCATCGGCGGACGGCACAGTCTCGCCGGCTCGGTCATTGGGGCACTCCTGCTGACCATCGCCCGGGAACTGCTCCTGAACGTCGCCGCGTACGCGCAGCTCGGCTACGGCCTCGTCGTGGTGGCCATGGTGATAGCCGCCCCGGACGGCCTGGCGGGGCTGCCGGCCAAGGTCGTCCCGGCGCTGCGGCGGGCGAGCGGAACCGGCGCCGGCGGAGTAGCCCCTTACCGGCGGCAGTCAGCGGCCGGGACGGCGGGTCACCAGAACACGGGTCACCAGAACACGGGTCACCGGGGAGCGGGCGCGGCGCTCAAGGCCGAAGGGATCACCCGGCGGTTCAAGGGCGTCGTGGCCCTCAACGACGTCAGCGTGACGGTACGGGCGGGTGACATCTACGGCATCGTGGGCCCCAACGGCTCCGGCAAGACCACGCTGTTCAACGTGATCAGCGGGCTGTACACACCGGACGCGGGGCGGGTCGCGATCTTCGGTACCGATGTCACCGGGGCACGGCCGTATCGCATATCGGGGATCGGCGTGGCGCGGACGTTCCAGAACCTCCGCCTCTTTCACCGTCTCACGACCAGTGACAACATTCTCGCCGCGTGCGACCGCAGCCGCACCAGATGGTCGTTGCGTTATGTGCTGTGGCCGGTGGGGGTCATCCGTAGTGAGGGTGAGATGCGCGCCCGCGCGGTGGAGCTTCTCGGCCGGTACGGGCTGGCCGGAGTGGCCACTTCCCTTCCCGGTTCACTGCCCTATGGCACGCAACGCCGGATCGAGATCGCGCGCGCGATGGCCGCGCAGCCCCGGCTGTTGCTGCTCGACGAGCCCGCAGCAGGGCTCAACCCGTCCGAGATCGGCCAGCTGGCCGACATCGTCCGTGACATCCGCGCCAGCGGCGTGACCGTCGTCCTGATCGAGCACAACATGGGCCTGGTCATGTCGCTATGCGATCAGGTTATTGTCTTCGACGCCGGCCGGGTGATCGCCGAGGGTGCGCCGGAGACGGTGGCCAACGACCCGGGCGTGATCGCCGCGTACCTCGGCGATGCCAGCCTGTTCGACGCTCCGGCGGAGGCTGGTGACAACGATGCCAGACAGTGAGCCGGCGCTCGCGGCGCCGCGAGCCGCCCTTCTTGACGTGGCCGATCTGTCGGTCCGTTACGGCGGGGTCAGCGCCGTGCACGATGTCAGCCTGGAGGTCGGGCCGGGCGAGGCGGTGGGCATTATCGGCGCCAACGGAGCCGGCAAGACGTCCACGCTGAGGGCCATCCTCGGGCTGGCGCCCCGGACCGCAGGGCATATCCGTTTCGACGGCCACGACCTGCTGCGGACTCCGGCCCGCAACGTCGTGCGCTACGGGATCGGCTACGTTCCCGAAGGCCGACACGTGTTCTCTCCGCTGTCCGTCGAGAAAAACCTCCTGCTCGGCGCCTACACCCGCCGCTGGAATGACCAGACCAGGGCCGGCCTCGGCGAGGTATACGAACTCTTTCCGGTCCTCGGCGAGATGAGGGCACGGCAGGCTGGCGCGCTCTCCGGAGGCCAGCAGCAGATGCTGGCGATCGGCCGGGCCCTCATGTCACGTCCGCGAATGCTGCTCCTCGACGAGCCCTCGATGGGATTGTCACCGATCCTGGTCGGGTCGATTCTCAAGGTCCTCCTGCGCCTCAGGGACGAGGGCCTCAGCATCCTCCTGGTCGAGCAGAACGCAACACTGACCTTCGAGGCCACCCAGCGATGCCTGGTGATGGAGAACGGGCGGGCGGTGCTGAGCGGGACCGCCGCGGAACTCCGCCACAACAGTGATGTCCGGCGGATCTACCTTGGCATCTGACCAGCTTCAGCTCGGGATCACCGAGCCGATCGGCGGAGAGTGATTGATGAATGATGCCGTGTGCGGCCTCGTCGCCCAGGAACTGCAGGACGCGCTGCGGACCCGGACGCCGATCGACCCGATCAGGGGCTCCCATCCCGGCCTGACGGTGGATGATGCCTACGCCATCCAGCTCTCCCAGGTCACGGCCCGGCAGCGCGACGGTCAGCAGGTCCAAGGCCATAAGGTCGGGCTGACCTCCGCCGCGATGCAGCGCCAGCTCGGGGTGAGCCAGCCGGACTACGGGCATCTGTACGACTCGATGTTCCACCTCGAGGGCCTGCCGATCGCGCTCGGCGAGTTCATCAGCCCGAAGGTGGAACCGGAGATGGCTTTCGTGCTGAAGAGACCTCTGGCCGGGCCAGGCGTGAATGTCGCGCAGGCGCTTTCCGCCATCGACTATGTGGTCCCGGCGATCGAAATCATCGACTCGCGGATCCGGGACTGGGACATCAGCCTGGTCGACACTGTGGCGGACAACGCGTCGTCCGGTGGCGTGGTCCTCGGCAGCCGGCCCATAAAGATCGACGCAGTCGATCTGCGGCTCAGCGGTTGCGTGCTGACCCGCCGCGGGGCTGTGGCCGGAACCGGGGCCGGCGGGGCCGTGCTCGGCTCGCCGGTGAACGCGCTGGTCTGGCTGGCGAACGTGGTCGGGCGCCGCGGTGTGACGCTTGAGGCCGGCCACGTCATCCTGCCCGGCGCCGTCACCGCCGCCGTGCCGGTCACCGCGGGAGATGCCATCACCGCGACGTTCGGCGGGATCGGCAGCGTCACCGCACGTTTCGAGGAGGCGGATCGATGACCCTCACCAGGACGGCGATGGCCCCGGCGCCGGCCGGCCCGGCCCGGGAAGAGAGCCCAGCATGACTGGCTGGACCATCGACCTGGCGGTGACGGAACTGCTGACCCGGGAGGCCAGCCGCCGCGGTGGCGGCAGGATCACCGACGAATGGGACGGGCTGGACCTGCCGACCGCCTACCTGGTCCAGGATGCGCTACTGCAGCGCAGGGTCGCCGCGGGCGAAACCATCGTCGGGATCAAGCTGGGCCTCACGTCCCGCGCCAAGCAGGAACGGATGGGAATCGACTCCCCGCTTACGGCATGGCTGACCAACGCCATGGCATTGCCCGCCGGGAAGCCAGTCCCGCTCGGTGAACTGATCCGCCCGCGGGCGGAACCTGAGATCGTGTTCCTCATGGGCCAGCGGCTGCGAGGCCCGGGCGTCACGGCCGCGACCGCGCTGGCCGCGGTCAGGAGCGTGCACGCCGGGTTCGAGATAATCGACAGCCGTTACGACGACTTCCGTTTCACCCTGCCCGACGTGGTCGCCGACAATGCGTCGTCGTCGCGTTTCGTGGTGGGCGGCAAGGCCGTGCCACCCGGTGGGCTGGACCTGGCTCTGGAAGGCTGCCTGCTGGGCATCAACGGGGAGATCGTCGACTCGGCGGCCGGCGCCGCCGTGCAGGGGCATCCAGCCGAAGCGCTCGCCCTGGCGGCGAACGAACTGGGCGGGCGCGGGCACACCATCGAACCCGGATGGATCGTCCTGACCGGCGGCCTGACTGACGCGGTGTCTATCGGGTCCGGCCAGGAAATCTCGGCTGAGTTCACCAATCTCGGGTCCGTGACCCTGGTGGGAGCATGAAGTCCGCAGGACGGAATATCGCCGGGAGGACACCAGATGACTGAGCGGCCAGAGAGCATCCCTGAGTACCGCGATACGTACGAGGAACTGATGGGATTCGTACCGCCCAGGGTGCAATCGCGGTTCGAGGCGCTGGCCGGGGCTGATCCCGAGCTGCTGCTCGCACAGGAACGTCTCCGCAACCTGATCATGTACACCGATGCGCTCGACCAGAAGACCACTCAGCTGGTGCTGTTCGGCATCCTGCACGCCAAGCTCAGCGACGCGGCGAAACTGCACGGCCTCGCGGCCCGGCGCGCGGGCGCCAGCTGGGACGAACTGCGGGCCGTGGTCAACCTGGCGTTCCTGTTCACCGGCTTCTCCGCGGCCAATCGCGGTCCTGACGTGCTCGCGGAGATCGCGGCGCTTGAGGAGACCGGCGAGTGACGGACACTGGCGATACCGCCGAGCCGATGTACGAGCTCGCCCACCTGGGCCACGCTGAGCTGCTGACTCCCGCCTACGACGAGAGCCTGAGGTTCTTCGTCGACGTCTACGGCCTGGATCTGGTCCACGAAGCCAATGGCAGCGCCTACCTCCGGGCGTGGGGCGACCACGATCTGACCACACTCAAGCTCACTGCGTCCGAGCGGGCCGGGCTCGGCCACGTTGGCTGGCGGACGGTCAGCCCCCAGGCCCTGGACCGCCGGGTCGCCGCGCTGGAGGCAGGCGGCCCAGCCGGGGAATGGATCAGCGGCGACTTCGGGCACGGCCCGGCATACTCGTTCCGCGCGCCCAGCGGGCAGCGCATGGAGCTTTACTTCGAGGCGGAGAAATACCAGGCCCCCGCGGGCGGGGGCTCCTACCTACTGAACCAGCCACAATCATCGGTCGCCCGGGGCGCGGGCGCGGCGCGGATCGATCACATCAACGTGCTGGCGCGCGACGTCCCCGCGGCCCGCGAGTTCATGTGCCAGTCGCTGGGTTTCAAGCTGCGTGAATACTTGATCCCGCCGGGGCAGCCCGAGGCCGGCGCCTGGCTGAGCCTGATGAACAAGGCCCACGACCTCGCCATCACCCGGGAACCGGCCAGCGCCATCGGCCGGCTGCATCATCTCGCGTACGCCGTGGACAACCGGGAGGACGTGCTCCGCGCGGCCGACATCTTCTGCGAACTCGGCGCCGCGATCGAGTTCGGGCCCGCCAAGCACTCGCGTACCCAGGGTTTCTTCCTCTATGTGATCGAGCCCGGCGGGAACCGGGTCGAGGTGTTCTCTGGCGGAATTCACATCTTCGCCCCGGACTGGGAGCCGGTGCTCTGGACCACCGAAGGCCAGGGCCGGTCCACTGCATGGGGCATGGACGTACCAGAAAGCTTCCACTCCCACGCGACTCCCGCACTGCCATGACACCGGAGCTGACGGCGAGCTACGTGACCCTGTCCGGGGCGGGCTTCGGGGAGCCGGCCCGGATACCGTTCGCCGAGCGGTGCCGCGCTGCGGCTGCCGCCGGGTTCACCGGCATCGGCCTGCACGCCGCCGACTACCGGCTCATGCGCGACGCCGGCCTGGATGACCAGTCGCTGCGCTCCGTGCTCGCCGCGTGTTCGCTCACGCTGGTGGAGGTCGAGTTCCTCAGCGGATGGGCGAACTCACCTGGCCATGCCGATGCCCAGCACGCGGCAGCGGTCTTCAGCGCGATGAGCGCCGCCTTCCGGCCGCATCATGTCACCGCGGGTGAGCTGACCGCCGATCGGTTCGACATCGACCGGGCCGCGGCGAGGCTGGGCGCGGTCTGCCAGTACCTCGCGCCGTCCGGCTTGTGGGTAGCGGTAGAGGCGTTCCCCTGGTCCGGGCTGAAGGACGTGGCCACGGCCCGCGCGGTGGTCGAGCGCTCGGGCGCCCCCAACGCCGGCCTGATGATCGACGTCTGGCACTTCTACAATTCCCGCTCCACGCTCGCCGACCTCGACGGGCTCGCTCCGCAGCAGATCCTCGCGGTGCAGCTCAACGACGGGCACCTGGTAGATCACGATTACCTGCTGGAAGCGCGACGGGGCCGGCTGCTGCCCGGAGACGGCCAGCTCGATGTCGCGGGCCTCATCACCGGCCTGCACGAGCGGGGATTTCGCGGTCCCTTCTGCGTGGAGGTCAGCCACCCCGGGTACCGGGACCTCCCAGCCGGCGAGATGGCGGCTCAGGCCTTCTCGAAGGCCAGCGCTGTGCTGGAGATCCTGTGAGCCGGCCCCGGCAGCTGCGGATCGGCACGCCGGAGGCGGCGGCGCTGACCGCGAACGCGGGGCTGGCCACGAGCACTTGACAAGAAGTTACTTGTTTAAGATACTTCTTGTATAAGGCGGCTCGAGGCCGCCCGACACAAGGAGAGCACGATGACCGCAATGACCGACATCGCTGGTTACCAGGCGACCAAGACCTTCGAGTCCGCGCCCGGGGCCGTGTTCGACGCGCTGACCTCCGCCGACGCAATCGCCCGGTGGTGGGCCCCCGCCACCGGATCGGGCATCGCCGGCGGCGAGATCAGACTCATGTTCCGCGGCCAGGAAGTGCGGATGCGGGTTGACGAGGCCGACCGGGCCGCCCTGGTCTGCTGGACCGTGCTCGCCTCAGTGCCCACCCCGGACTGGGCCGGCACCACGATCACGTTCGGCATCACGCCCGCCGGGGACGGCGGCACGGTCCTGCGCTTTACTCATCACGGCCTCACTCCGCAACTGGAGTGCTTCTCGATGTGCCATGCGGGCTGGACCCAGTCCCTCGCCAGCCTGGTTGACTACGTCGACCGTGACGGCGGGAACGCGTCCGGCTAGGCCACCGACGAGCGCGCGGCCGCGTGCCGCGAGCATCAGGCCGACACCGTGAGCTAAGCCCGGGAAGATCACAGCGACATGCCAAGACCCAAGAGCGCGGCGGACGCCTCAGCACCGGACGCGGTGCTGAAGGCGCTCGCCGACCCGCATCGCCGGCAGATCCTCCGCCTGGTGCAAGGCCATGAGATGGCCGCCGGGCAGATCGCGGCGAGGTTCCCGCTCACCCAGCAGGCGATCAGCCAGCACATCGCGGTCCTGAAACAGGTAGGCCTGCTCACCGAGCGCCGCGACGGCACGCGGCGCCTCTACACGCTGCGACACGAAGCGCTGGACCCGGTGCGGGCCCTGCTCGCCGAGTTCTGGCCGGACGCGCTCGCCCGCCTCAAGGACGCTGTCGAACGTACCCACCCTCCCCAGGAAACGAGATAACGCCGTGCCGCCATCCCCGCCCGTGACCGCGACCACGCGCATCGCCGCACCGCCCGAGGTGGTTTTCCCGTACTTCACCGATCCGGCGCTGATCGTCACCTGGCTGGGCGACCGGGCCGACCTCAACGCGCAGCCCGGCGGAGTATTCGCCGTCGAGGTGGGCGCCTCGCCAGCACGCGGCACCTACGTCACGGTCGAGCCGCCCACTCGCGTGGCCTTTACCTGGGGGCTGCCCGGCAGCGAAACGATGCCAGCCGGCAGCACCACCGTCGAGGTCATCCTCACCGCCGACGGCGACGAGACCATCGTGTCGCTGACGCACCACGGCCTGCCCGATGATGACCAGCCTGCACACAAGAAGGGCTGGGACACCCTCCTCAGCGCCCTTCCCGCCGCAGTCAAGCACCGCTAGGCCGGGACGGCTCATGCGGGCCTTCGCCGGAAACCCCGCGCTGGCCGTGCATGGCCTCAGCATTCTCCTGTCGAGCAGAACGCGATACTGACCTTCGAGGCCACCCAGCGATGCCTGGTGATGGAAAATGGGCGGGCGGTGCTGAGCGGGACCGCTGCGGAACTTCGCCACAGCAGTGACATCCGGCGAATCTACCTTGGCATCTGTTATGTGCTCGAGCGAGCTGTTCTCCAGAGAAATGAGGCGGCGTGAAATCAGTGCTGATCCTTAACGGCCCGAATCTCAATCTGCTCGGCTCACGCAAACCGGAGATCTACGGCACGACATCGCTGGCCGATGTGGAGGAGATGTGCCGGCGAGAGGCAGCCGAACTCGGCCTCCAGATGGTGTTCCGGCAGTCGAACCACGAAGGTCAGCTGATCGACTGGATACAGGAGGCGGGCCCCGAAGTCCAGGCGGGCAGATCGATCGGCGCGGTGTTCAACCCGGGCGCATTCACGCACACCTCTGTCGCCCTGCATGACGCCATCGAAGCCGTCCGCCTGCCCGTGATCGAACTGCACGTGTCCAACGTGCACAATCGTGAGGAGTTCCGGCACCATTCATGGATTTCGCCGGTTGCGCGCGGCATCATCATCGGCCTGGGTGCACACGGCTATCCACTCGCGATGCGAGCCCTCCACCGGGTGTCCGAGGCCGGCTGACCTGGTCAGCCGGGTCCCGGGGGCGCGAGGATGCCGCGGATGGTTGCCGTCAGGACGGCCAGCGCGGCGGCCGGATCGATCCGGCCGCCGCGGACTTCGTCGGCGCAGGCATGGATGAGGGCGAAACAGCAGGCCACGAGCCAGCCCGCGGGCATATCCGTGCGGAAGGAGCCGTCGGCCCGGCCACGGTCGACGAGCTCGCGGACCCGCTCGTGCGCCGCATGGTGGGTCCGGGTGAGCGCGGCGGGGCTGAGTTGCGTGGCGGCTGCCGCTGCGATGGCACCGTTGCGGTCGAGTTCGCACCACCCCGCGGACAGCAGCCGTTCCAGCGCCTCCAGTGGCGGGCCGGTGTCCGGCTGGGCGGCCTCCAGCGCGACGGCGGTGCGGTTGACCGCGCGCCGCACGACGGCTTCCAGCAGCGCCTCGGAGGTCGGGAAGTGCGCATAAACCGTGACCCTGGACACGCCGGCCTGTGCGGCGACCGCCGAGATGCTGGCCTGCGCCCGCCGCTCAAGCAGGTCCTCGGCTGCGTCGAGGATCGCCTGGACGTTGCGCTCGGCGGTCGCCCGGCGGTGATCGGTGGCCGCTGCTTCCATTTCCGCTCCCATCGTGGACGGCCCGGTTAGTGCGGCCCGAACCGCACGCCAGGAGCAGGCCGCGCCGCCGGGACGGCCAGCAGCGCGATGATGGCGAGCCCGGCGGCGACCACGGCAGCGACGGTGAAGCCGTGCCGGTAGCCGGCGGCCAGGCCGGCGCCGGCGGCTGCCCGGCCGCCTGCGGCGCCGGTGGCGACCGCGGCGAAGACCGCGACTCCCAGCGCGGCGCCCACCTCATGCGCGGTCGTCATCATGCCGGATGCTAGCCCTTCCTGCCCGGCACTGACGTTGGTCATCGCCGAGACGGTCGCGGCCGGGAAGACCAGGCCGATGCCGAGCCCGAGGACCAGCAGGCCGGGCAGCACGCCGGTGACGTAGCCGGCGCCGGCGGTCGCGGCCGCCAGCAGGAGCCCGCCGCCTGCCATGATCGCCAGGCCGGTGACGGCGAGCACGCGCGCACCGGCCCGGGGCAGCAGATGCGCGGCGAGACCAGCGGCGAGCCCGATGGCCAGGACCATGGGCAGGAACTCGGCCCCCGCCGTGAGCGCCGAAGCGCCGAGCACGTCCTGCAGGTAGAGGGTGTTGAGGAAGAACGCGCCGACCAGGATGCCGGTGGCCCCGAGCATCACCGCGATCCCGGCCACCAGCGGCTGGCTGCGCCACGTTTGCGGCGGGAGCAGCGGCCGCAGTGCCAGTCGCTCCGCCGCGGCGAACGCCGCGAGCAGGCCTGCCGCCAGGATCAGCAGCACGATGGTGCGCGCGGAGCCCCAGCCGTGCGTGTCCGTCCCAGCCAGCGCGAAGACCAGGACGCCGAGACCCGCGACCACCAGCAGCCCCCCGGGCAGGTCCAGATCACGGCCACGGCCACGCTCCTGGCCCGCGGCCGTACCGGCGGCCGGGATTGCGCGCAGGCTCAGGATCCCGGTGGCCACGCCGACGGGCACGTTGATGAGAAACACCGACCGCCAGCCGAAGCCGCTCGTCAGCAGCCCCCCGGCCAGGACGCCCACGGCCGCGCCGCCGCTGCCGAGAGCGCCCCATGCGGTGAGCGCGGCCGTCCGCTGCCTGCCGGTGTAGGTCGCGGTGATGATCGACAACGCTGCGGGGCTGAGCAGCGCGGCCCCCAGCCCTTGCCCGCCGCGCGCTGCGAGCAGTGCCGCGGCTGACGGTGCCAGTCCGCTGGCCAGCGACGCGCCCGTGAAGACCGTCAGGCCCGCCAGGAACATCCGGCGGCGGCCCAGCACGTCGGACGCCCGGCCCCCGAGCAGCATCAGGCCGCCAGTGAACAGCAGGTACGTGGTCACGACCCACTGCAGGTCGGCCGGTGCGAAAGGCAAGGCCCGGCCGATCGACGGCAGCGCGACGTTCACGACCGTGATATCGAGAATCACCATGAACTGCGCCACGCAGAGCAGGAACAGCACCGACCACGTCCGGCGCTCCCGTGCTGACGCGCCGGGTGCCGCGATGCCGTCGGGTGCTGCCGCCCCGGTCTGGACGGCCAGAGGGGCGCTGGTCCCGGCGCGGCGTTGGGCCGCTGGCCGGGGTCGGTGGCTGAGGTGCATGCCGTCTCCATGATCTAGGTTGACAGTCGTGTTAACCAACATGGTGATATGGCTTTACAACTCTGTCAACCCGTGGGTCACGGGCCAGGCACATGTCAGCCCCTCATGGAGGGGGGCGTCGGTCCGCTCCCAGCCGGGGGTGGCGCGGGATGGTGGAGGGCGGTCAGCCGAGGCCGAAGAGCGCCCGGGGGTTGCGGACCGCCACGGCCTGGATCTGGTCCTCGTCCAGCGCCTCCGTCAGCGTGGCCACCGGCGCCGACAGCGCCATGTCGAAGGGCAGGTCGGTACCCAGGACGACGTGGTCAACGCCGACCCGCTCGACGAGGTAGCGCAGCGCCTGCGCGTCATGGGTGATCGTGTCGAAATACAGCTGGCCGAAGAACGACCAGGCGTCGGCCGGTGTGTCCGCGAGTTCCGGGCGCACGCGGCGGGCGTGCACCAGGCGCCCGGTCTGGTACGGGAGGAAGCCGCCCCCGTGCATGAGCACCAGGCGCACCCGAGGGTAGCGATCCAGCACCCCGGCGCAGATAAGCCGCTCCACCACGATCGTCGTCTCGAGCGGGTTGCCGATGGCGTTCTGCAAGTACCACTCCCCTAGTGCCGGGTGGCTGCAGTTGAACGCCGGGTGTACGAGCACGGGGCGCGCCAGGGCGTCCGCCTCGGCCCAGAAGACGTCGAACTCCTTCTCGTCGAGGCGTCGGCCGTTGATCGACGTCCCGACAGCGGCCCCTACCGCCCCGGCCGCGACCGCGTCGCGGAAGGTCCGTGCCGCCTGCTCGGGGGCCTGCATCGGCAGGTTGGCCAGCCAGTGCAGGCGGTCTGGTGCGTAAGCACAGAATTCCGCCATCCCGTCGTTGCTCGCCGAGCACAGCGCGTCCACCTGGTCAGCCTCGAGGTCATACCCGAACAGGACGGGAGCCGGGGACACGACCGCCCCCCAGAGCCCGCGCTCACCGAGGTCCCTGATCTTCTCCTCCGGGCTGCGGAAGGAGTCCAGGAGCGTGAATGGCACATGGTGGGGGCCCTGCCACACCCCACCCTCGACCGAGAAGCCGAGCCCCGGCTCCTCTTCGTAGAGGCGCAGCACGGCATCGGGGATGACGTGGTTGTGGACGTCGAGAAACACGCCAGGCTCCTCCTGATCACATCGGGCCGGTGTCAAGCGACACTATGCCTACTGGGCCTGACCAGCAAGGCTGTTGACGCTCTTCTGTAGCCATGCTAACTTTCGACTTTAATCCTGCTATTGGCAGCAGGCGGGCTCCCCACACCGCGAGTCAGGTGATTCTGACCGCGCATGGGCGGACGATTCCTCGACGCGAAGACGCGAACGGGAGGAGCCACAGTGGTCAACAACGAGCCCGCCCGCGACGCGCAGGCGGTGCCCAGGCATGGTCGGCCCGGCCGCGGGGCTCCGTGGCGCGGCGGCGGTCCGGCCCGCACCCGGGCGCCGAGGCCATCCGGGCCCGGCCGCCGCGACCCGACCGACCCGAGCGTGCCCACCGCAGCGCGCGTGCGTGAATGAACACGCTGTTTCTCGGGATCGGCTTCGGGCTGGTGACGGCGTCGGTGCTGGCCATCTCGACCGTCGCGCTGTCCCTCCAGTTCGGGGTGACCAGGGTGCCCAACTTCGCCCATGGCGAGTTGATGACCGTTGGCGCATACGCCGCGCTGGTCACGGACCGGGCGGTCCATAACACGCTCCTGGCGGCGCTCGCCGCCATCGCCTCGGGATGCGTGGTCGGCGTCGCCATTAACAAGCTGCTGTTCGGCCCGTTCCGGCGGCGTAAAGTCGCCCGGCTGACGCTGTTCGTGCTCACGATCGCGGCATCGATCATCATCCAGAACGTGGTGCTGCTCATCTTCGGCGGATCCACCCAGCCGCTGCCCCTCCGCGGGGGTACACCACACCACCTGGGCCCCTTCCTCTTCACCACCCAGCAGGAACTGATCATCGTTCTCGCGGTGGCGATCATGGCCGCGGTCCACGTGCTGCTGAAGTACACCTACTTCGGCCGGGCCCAGCGGGCCGTCGCCGAGAACGTCTCCCTGGCCCAGGCCAGCGGGATCAACTCCGCGCAGATCATCAACCGGACCTGGGTCCTGACCGGATCCATGGCCGGCCTGGCGGGTTTCGTGCTCGGCATTACCACCGGTGGCCTGTACCCGGCCATGGGCTTCCAGTTCCTGCTAATCGTGTTCGCCGCCGCGATCCTGGGCGGCATTGGCCAGCCTTACGGGGCCATGGCGGGTGCCCTGGTCGTCGGCGTCACCATGGAGGTGAGCGCGTTGTACATCAGCTCCGACTACAAGACCGTAGTCGCGTTCATACTGCTCATCCTCGCGCTGCTGCTGCGCCCGCAGGGCCTCGTGACCGCCCGCCAGCCCGCGGCCGCCTGAGGCGGAGACATGCTCCAGTACCTCGTCAGCATCGGCACCCTCGCCGCGATCACGGGCATGCTCACCCTCGGGCTGAACTCCCGGTGGGGACTGGGCGGCCAGCTTGATCTGGGGTACTACCTGTTCGTCGCGCTCGGCGCCTATGTGGACGGCGTGCTGACCCTGCCCGCCGCCAGCACTCAGCCGGGGGTGCACTACATCCTCGGCCTGGGCCTTCCTTTCGTGGTCGGGTTCCTCGGGGCCGGGACCGTCACCGGCTTGCTGTCCCTGGCCATCGGGGCCGTCGCGCTGCGAAACCTCCGCGCTGAATACTTCGCCATCGTCACAGTGGCAACGACGATCATCGGCTACACCACGATCAGCCAGTACACCCCGCTGTTCAACGGCTACAACGGCCTCTACGGGGCGAGCCAGCCCTTCGAGGGCGTGCTGAACCTCGGCCCGCAGGCGTACCAGACCTTCTATTTCGGCTTGTGCGTTGTGATCCTGGCCGCCGTGTTCGTGATCCTCGAGCTCATCCGGCGCAGCCCGTTCGGCCGGGCGGTCAAGTCCGTCCGCGAGGACGAGGTGGCCGCGGCCGCGTTCGGGCGTAACCCCTACCGGCTGCGGCTCAAGGCCTACGTCATCGGCGGCGTGGTCGCAGGCCTGGGCGGCAGCCTGTTCATGCACTACATCTCGGCGTTCAACCCAGCGTCGTGGTCCCCCCTGGAGACGTTCCTGCTCTATGGCGCGCTCCTGGTCGGGGGTACCGCCAACAGCCTCGGCGCCGTCGCGGGGGCAGTGCTCGTACTGGTCGCGTTCCCGCAGCTGGCCCAGCTCATACCGGCCCTCGGCAGCAACTCGAACGCGGGCCCGGCGGTGCAGGCCATCGCCATCGGGCTGCTCATCATCGTGGTCCTGCGGTTCCGCCCGGCAGGCCTCCTGCCGGAGCTGAAGACCATGAGCGGGCAGTTGCGCACCGCAGGATCGTGGAACTGGCGCGGCCGCCGCGGCGCCCGGTCGGGCGAGAGCTGACCCCCGGTGGCCGAGCCAGAAATGACACCCGCCCTCGAGGTCGAACCGGAAATGACGCCCGCCCTCGAGGTCGTGGACGTGTGGAAGAGCTTCGGCGGGGTGCGTGCCGTTCAGGGCTGCACGTTCTCGGTGCCCGCGCGCAGCATCACCGGGCTCGTCGGGCCCAACGGGGCGGGCAAGAGCACCGCGATCAATCTGATCTCCGGGCTGATCAAGCCGGATAAGGGGATCATCCGCCTGGACGGGCAGGAGATCCAGGGCCACAGCCTCGACTGGACGAGCCGGCAGGGCCTGGTCCGCACCTTCCAGGTGGCGCGCGAGTGGCCGGCGCTGACCGTGACCGAGAACGTGATCGCGGCCGCTCCGGCCGAAGGGCAGGAGACCATCTGGCGGGCGCTGTTCGCGCGCCGAGCGCTGGGCAGGCGGGAGCGGCTACTCGAGGAACGGGCCGCCGGCCTGCTCGAGCGGCTGAAGCTCACGCCGGTGGCACATGAGCCGGCCGGCAGCCTGAGCGGCGGGCAGAAGCGGCTGCTCGAGTTCGCCCGGGTCGCCATGGCGGCACCGAAGATCGTGCTGCTTGACGAGCCGCTCGCGGGCGTGAATCCGGTGCTCGCGGAGGAACTGGGCCGGGCGATCACCGGTCTGCGCGACGGCGGCGTGACCGTCGTGGTCGTGGAGCACAACCTGCGCTTCGTCGAACGTACCTGCGACAACGTGATCGTGATGGGCGCCGGCGCGGTGATCGGGAAAGGCACCATGACCGAACTTCGGAAAAACCAGCAGGTGGTCGAGGCCTACCTGGGTCAGGGCGCCCCCCATGCCTGAGTCGCCGCAGCTCTCAGCCGAGGGCATCGTGGTCGGCTACGGCGGGGCGCCGGTCGTGCGCGGCGCCTCACTCAAGGTCGGGGCCGGCGGCCTGAACTGCATTGTCGGGCCCAACGGGGCGGGCAAATCGACCGCGCTGAAGGCGCTGGCCGGCGAGCTGAGCCTGGAGCAGGGACGGATCATGTTCGCCGGCGAGGACGTGTCACGCCTGTCCACGGACCAGCGCGTGGCCCGGGGCCTCGGCTATGTGCCGCAGGTGGCCAACACCTTCGCCAGCCTGACCGTGCACGAGAACCTGCTGGTGGGGGCGTACCGGCGGCGGTCAGGCGTGAAGGCCCGGGTCGACATGGTCTGCGACCTGTTCCCCGACCTGCGGCTTGCGCTCGGGCGGCCCGCAGGCACCCTGAGCGGCGGGCAGCGCAGCATGCTCGCCCTGTCCCGGGCGCTGATGGCCGAACCAGCGTTGCTGCTGCTCGACGAGCCGACCGCCGGCCTGGCCCCCCTGGTGGAGGGACAGGTGTGGGAGCACATCCTGGCCGTCCGGAGCCGGGGCATCGGCGTGCTCGTGGTGGAGCAGAACACCAGGCGGGCCCTGGGGCACGCGGAATGGGCGTACGTGATGGTGAACGGCGAGACCGTCGCGGAAGGCCCCGGGCCGGAACTCCTCGGCCGACCTGAGCTCGTGGACATGTACCTGGGCGGCTAGGCGGCTGGCTGCCCTCCCGCGAGCAGACAGCACCGAAGCCGGCCGGACAAACAACAGTGGCAAGAGAGAAAGGGCTGGGGCGATGACACGGTTGATACAGCAGGGGTACAGGAGAAGGCGGGCCGGTGGTTTCGTGGCGCTGGCCAGCGCCGGTGCGCTGGCCCTGGCGGCATGTGGCAGCTCGGGCAGCTCGGGCTCCGGCGGCGGCAGCACCGGTGGCTCGATCCATATGACCGTGCTCGGCTCCGACACCGGGGCCTACGCGGAAATTGGGCAGGCTATGTATAACGGGGCGGTGGCCGGGGCCGCGCTGGTGAACGCCGCGGGCGGGATCATGGGGCAGAAGCTGGTCCTGGACAAGATAGACACCCATGGTGACCCGGCTGACGCTGTCCCCTCGCTGCAGCAGGAACTGGCCAAGAATCACCCGGTCGGGATCATCGGGCCGACCACGCTGGAGATCTTCGGGGTGCACCCGATCATCGACCGGAACCAGATCCCGGACATGTTCAACGGCGGCTCGACCGCCTTCGACAACAACAGCGACAAGTGGATCTGGCGCATCAACCCCTCGGACTCGCAGCTCGCGCTCGCGCTGGCGCTGTACGCCCGGGAGAAGGGCTACACGAAGGCGGCGATCCTGTTCACCACGGAGGCTTCCCAGCAGGAACTCGAGCCATTCCTCAAGAACGACTTCACCAAGCTGGGCGGCTCGCTGACCACGGTCGTCAACGTCACCCCCGGGCAGAGCTCCTACAACTCGGAGATCGTGAAGCTGCTCGCCACGCACCCGCAGGCCATCCTCGGGCAGCTGGACCCGCCCACCGCGGCCACCTTCTTCAACGGGCTGAAGGGTCTCAATGGCACGAAGCTTCCCTTTATCGGGACTGACATCACGGCGGGCGGCGACTGGATCAGCGCTGTCGGCGCGTCCACCGCCCACGCCGAGGTCACCTCGGTGGAAGGCGGCACGCCCACCACGGGCGCCGGGCCGATCTTCAACGCCGAATACCAGAAACTGTTCCACTCGGCACCGCTGGCCGGCGCGAACTACGCGTATGACGGGGTCATCGACATGGCGCTCGCGATGGACGCCGCCAAGGGCACCTCGAATGCCGACATCACCCGCGGGCTGCCGCTGGTGTCGAACCCTCCCGGCCAGACGGTGGATACCTACGCGGCCGGCCTGGCGGCGCTGAAGAAGAGCCAGAAGATCAACTATGACGGGGCCAGCGGTCCCATGGACTTCGACAAGCACCACAACGTGTCGGGCCCGTGGGACGTGGTGAAGGCGTCGCCTTCTGGGCCCCTCCAGCCCGTCGAGACGATCTCCGCCGCGACCGTCAGCGCCGCGGAAACGAAGGTTGGGTGACGACGCTGCCGCCGTCGATGGTGCCGGGGCCGGCTGCGGCCGGCCCCGGCCGCACGGACCCGGGACAGGTGCCACGAGTCGTCGTCATCAGCGGCGCGGGCGGCGGCATCGGGCGGGCCAGCGCGCTGCGCTTCGCCGCGGACGGAGCCGTGATCGCGGCGATCGACGTGGATCAGCGGACGTGCGACGCCGTCGCCGCCGAGGTGGAGGCGGCAGGCGGAACCGCGGTGGCCTTCGGCATCGACGTGTCCGACGAGGCCGCGGTCCAGCGGATGGCCGCCACCATCGACGAGCGCTTCGGGCGCGCGGATGTGCTGGTACACGCCGCGATCCAGCGCATGCCGGGCCACCTCGAATCGCTGCCGACGGAGAGCTTCGACCGGCTGCTCGCGGTCGGCCTCCGTGGTGGTTTCCTGCTCGGCCGGGAACTGGGCACGCTGATGCTCCGCCAGGGCTCGGGCGTGCTCGTGTTCATCGGCTCGACCGCCGCGCACGCGCCGTACCCGAACACCGGCGGGTACGCGCCGTGCAAGGCGGCGCTGGTGATGCTGGCCAAGAGTTTCGCGATCGAATGGGCCGGCCGGGGCGTCCGCTCGCTGTCGGTCAGCCCGGGCATGGTCCGCACGCCGATGACCGAGGACCTGTACCGCCGCCCGGAGATCCTGGCTGGACGGAGCGCGATCGCACCGCTGGGGCGCATCGCCAACCCGGAGGAGGTCGCCTCGCTGGTGCACTACCTCGCCTCGGCCGAGGCCGGCTACGTGACCGGGACGGACGTGCTGATCGACGGCGGCTTCACCATGAGCAAGTTCATGCACGTACCGGGAAGGGACTAGGCGGGTGGGCGGCGATGAGTGAGCACCCGGGAGCACGCCGGTTCCCCCGGCTCTTCAGCGAGCTGCCACTGCGCGGGCAGGTGCTGAAGAACCGGATCGTGTTCCCGCCGACCTGCCCTTCCTGGGTCAGCGACCCGCAGTCGGCGCGGTTCAATGACCTCGCCGCCCCTTACTACGAGGAGCGCGCCAGCGGCGGCGTGGGCCTGATCATCATCGGCGGCACCCACGTGCACCGCAGCTCGATCGCCGCCCCGCTCGCGCAGCCCGGCCTGTGGGACGACTCGCAGATCGCCGGTTTCGCGAAGGTCGCCGAGGCGGTCCACCGGCACGGCGCCAAGCTCGCGGTCCAGCTCCGCCACACCGGCGTCCGCGGCTTCCCCCAGTACAAGCAAGACCCTGGCTACGACATCGACGCGACCTGGTACACCATGGCGCCGAGCCAGGTGCCGCTCGGTGAGTTCCCCGGTGGGCACACCCCCAAGGAACTTTCCGGCGACGAGATCGAGGAGATCCTCGACTGCCACGCGAGCGCGGCCCGCCGGGCCATCGAGGCCGGCCTGGACGGGGTGGAATTTCACCTCAGCCACGGCTACCTGTCCTGGCAGTTTCTCTCGCCGCTCTACAACAAGCGGACGGATGAGTGGGGTGGCAGCTACCAGGCGCGGCTCCGGTTCTCCCTGGAGGCCCTGCGCCGGATGCGGGCCGCGATCGGCCCCGGCGCCTTCCTCGGGTTCCGGATCAACTCCACCTCGCTGTGGCCGGGTGACCTCGAAGAGGACGACGTGCTGCGGATCGTGCAGGACCTGCAGGCCGGGGCGGACGTGGATTTCGTGGATGTCAGCGTGGGCGTGCACCATCAGTTCATCCACGCTCCGATGCACTTCGAGGGCGGGTGGGAGCGCGGCTACGCGGCGGCGATCCGCGAGGTGAGCAGCACGCCGGTGTTCGCCGTCGGCCGGATCACCACCCCCGAGGTCGCCGAGGAACTGCTGGCGTCGGGCGTGGCCGACGCGATCGGGCTCGCGCGCCAGCTGTTCGCCGACCCGGACTGGGTGATGAAGGTCGCCGAGGACCGCAGCGACGATATCCGCCCGTGCGTCGCGGCCAACCACTGCTGGAAGAGTGTGTCGAAGGGGATGCGCGTGCAGTGCGTGTACAACCCGGCGGTCGGCCGGGAAAGGCACTGGGGGAAGGCGGCAGCGCTGCGGACCGGCGCGCCCAAACGGATCGTCGTGATCGGTGGCGGCCCGGCTGGCCTGGAGTTCGCCCGCATCGCGGCCATGCGCGGGCACACTGTGTCGGTGCATGAGAAGGACGCCGAACTCGGCGGCCATGTGCGCCTCCAGTCGCTGCTGCCCGGGCGCGGTACCTACCGGGAGATCGCCCGGTGGCTGGAGGCCCAGGCCCGCCAGGCGGGCGTGCGGATCCACACGGGCGTGGAGGTGACCGACGAATCGCTGGCCGGGCTCGGCCGCGACGAGCGGGCCGACCATGTGGTGGTGGCCACCGGCTCCCGGGTCTGCCGGGACGGCTTCCAGGGCTGGACAGGAGCTGCGCTGCCCGGCGCGGACCAGGCGCGCTGCCTGGGCTGGGATGAGGTGGTGACCGGCCAGGCCGAGCTGAGCGGGGATGTGCTCGTGCTCGATGACCAGGCCGACCTGATCGGCCCGCTGATCGCCGTGCACGCCGCACGCAACGGCGCCGCAACGGTACACCTGGTGACCAGGTGGCCCATGGTGGGGAGCGAGACCCTGGCCGATGCCTACTTTGAATGGATCATGCCGCAGGTGTACGAGAGCGGCGTGCGGTTGCACGTGGACCACTTCGTCCGCTCGATGACGCGGGACTCAGTCACCCTCTACAACGTCTACGCACCGGACCGGACCGTCGAGGTCCGCGCCGACGCGGTCGTGATGGCCACGGCGCGGCAGTCGGTGAACTCACTCGCCGAGGCGGCCCGGCGGGCCGGGCTCTCCTGCGCCGTGATCGGGGACGCCGTGGCGCCGCGGGGAACGTACGAGGCAGTCTTCGAGGGGCACCGCCACGGCCGCGATGTCTGACCGGACCAGCGGCCCGGCGCCGCGCGGCCCGGCACTGGGCGGCGGTGACCCGGCGCGGCCCGGCGATGACCCGGCCGCGGCGACCGTCATCCGCGGCGGCACGGTGGTCACCGCCCGGGGCCGGGCTCCGCTCGATCTGCTGATCCGGGCCGGCCAGATCACCGCCCTGCTGCCCCGCGGCGGGCCGGCCAATGCCAGCCGCGAGATCGACGCGACCGGATTGCTGGTGCTCCCTGGCTTCGTCGACACCCATGTGCACCTGATGGAGCCGGGCGACGGCAGCCGTGAGGACTTCCCGGCCGGGACCTCGGCAGCGCTGCACCAGGGGGTCACCACCATCATCGAGCACACGCATGGCTGGCCGGTGACCAGCCCCGGCCAGCTGCGGGAGAAGCTGGACCTGATCAGCGGCCGGTCCTGGGTGGACTACGGGCTGGCCGCCCACGTCTGGCCGGATCGGCTCGGTGACCTGGCGGCGCTCTGGCGAGACGGGATCAGCTTCTTCAAGATCTTCACCTGCGACACCCACGGCATTCCCGGGCTCGGCACCGACGTGCTGCTGGAGGCGCTGGGCCTGCTATCCGGGCTCGGCGCGCCCAGCCTGATCCATTGTGAGGACGGGCCGATCACCGCGGCCGCTGAGCGCAGGCTCCGGGCGCTGGGCCGGCAGGACCCGTGGATCCTGCCCGAGTGGCGCTCGCGCGAGGCCGAACTGGTCGCCACCACCACCGCATGCCTGCTGGCCCGGCTGACCGGGGCGTGGGCCACCGTGGCCCACGCCAGCTGCGCCGAGGTGCTCGATGTCGTGACCGCCGCGGCGGCGGCCGGTGCGGCGGTCGTGGCCGAGAGCTGCCCGCAGTACCTGCTGCTCGGCGAGGAAGAGGTGGCCGAGCACGGCGCGCTCCGCAAGTTCACGCCGCCGGCCCGGCTGCGGAGCAGCCTGGATGCCGACCGCATGTGGGCGGCACTGCACGACCGCCGCATCCACCACCTGGCCTCGGATCACGCACCGTCCACCCGGGAGCAGAAAGCGGCGGGATCGATCTGGGATGTCCATTTCGGGCTGCCCGGCCTGGACACCACGGCGCCGCTGCTGATCGACGCGGCGCTGAGCGGGCGCATCTCGCTGGAACGCATGGTGGACGCCTACGCGACCGCGCCCGCGCGCCGCTACGGCCTGGCCGCCAAAGGCGACCTGCGCCCCGGGTACGACGCCGACCTGGCGCTGGTCGACCCTGCGGCGCGCTGGGTGCTCAGCGACGATCAGGTCCGCTCCCGGTCCGGGTGGACCCCGTATGCGGGGCGTGAGGTGCGCGGGCGTGTGGTGGGGACGATGCTGCGCGGCGGCCAGGCGGCCTGGCCAGGCGAGCCGGCCGGGGAGCCGGCCGGGCGCTTCGTCCCGGGCCCGGGGCTGCGTCATTACGGGTGAGGACCACAACAGAGTCAAGGGCTGGCGTCGCCCAGCCCTACTAGCAAGGGACGGCACTGACATGGCATCTGACACCGCGACCGTAGCCGTCATCGGGCTGGGCAACATGGGCAGCCCGATGTCGAGGCACCTGCTCGCGGCGGGTTTCCTGGTCCAGGGTTACGACGTGCGCCAGGAAGCGGCCAGCGCGCTCGAGGAGGCCGGCGGGCGGGCGGCCGCGAGCCCGGGTGAAGCCGCGGGCTCAGCCGAAGTGGTGATCACCTCGCTGCCCTCGGTGGCCGCGCTGCGGGCGGTCGTCGACGCCAGCGACGGGCTCGCGGCCGCGGCCTCCCCCGGGCTGATCGTGGTCGAGACGAGCACCCTGCCACTCGACGAGAAGGAGGCGGCGCGGCAGGTGCTCGCGCAGGCCGGTGCGGTGATGCTGGACTGCCCGCTCAGCGGCACGGCGAGCCAGATGCGGGTACGCGACGTCGCCGTGTACGCCAGCGGCGAGCCGGAGGCCATCGAGCGGTGCAGGCCGGTGCTCGCGGCGTTCTCCAGGGTCCAGTACGAGGTGGGCGCGTTCGGCAACGGAATGCGGATGAAACTGATCGCCAACCACCTGGTCACCGTGCACCACACAGCGGCCGCGGAGGCGCTGGTTTTCGCGGAGCGCGCGGGCCTCGACCCCGCGCTCGCGCTGGAGGCGCTCTCCGATGGGGCGGGGAACTCCCGGATGCTCGAGGTCCGGGGCCCGATGATGGTCGCGGGCGACTTCACGCAGGCCAACATGCGCCTGGAATATTTCCAGAAGGACATCGACCTCATCAGCGGGCTCAGCCGGGAGGTGCACTGCCCGCTGCCGCTGTTCGCGGCGAGCGCGCAGCTTCACCTGGCCGCGCTCGCGCAGGGGCGCCTGGCGGAAGACCCGGCGTGTGTTTTCGCGGTGCTGAAGGGAATGCTCTCGCCTTGAGCCGCCTACGGGCCAGCGCCACCGGTCGCCTATGGGGCCAGCGCCACCGTGCGACCGGCCCTGATCGATTCCGCGATGGCGGTGGTCAGCTCGACGCTGCGCACCCCGTCCAGCCCTGACGGGCTGGGCTCACGGCCTTCTGCGAGGGCGTCTTCGAAGGCGGCTACCGCCTTGCTGTAGGCGTCGAAGCTGGACGTCTCGACCGTGGTGTCCCCGCCGGAGGTCAGGATGCTCAGCGTCCCGGTCATGTTCGGCCGGGTGCAGGACCGGCCGAGAACTGTGCCCTTCGTGCCGTAGACGCTGATGTCCGCCTGGTAGCGGGGGACGGACTGATTCACGTTGACGTAGGCGAGCGCGCCAGTGTCAAAACGGAGCAGCACGAGCGCGAGCGTCTCCGGGTCCAGCCCGCTTTCATGCCCGACCATGGCCGTCGTCTCGGTCACCTCGGCGCCGAGCAGGTAGCGGATCAGGTCGAAGGCGTGCACGCCGATGTTGTTGATGGTGCCCAGCCCGGCGAGCGCCGGGTCGGTGCGCCACCCCTTCAGGAGGGTCCGGCCCGAGCTCATCTCCACCTGCACCACCCGGATGTCTCCCAGCGAGCCATCCTGGATCGCCTCCCGGCACGGGACGAAGGCGTCGTGGAACCGGGTCTGGAAGGTGATCCCCAGCCGGACCCCGGCCGCCTCGCACGCGGCCGCCGCCCGCCGGGCCCCGGCGGTACTGGTGGCCAGCGGCTTGTCGCACATCACGTGCTTGCCGACCTCCGCGGCCGCCACCACCTGGTCAGCGTGCAGGGCGTTCGGGGTGGCGATGTAGACCGCGTCCACCTCCGGGTCGGCCAGCATCTCGCCGTAGTCCGTGAGCCCGCGCGCCGCCTGGTGCCGTTGCGCGAAGCTGTCCGCCCGCCCCTGGTCCCGGCTGACCACGGCCTGCAGGACCCCGTCCTTGCTGGCATTGATCGCGGGGGCGATCTCGCTGTCAGCGATCCGGCCCAGCCCGACAATTCCCCATCGCACCATGCTCGCCACCTTTGCTGTCATCGATTCCTGTTACGTGTCCTCACCCGGCGAGCAGCGCGGCTTCTCCGGTTGAGCCGTCGATAGCGGCGATCCAGTCCCGGCCGGCGACGCACGGGCCCGTCACCGGTTCAGGTTGGCATCCGATCACCATCGGCACGCCGAGGCTGCGGGCGACCTCGGCCAGATGCGAGCCGGCCGCGCCGGCCCGGGCCATGACGCCGCGCGCCGCGAACAGCAGCGGCGCCAGGGACGGCACCGGCCGGTCCACCAGCAGGATGGCGTCCCGGCAGTCGCCGGGTGGCCGCTCATGCGGGCGGCACGCCACGAGACGCCCGGCCGCCGTCCCCGCTACCGCGGGGCTGGCCGGCACGCGGTAGCCCCGGGCCAGCACCACGGCGGCCAGCAGCGGCATCCACTCGCGCGACCCGGGCTGGCCATGGTGGGCGTCCGCCGCGCGCAGCGCGGCCGTCACCTGGGCCGTGTGGCCGGGACCGGCCGGGCCTGCGGCGGCCAGCAGGCGCAGGGCCTCGGGTGCCCCGTCTCCGGCCGGCCCGGCCGCCACCGCCGGCCGCACGGCTGCCACCGCCGGCCGCGGCGCTGGCCCCCCGCGCGCCTCGCCGCCGGGGGCTGAGCGCTGGGCCTGGAGCAGCCAGGTCTCGCCGTCGCATGCTCCCCACTCGATCGTGTCGTCGCCCAGTTCCCCGTAGCAGCCTGCGGCGAGCCGGGCGACCGCCACCACTGTCCCGCGTCCGATCAGGTCCGGCAGCCCCCCCTCAGCGGGGACGAGGGCGGTGGTATCCACCAGGGACAGGGTGCCGGCCAGGGAGAACGACAGCGGCACCCGCGCGGATGCTCCGTCGGCCCAGCCGGACAGCAGGGGCCCGGGATGACCCGCCACACCCTCGACGATCACCTCGCCGCCCTCTCCCCCGGCCGTGACCCTGGCCGCCCCGCCCGCCGCCATCCGGATCTCCGGCTGCAGGAGGATGCCCAGCCGCAGAGCCTCCAGCGGCAGCCCGCACAGCGCGAGCCGCTCCAGCGGGTCGACCGCGAAAGCCGACGCCCAGCAGCTGCGAACGGCCGTCCCGACGTCGTCCGGGCCAACCTCGCTGACCGACGAGAAGGCACCCGACCAACGCCCGTCGCGCTCCAGCGGGCTCGACGAGCGGACGATCACCCGCCCGCCCAGCCTGATCACCGCTTCCCTGAGCTCGCGGGCGAGGCCATCGTCCAGCGGCCGGCCGAGCACCGCCCGGCGCGCCGCCGCGGGCCGGCCCGCCCGCACGGCGGCCGCCCCGGCCTCCAGCGCCGGGACCGCCTCGGCCACGGGCACCACCCAGCCCGGCAGGACCGGCAGCCCGGCGGCTGAGGCACGCCCGAGCCGCGCGGCCTTCGCGCCCAGCACATCATCGGCCCCCTCAGCCCGGCTGACCTCGCAGCCGAGCGGCCGGAGCCTCCCGAAGGGCCCCCTCATCCGGCGATGATGATCTCGTCGGACTTGTACTCCGACAGCAGCTCATGCCCGTCGTTGGTGACCAGAAGCATTTCTTCCAGGCGCACGCCGAACTCATGCACCTTGCCGTGCTGGGTCTCCAGCGCGAACACCATGCCGGGCTTGATCTCCTCCGGGTAGTCCAGCGACCAGATGCGGGAAATGACCGGCCGGTCGTACTGGGCGAGGCCGAGCCCGTGGCCCCACAGGTTCGCCGCGGCCTGGTCCTCCTCCTCGTATCCCCACGCCTCCTGGGCCGACGGCCACTTCGACGCGATGTCCCGGGTGGTCACCCCGGGGCGCACCACCTCGATGGCATCCCAGAGCCACTTGTGCGCGATGTCGTAGTACTGCTTCATCTCATCGGTGGGGGTGCCGCCCACGCAGTACGTCCGGTACACGCAGGACTTGAACCCGTTCCAGGTCAGCGCGGCCAGGTCAATGATCACCAGCTCACCGGGGCGGATGATGCGGTCGGAGAAGTTGCGCCAGTTCGGCCAGGCGTTCGGGCCGGACGACACGATGATGTCCTCGACGTCCTCCATACCGGGAATGTTGTAGAGGTACTCGAACCCGAACGCGGCGACCTCGTTCTCGGTGAGGCCGGGCTTGAGGAACTGGGTGAATTCATAGTGCAGCGAGTCGCAGATCGCGCCGACGATGCGCGACACCTTCTGCTCGTCGGGGCTTTTGATCGACCGGGCCTCCATCATCGGGGTCATCCCGTCGGCCCAGCTGACTCCGGCTCGCTGGAAGGCCTGGATCATGTTGATGTCGATGAAGTCGACGCCGAGCGGCTTGTCCAGGACGCCGGCCTCCTCCAGGTCGTTGACCAGGGCGGTGGTGAACTTCGTGACCTGGTTGCTGGCCGCGGGCCCGGCCGCGCCCTTGATCCAGGTGTAGGAGTGCCGGATGTTCTCCGGGGGAATCCACGGGTTGTGGGTCTTGAGGTGGATCCCGATGTCGCCCTGCTCGTAGACAATCGGCTCCCGGCCCTCGCAGAGGACGACGTAACGCAGGCCCGGCTTGAGCCGGTTCCACCCGGGCGTGTAGGTCGAGGACACGTACCGCATGTTCTCGTCGTACATGAGCAGCAGCGCCCCGAGTCCGTGCCGGTGCATGGCCTCCCTCGCCCGGGACAGGCGCCATTCGCGGACCAGAGCCCAGTTGATGCCCTCCTTCCAGTCGGTGCTCAGGCCACCGAACGCTTCCTTCATCCCTGTCGTCCTTTCCTGTGGGAGGGGGCCTCCCGGACGGGTTGCCCTCTAGGGCCGCACCGGATAGTCGGGCTGGCCACCGGTCAGCACCTGGATGATCTGGGTTGCGGCCTTTTTCTGTGATTCAGCGATGGACTCTTCGGAGTAGTACGCCATATGCGGGGTGACCAGCAGGTTCGGGAGGTCATCCGGGAGCCGTCCGGCGGGCGGCTCCCGGTCCAGGACGTCGAGGGCCGCGGCGCGGATCTGCCCGGCCCGCAGCGCGTCGATCAGGGCATCGATGTCCACGAGCGGGCCGCGCGCGGTGTTGACCAGCACCGCCTCCGGCTTCATCGCGGCCAGTTCCGCCGCCCCGATCAGGCCCCGGGTCTGCGGCGTCAGCGGCGCGTGCAACGACACCGCGTCGCAGCCGGCCAGCAACTCGCCCAGCGGGACCAGCGCCGGGATATCAGGAGCGGGCGGCACGAAGGGGTCGTGCACCACCACCTCGCAGCGCAGCGCCGCGAGATAGCCGGCCAGCTGCCGGGCGATGCGGCCGAACCCGACCAGCCCGATCCGCTGCGTGGACAGCCGTCTGATCGGCCGCAGCCCGTCCAGGCCCCAGCCACCCCGGGCGACCAGCCCGGCCGCCTCCGGCAGCCGGCGGGTCAGCGAGAGCAGCAGGCCGAGCGTGTGGACCGCGACCTCTTCGACGCTGTAGTCGGGCACGTTGGTGACGACCACGCCGCGACGGGCTGCCGCCGCGAGGTCCACGTTGTCCACCCCGATGCCGTACCGGGCCACGATCTGGCAGGCGGGCAGGCGGGACAGGAGATCGTCGGTGATGGGCATGTAGGTGTTGAGCAGGGCATCGGCGTCCGCTCCGAGGCGCGCGACACCGTCCGGGGTGCCGTCCGCGACCTCCAGGTGGCCGCCGATACCGGCCAGCAGTGCGGCCTCGGTGTCGATGCTGGGGAACACCTGGTCGGTGACGACGACCTTGAAGCGCAGGCTCAATGCCACAGCGTTGTGCCCCTGGTCTGCCAAGGCCGGGTAGCCTAGTTCAGTGACAATAAATGCAAGTGCTGCTGTCGCTCCAGACGATAGCAGCACTAAACCAGCAGGGGGAAGCCCCTGGCCTGGGGCGTCTCCAGTAGCATTGCATACGCCATGACTGACACGAGTGGGACTACTGAAGCGGCCGCCGACGGCGACCACCGGGCACCACGCAATGGGCCTGCGGCGGGGGCGCCGAGCGCGTCCCCGGCGGATCTGGCCAGTGATATCGGGCGGCGCCTGGCGGCGCACCGCGGGAAGCGCGGGAAGCGGGTCGTCGAGCTCGCCCGAGAGGTAGGCGTGACCCCCAGCCTGATCAGCCAGATCGAGCGCGGCCAGTCCCGCCCGTCAGTGTCCACGCTGTTCGCGATGGCCCGCGCGCTGGAAGTCCCCGTGGACGCGTTCTTCCGCGAGCCGGCGGTGTCGGCGGGGGTGGCGCCCTCGCCTTCAATGCCGCCGCCCTCGCCTTCAGTGCCGCCGCCGGCACCGGAAGGGTGGGCCGTTCCGGTGCGCGAGCAGACCGAGCTCGACGGCCACGGCCGGTACATGGTCCGCCGCGGCGACCGGGCCACCATCGATATCGAAGGCGGTGTGCGCTGGGAGCGGCTCACCCCGCAGACAATGCGCCACCTCGATTTCTTCGAGCTGGTCTACGGCCCGGGCGCGCAGTCCAACCCGACCCTCTACTCCCATCCAGGCACCGAGATGGTGCTCGTCATGAGCGGGCGCCTGGACATCACCGTCGGGTTCGAGCACTACCGGCTCGAACCGGGCGACAGCATGCAGTTCCCGTCCTCCATGCCGCACCGGTACGCGAACCCCACCGAAGAGACGACCCGCGCGGTGACGGTGATCCTCTACGACTGCCCCGACGACGCCCCCCAGGCCCCCCCGGACGCCCGGGCCCGGTAGCAATAAATGCCTCGTTGTGGAGGCCAGGTCAGTCGCGGTGGACTGTGCCGGGGGTGAACGCGGGCAGGCAGACTGCGACATACTCAGCGCCGTCTGCTCCCGGGGTGCTGTAGCGCACCCATTCACCCGGCCCGGTGTGCACGCCCTGACCGGCCTGGACCGTCATCTGGCCGCCGTCGAACTCCACGACCAGAGCACCGCGCAAGACGATCGTGTATTCGTCGAACTCCGGGCGTTGCCCGGGCTCGGCCCAGCCGGACGGGCTGCGCATGTGCGCGACGCTGAGGCGGGTGTCGGCCGTATTGACCTGTCCCACATACTCGTCAATCAGCTTGGGTGGCTCGCCCACGGCCGTCACCCGGCTCGGCTTGCCGATCAGTTCAGGCATGCTCTCACCGTATTCAAAGAAGCCCTGTCGCGGGCGCACCCAGGGCTTGTGAGACCGCGCCCAGGATCTGCTGTTCGTTGGCGCCGAGCAGGACGGCTTGCTGGACGAAGGTTGTGGCGTGCGTGCGGAGCAGCCGCTGCCGCTGGGAGTCGGACAGGATCGGGGCTGCCGCGGTGACACGTGTCCCGCCGCCGCGCCGTGAGCTGACGAGCCCGGCTGATTCCAGCTCGCGGTAGGCGCGGGCCACGGTGCCGACGGCCAGGCCGAGATCGGCGGCCAGCTGGCGAAGCGGTGGCAGCCGGTCGCCGGCCTGAAGCACGGCGGACTGGATCAGCCCGGCCAGCTGGCGCCGCAGTTGCTCGTAGGGGGGTGTGGGATCGCCGGTGTCGACGATCAGTGCGGGACGGGCGGTCATCTGGCGGGCAGTGTGCTGGTGGCGGCGCGGGGCGGGGTCAGCAGCACGGCGGCGCACCAGCTCATCAGGGCGACGGCGGCAGGCAGCAGCGCCACCAGGGCCCATCCTGCGGTTGTCCACCACGCCGGGCGGCATGAGAAGGACAGCAGGGCCCCCGCGGTGACGAGGCAGGTGCCAGCGAGCGGGACGGCGATCAGGATCCCGCAGGCGCCGGTGATCGCCCGGGCGGCGCGCTGCCGCATGGCGTCGTCGGCCGCGACAGCGCGGGGGTCTGCGCCTGTGCGTGGCCGGCGGGCGACGATCCGCAGGGCAGCGCTGGCCGCGATCAGGCCGGTGACCACCACCGCGGCCAGCGGCACGCTGTAGAACGATCCAGGCCAGGGACCATGGTCTTGAACCAGGCTGGGACTGCAGCGCAGCAGCAAGATCCTTCCGGGCCGGCCGAGGTCATCGGGCGTCCCGGTCACCGTGGTCACGGTGAGCAGGGCCAGCAGCACCACTGCCCCGGCGGCCACCGCCCCCGTGAGGCCCCGCGGCAGGTAGTCGCGCACCCGCCGGACCTCCACGGCCGCCATGCGGGCGGGGCCATCTGGCGGCCGCACGCTGGTCTCGCCGACTACGACACCGGCGAGGACGCACAAGCCGAACACGGGGGCCGCCAGCAGCAGCCCGCGGCCCAGCGCGCCCGAGCCAGCAGCGGCACCGCCCGCGACCAGCCCGCCGATTACCCCGGCCAGCCGCCAGCCGGCCGTGCGACGCGCTACCGCGGCCGGAACAGCAGGCCAGCGGATGGGGACCGCCGCTGGCTTCCTGGCATGCACCAGCCACACCGCCAGCGCCACCCCAGCCGGCACGCACACCGCCATCACCACCACCAGAGCATTCATCATGTCCTCACTTGTATCAAGTAACTAACACAAGAAATAGTGCCAGCATTCGAGGAATGTGGCAAGTACTTGACACAAATTCAGACGACAGGGCGGCCGCCGTCATGCCACGATGAGGGTCATGGACCCGCAGCGGTTCCGCGCCGTCATCGCTGCCGGCCCTGGCGGCCGCGCGGTCATTACGGTGCCGTTCGACCCGGATGAGACGTGGGGTGCCAAGGCCGACCATCCCGTCGGCGGCGAGCATTCGCCGTGACTTCTCGTGGCCATCCGCGGCAATAGCCAGCGGCGAAAGTGGGACTGCCCGGTACGCCGGTCAGTGGCGGACCGGAATTTTCACCGGATCGGGCCACCACGATCAGGCGTCTCGGCAGGTAGCCGGGCTGGCCGGGAAACTGGGCGAGCTGGGAGCGCCGACCCATTGACGGACTTATTGTGAGCGCTCACAATGACGGTACCCCGACCCGGCCTTGGATCCCAGTTAAGGCCGGGAAGGACAAGTTAACGCTCACATCCGTGGGCCTGACGCCTAGCCCGACCGCTGGGGGCAGCGGCAGGCGGACACAGCCAAGGAAGGAGGGCTTCCGTGTCGCGGCAGCACAGGAATCCGCATCCGCTGAGGCGGCAGCACACCGGGTGAGCGGGCGCGCCCTGGGTCTCCCCACAGACCCGCAACGGCCAATCCAACCAGCGACGAAGCCTCGGATAAGGAAAGGCAGGCATGCTCATGACCGTCCGGTCACCACTTCAGTCCCTTAGGCAGGCATTACTGCTCGTGGGCGCGGCGCTGACGCTCGCCGTCGGTGCATTGCTCGCCGCGGGCGCGCCACCGGCGGCGGCGGCGTCGCTACCGTGTGACATCTACGCGTCCGGCGGCACGCCGTGCGTGGCCGCGCACAGCACCACGCGGGCCCTGTATGGCAGTTACAACGGGGCGTTGTACCAGGTCAGGCGCGCGTCGGACGGCGCCACCACGAACATCTCGACGCTGAGCGCGGGCGGCTACGCCAACGCCGCGGCGCAGGACTCGTTCTGCGCCGGCACGACCTGCGTCATCACCGAGATCTACGACCAGTCCGGTCACGGCAACAACCTCACCGATGCGCCCGCGGGCGGGGCGGCCGGCGGCCCTGACAACCTCGCGAACGCGACCGCGGCGCCGGCCATGGCCGGCGGCCACAAGGTCTACGGCGTCTACGTCGCAGCGGGCACCGGGTACCGCGATGACCACACCTCGGGCATCGCGACCGGCGACAACCCCGAAGGCGAGTACGCGATCTTCGATGGCACGCACTTCAACGCCGGCTGCTGCTTCGACTACGGAAACGCCGAGACGAGCAACAACGACACCGGCAACGGCCACATGGAAGCCATCTACTTCGGGAACATCAAGGTCTGGGGCTTCGGCACCGGCAACGGTCCCTGGATCATGGCCGACATGGAGAATGGCCTGTACTCCGGGGTCAATGCGGGCTTCAACGCGAACGACCCGACCATCAACGACCGGTTCACGACCGCCATGATCGAGGGCGGAGCGAACCAGTGGGCCATCCTGGGCGGCAACGCGCAGTCCGGCGGCCTGTCGACGTTCTACAGCGGCGCGCGCCCGAACGTGTCGGGTTACAACCCGATGCACAAGGAGGGGGCGATCATCCTCGGCATCGGCGGCGACAACAGCAAGGGTTCCGCCGGCACCTTCTACGAAGGCGTGATGACCTCCGGCTATCCGTCGGCCGCCACCGAGAATTCGGTCCAGGCCAACATCACCTCCGCCGGCTACGCGCCATTCACCGGCAGCGGCACCGGCGCGACCGGGCCCATCGTGGCCGGCGTCAACAGCGCCGACTGCGTCGACCTGGCCAACGCGAGCGCCACCAACGGCAGCCACGTTCAGCTGTACACCTGCAACGGTGTCGCGGCGGCCCAGAGCTGGACGGTGGCCAGCAACGGCACGCTCACGATCGACGGCGGCTGCATGGACATCACCGGCGCCAACTACAGCAACGGCACGAAGATCGAGTGGTGGACCTGTAACGGGGGCGCCAACCAGCAATGGACAGCCGTCAACGGGGCGCTGGAGAACCCAGCTTCCGGCAAATGCCTGGACGACCCCGGCTCCACCACCACGCTGGGAACCCAGCTCCAGCTGTGGACCTGCAACGGGGGCAGCAACCAGAGATGGACGCTGCCTTAACCTAACCGGCCCCTGACCGAGCCGGGTGGCCGGCCGCGTACGCGGCTGGCCACCCGGCCAGAGCCCAGGTCGGGAACCAGCATCCTGGAGGAATCCAAATGCCCAGCGCCCACCATTGCCGGCACTGCTTTGGTGACTGCCCTGGCGACTGCTTGCTTCCGGGCGACATGGGTTTGTGCATACACCGCCCGGTCCCCCGGCGGCCCCGGCGGGAACGGGTGCGACTCCTGGGGAGCCGGAGATGGTGGCGGCGCGTGTTCTGGGGATCGCACGCCTAACTGCGTTAGGGACGTTCACGGTGAGCAGGCACCGCCGTTTTCCGGCGATCTCGCCTCGGGGGTGAGCTGGCGGACCTCGAGCAAGTCAAGGCCAAGCGCCTCGATCTCAGCCAGGACGCCATGAAGCCCCGGCCGGTCCAGCATGCCGGTCAAGACCGTCTCCGAGCCCTGCCGCTTCCATGCCATCGCCGGAAACGCGGAAAGCAAGGTGGCACCGAGATGACCCTTGATCCTGATCATGTACCTGGCCGATGCAGGGTCCATGCGCCTATAGTCCGGCGCAGGCAGGTGAATCCGCATCGCCAGGATCTGGTGATGCCGACGCAGGAAGGCCCTGACGCGGACCAGCAGGCGTTTGCCCGAGCACGTAAGCTGGCAGATGCTGAAAGGCGGACGGCGGCAGGCCAGCGCCGAGGATCGGGTTCAAGACGTGGCGTTTAGGACACACCCTCCAAAGCCAGCCCAGGCAGCTACGCGGCTGATTCAGCGCGGAGAACTTCTCACGTCCCTGGATCGCGCGACGGCAGCGAAGGTAACCCTTATCTCGGCCCCCGCCGGGGGCGGCAAGACTTCGCTGTTGCGGGCCTGGGCGGATGGGCCGGGTCAGCCGTATCGGCTGGCAGTCGTCCAGGTGCGGCGCGACCAGCAGGACTCCCAGCAGTTCTGGATCGCCGTCCTCAGCGCCATCCGGCGGGCCTCGGGCACGTCCGGCGAGGGCGAGCAGTTGGCAGCGACACCCGAATTCAACCAAGGGGCGATCGCCGACAGAGTTCGTTCGGAGCTCGCTGAGCATCGCGACCGCATCTTTCTGATCATCGATGATCTGCACGAGCTGACCTCGCCGGAAGCCCTGACGCAGCTGACCCGGCTGCTGGAGAAGCTCCCCCAGCATGTGCACGCGATCCTCGCGACGCGGCGTGATCTGCCGCTACGGCTGCACAAGCTTCGTCTCGCCGGCGAGCTGGCCGAGATCCGCGCCGCAGATTTGCGTTTTACGCAGCGTGAGACCCGCGAGTTCCTGGAGGCGTCGGGCATCGCGCTGTCGGAAGCCGGGGCCGCGAAGCTGCACCAGCGCACGGAAGGCTGGGCCGCGGGCCTGCGGCTCGCGGCGATCTCACTGGCCAGTAGCCCTGACCCCGAGCGATTTGTCGCGGAGTTCTCCGGCAGCAGCCGGACCGTTGCCGAGTACTTGCTCGCCGAAATGCTGGAGTGCCAGCCGGCGGAGGTCCAGCAGCTGCTTCTGCGTACCTCCCTGCTCGACCGCGTCAACGGCGAGCTGGCGGATCTGCTGACTGGTCACCCCGGCTCCGAAGGGATCCTGCTCGGCCTCGAAGACGCCAACGCGTTTGTCGTATCGCTCGATCCGGCCCGGACCTGGTTCCGGTATCACCACCTCTTCGCTGACTTGCTCCGGCTTGAGCTGCGCCGAAGGCTGCCCGAACAACTGCCGGTCCTGCACCGGCTGGCCGCCGAATGGCTTAGCGAGCATGGCGAGATCGTCGACGCCATCCGGCATACGCAAGCCGCGGGTGACTGGTCCGACGCGGCGCGGCTGCTCGCCGACCACTCGTTCGGCCTGACGCTTGACGGACAAGCCCAGACCATCCATACGCTGCTGCGAGCCTTCCCGCCAGGTGCCGTCACCGAGGGCCCGGATATCCCTCTCGCGCGCGCAACCAGCGAACTTGCCCGGGGACACCTGGACGAGGCTGCCGCCCACCTGACAGTGGCCGAAACCTCGATCGCTGCCACCCCGGTAGACCGCCAGCACCGGCTCGAAGTGGCGACCGCGGCACTGAAACTGTCGCTGGCGCGGAAGCGCGGCCACCTCGCGGGGGTAGTCGAGCAGGTCAGGTTCCTTGCCTCGCCGATAGCCGGGCAGTCTGACGAGGACATCGCGCTCGACAGCGAACTGCGCGCGGTGGCGCTCATGAATCTCGGGACCGTCGAAGCGTGGTCGCTAGGAAACCAGGACAGCCAGCGGCACCTGCAAGAGGGCGCCGATCTTGCGCGGAAGATCGGACGTCCTTACCTCGAAGTGGCCTGCCTGGCTGAGCTCGCCTTCGCATCGAAGATCGAGCCCTTCGCAACTACGCGGCGGCGGTGCCGAGAGGCGATAGCCCTCGCCGAGCAACATGGCTGGGGCGCGGAGCCGGTCATCGCGCCGGCGCTCGTGAACCTCGCAGGCGCTCTCATCTGGGCGGGTGAATTCGACGAGGCCGATCGCTGGCTGCGGCGCGCCGCCCGCGCCCTGGAGACAGACTCCGGGCCACGCATCAGACTCTTGCTGCACATGGGCACAGGCCAGCTGTTGTCCGGCCGCCGCAGGCAGCGCGAGGCGCTTGCGGAATACAGCGCGGCCGAGCACCTGCAGGCCCAGCTGGAAGGCTCACACGCTCTGATGCGTCAGCTGACGAGCTGGAGGCTGGCCACTCAAGCTAGGCTCGGGCAGCTCAGCGAGGCCCAAGCCTCGCTGGCAGCACTCGATGCGGAACTGGCAGGCTCCGCCGAGATCGGTAATGCCCGCGCGGCCATCGGCCTCGCCGAGGGCCGCCCGGCTGCCGCTCTCGCCGCGGTCCAAGATGTCCTGAACGGGATAGCTCCGGCCATCGGCTACGTGACCGTCGTTGAGGCAAACCTCCTGGCCGCGCTCGCGCACCGCGAACTCGGCGACCAGCGCGCTGCCACCGCAGCCGCCGAGTGCGCACTGGCCCTGGCGGAGGCGGACCGGCTCGTCCTGCCGTTCGCGATGACGGACTCACTCGAGCTGCTCGAGGCCATGCCGCGGCATGAGACGGCCCACGCGGCCCTGCTGGCCGACATCCTCGACGTAATGCGCGGATCATCCATATCGCCGGGCAAGGAGTCTTCGCTGGCAATAATCGAGCGACTCAGTCCGAGCGAGCTGCGGGTGCTGCGGTATCTCCCGACGAACCTGTCCCGGCCGGAGATCGCGAGCGCGCTATCGGTCTCGGTGAACACCGTCAACACCCACGTCCGGAGCATTTACGCGAAGCTCCAGGCTCAGGATCGTTCCTCGGCGGTACAGCGCGCGCGGGAGATGCGGCTGCTCTCGGCCGGCCTGAACAGCTAAACGCCAGCCGGACATCGCCGAGCGGCCAGCCCTACTGAAGCACAATCACCAGAACTAGGCGACAGCCGCTCACCCGGCTGCGGCCTAACGTTGGCCACAGCGATTCCCACGGGAGGGAATGACGCCAATGACCAGCCACGAGCAGCGCTATCGCCTAGGGCCGGTAACCGTGTCACCCGATCGGGCGTCATGACAGTGTCGCCCTCGGTCGGGAATGCTGACTGTGCGCCAGCCCGCGATCTGATGACGCTGCGGCGCCCGGCCATGCAGCCCGGCGGCGGCCTGCGGCCGATCCGCCTGGGGGGCAGCTCCGGGGGGGGCTTGGTGCCCCGGGCCATTCACCGGCCCGGGGCACCCAGGCTGGGGTGGTCGCCCGCGGCGCGGGCGAATGACTTGTACGGCATGATCTCGCCCGGCTTGATCACGCCGTCCTCGATCGCGCGGGCGAGCAGTGCGTCCTTGCTCGGCGCGGTCCGCCCGGTAGCCGCGTACTTGGCGCGCGCGCGGCTGATGTACTGCCGGACCGTGTTCTCGCTGATCGACATGCGCCGTCCGACCGATGCTTTCGACATGCCCTGGAACCACAGCAGCAGCGCCTGCTGCTCCTGCTCCGACAGCGCCGGCCGGGCCGGGCGCTGGTCGGCGAGCATCGCCCTGGCCTGCGACCGGGTCACGTACGGCCGGTCGGCGGCAGCCGCTAGCACAGCCTCGACCAGATGGTCGCGGCCCTCATCCTTGGACACATAGGCGTGCGCGCCGTTGTCCAGCGTCTCCATCACGATCGCCGGATCGCTGTGCCCGGAGAAGGCCACCACCCGGTATCCGGCTGCCACCAGCCCGGGGATCTGCGTGGTGACCAGCTTGCCGGACAGCTCCAGGTCCAGGATGACCACGTCGGCCGGCGGCCGCGGTACGGCGCGGAGCCCGGTCAAGTCGGGCGCCGTCAGCACCAGCCGCACCCGCTGGCCGGGATCGGACCGGATCCAGGATGCCACCCCTTCGGTGACGACCGGATGGTCTTCGATGATCGCCACCGTCACCGGCTGTTCCATCGCGCCTCCGCCCAGAGCATGGTGCCGTCCTGCTGCTGTTCGATGGCGACTCCCTCGCCGGCTGCGGGCAGCCGGACGACCGCGCCGGTATCGGCGACGAAGCTGACGGCGATTCCGGCGGCCACCGCCGCCAGGGTGATCCGCGCCTGGCTGCGCGCGGCGGTCAGGATCGCGATGGCAGCGTCGGTGATCACCCGCCGGGCCGGGCCGGGCACCTGCGGCAGCGGCCCGGCCGTCTCGATCTCGACGGCAACCCCGCGCCGCTCGGCCACGTCGGCACTCGCGTGCAGTTCGTGCACTAGCGATCCGGGTACCTCATCGCTCTCGGCCAGCAGCCGGCGCAGCCGGGCCGCCTGGACCGCGCACCTGACGCGCACCTGCGCGTCGCCCGGGTCAGCGGTCCCCGCCGCCAGCTCGGTGACCAGCGGGACGGCGCTTTCCTGCAGCGCCAGCCAGCGTGCGTGCCGGGCGGCCCGGATGATCTCCGCGGTGGCGGCCGACTCGCCCGCGGCGTGCTCACTCCGTGCCGCCGCAGCGGCCTGGCCGGCGGCGGCGTCCAGCGCCCTGACCCCGGCGGCGACGGCCACCTGGGCGCCGGTCGACCAGGCCAGCACGGCGAGGAACCCGGCCAGGTCGGTGCGGTGCAGCCC
>JAWWPY010000063.1:0-35528 GCA_033854735.1 Streptosporangiaceae bacterium | reverse complement strand
CATTGCGCTGTGGTCCCGCATTGCGCTGTGGTCCCGCATTGGGCTGTGGTCCCGCATTGGGGTGTGGTCCCGCATTGGGCCGTGGTCCCACATTGACATGGGCAGCGGCCTTGATTCATTGAGCGAGCCCGTCGATTCTTAACCGGAGAAATGGGAATACGGCACGCAGGCGCCGGTGCGCCCATATTTGGTTATATGGCCGTCAGGAACTGATGCGCTTCATCGTGAACTTGCTGACCACCAGGTGCCTCCCGGTAACGGTCTCGGCCACCGTGAGGTCGTAGCTTCCTGGCCGCGCGGGGCCGCCGGTGGTGAGGGCGGTGGTGAGCACGGCGCCGAGGGTCCGGTATCCCGCCGTGCGCAGGGTCACGTCGATGGGGGCGTCATAGCGTTTGATGCCGCTGCCCCACAGGCCGGCCGCGGCTTTCACCGGCACCGACGGGGCGAGGTCCGCCCACCACGTCCGCTGGCCTTGCTCGGCGCTGTGGATCAAGCCGAAATACGCCGTCAGCGCCGCGGTCTCGGCCTCGAACGGCGCGCTGGTCTGGCGCCATCCCCCCGAAGGTGAGCCGGCGATGAGGAGGACTCCGAGCGACCCGCTGTTCTGGCCGGTGGCGACCCCCTGCGCGGCGAGCGCCGCCGGCACCGGCACGGTGAACTGGGGAGATCTGGGTAGGCGGGTGCGTGATGCGGAGGTCGGCGAGGTCGTGGTGAGGGTTCCGTACACGAGATACCTGGTACTGGTGAGATGCAGGGCATTGAGCGGATAGCGAGTGTCGAGGACGATGCTCGGGGTGGCCGTGTTGTAGACGGGAGAACCAGCCGGCACCACCCGGTGCGCTGTGACCCGGTAGGTGTAGGTGCGGCACGGGGTGACGTAGCGGATCTCGTCCCCGGCCTGGAGACGGTCAATGTTGGAGAACCAGGTCACGTCGTGAGCAGCGAAGACGCTGGTGCCTGGCCGCCCCGGCCACGCGCTCGCCGGGATGTGGCCCACGGCGTCGCTCAGCAGGGCATCGCCGGCGCCTTCCTGCACCGGGGCAACCAGGTCCAGGGCCGGGGCTTCGAGCAATCCGCTCGGCCCTGGGGTGCTACCCGATGCGGAACCGCTCTCCGTTGCGGCGCTTTTGGCTGGGGTTCGGTGAGCCGGCCGGGCCGGGCCCGCGCGGCCTGCGGAGGCTGGGCAGGCCGTCGGATTGGCCGTGGCGGCCGCGATCGCCCGGCGTTCCTTATGGATGAGGGCGGCGCCGTGGACCGACATGCCGGGCAGGAACCAGCCGGTCTGTGCCGCGATCATCACCCCGGCGGCCATGCAGACAATGCTCGCCGCGACGATGACCGGACCCGCGCTAAGGACCTGCCTCGCGCGTCGGCGACGTCTGATCTTCAGCCCCCCCTGACAAGCCGGGCACCACTTTCCAGCGTGGCGCCTGAGCTTAGGCTTGAGGTGATCATTTCCTCGGTACTTTTTTCTAAACCGAGGCCGTGGCCTGGGTCGGCGTGCCGTTTGCCGGGCTACCTCTCAGCTAGGGTGGAAAGGCGCTGATTTGATGTTATTGCAGCATTTGCCATGAACCACGGGGCTATGCTGCGTGCCACCCGCCGGTGCACGCCTCCTCTGTTCGCAGGCACGTATCAGGAATTCCGAGCTACCTCCGATAACCGCTTTCCGTGCAGCAAGGGTTATTATGTTTCTTAGGCCTGGAATAGTCGTTTTAGCGGATGGGGCCGCCCAGGGAATGCTCTTTATCGGGGGGATTGCGTGAAGCGCATTGCTGTGCTTGCTGACGATAGCCCGATACGGCCGCCCGATATCGAGGCACCTGACGTTGCCGTGGCACCCGGCCAGGCGGCCAGGCGCCAGGCGAGCGTAATCGACTATCACCGCCTCTACGAGTACCGCTTTCGTCATGTCCGCCAGTCCCGCCGCGATCTTGTCTGGGGCGCGATCGCGCCCGCGGTCTACGAGTGGCTTGGCCGGCCCGAGCGGGTACTCGACCCGGCCGCCGGCCGGTGTGAGTTCCTTAACGCCATACCTGCCCGAGAGCGATGGGGGGTGGACGCCGTAAAGCACGAGGAGGCAACGCCGGGAGCTGGGATCCGGATGCTCGTTTCAGAAGTGATGTTGGCTGACCTTCCAATATCGTACTTTGACGGCATTTTCGTGTCGAATTTCCTCGAGCACCTCGGTAGCCCAGACGACGTCCACCTCTTCCTGAGGAAGATGTGCCGATGCTTGAGGCCCGGTGGTCGTATCGTGGTCACCGGGCCTAACTTCCGGTACTGTGCGAGTGAATATTTCGATTACGCCGACCACAATGTGATACTGACCGAGCGGAGCGCCGAAGAGCATCTCTATGCGGCCGGCTTCCAGATTGAAAAGGTCTATCCTCGATGCCTGCCTTACTCGTTCACTGGCCGGCTGCCCTGCCATCCTGTGCTCGTTCGCGCATACCTGCGTTCCCGGTTCGCTTGGCGGCTGCTGGGTAAGCAATTCCTGGTGATCGCGACGCGCCCGCCCTTATAGTTATCCGCCCGTTCCGCGATCAGCTGGCGGCCGCACCGTGAATCCGCCGACGAGCAGCCTTCCTGCTTCGGTGACGGTCTCGTTCATCGTGAGGTCATAGGTCCCAGGCCGGCCGGGGCCTGGGTTGGCGTGAAGAAGCATAGGCTGCGTATATAAGTGCATGATATGATTTTTAGATGATCACAGCCTCGGTCACCGGCGCCGCTGCCAGCACAGTTACCGGCACAGCTACCGGCACAGCTACCGCCGACGACTGCGAGGAACTGGCGGCCGCGCTGGAACGGCTGGTCTCGATGTGGCGGCGGCTGGCGGTGCCCGGCGAGCTCAGCTCGACGGCGGCCTTCACCCTGGCCAGGTTGTCCCGTGACGGGCCGTGCAGGCTGACGGAGCTGGCCGCCCACGAGAAGGTGTCGCAGCCAGCCATGACCCAGCTCGTCTCGCGGCTGGAAGGCCAGGGACTCGCCGAGCGCTGCAGCGAGCCCGGCGACGCCCGGGTGGTCAATGTCGCCGTGACCGCAGCGGGCGAAGAGCTGATCGCCCGCAGGCGGGCCGCGCGGGCTGCGCGGTTCGCGGACCTCTTCGCCATGCTGCCCGGGCATCATCAGGCGGCGCTGATCAGCGCTCTGCCCGCGCTGCAGCTGCTGGCTGAGGCCGGCGCCGACGCTGGCGGTAGCCGGTAAGCACAGCAACGACCAAGCACAGCAACGACCAAGCACGGTGTCCGCCGCAACATTCGTGGAGCCAGTAGTGGAGCCAGTCATGACCAGCCCGGCCCAGCCCGCGCAGAGCCCGTTCCGTCAGCCCAAGGCGGTCTGGGCGGTCGCGTTCGCCTGCGTGATCTCGTTTATGGGCATCGGGCTGGTGGACCCGATCCTGCCCGCGCTGCGCGTCAAGTTGCACGCGACGCCGAGCCAGGTCGAGTTGTTGTTCACCAGCTACCTGGTGGTGACGGCCGTGGCGATGCTGGTGACCGGCTGGGTCTCTTCCCGGATTGGCGCGAAGCGCACCCTGGTCTGCGGCCTGGTGCTGATCGTCGCGTTCAGCGCGCTGGCCGGCCACTCGGGCGGGATAAGCCAGATTGTCTGGTTCCGGGCGGGCTGGGGCCTGGGCAACGCGCTGTTCATCGCCACTTCCCTGGCGGTCATCGTGGCCTCGGCCAGCGGTGGCTTCGCCGGCGCGATCATCCTGTATGAGACGGCGCTGGGCGTCGGCATCGCGCTGGGACCGTTGCTCGGCGGCGAACTGGGCGCCATCAGCTGGCGCGGCCCGTTCTTCGGCGTCACTGTGCTCATGTCGATCTCGCTGATCGCGACGCTGGTGCTGGTGGGCAAGACCCCGCTGCCGGCCCGCCGCGAGTCGCTGCTGGAGCCGCTCCGGGCGCTGCGCCACCGCGGGCTGCTGACCATGGGGCTCACCGCGCTCTGTTACAACTGGGCCTTCTTCACCGTCCTCGGCTACGCCCCGTTCCCGATGAACCTGAACACCCATCAGCTCGGGTACGTATTCACCGGCTGGGGTGCCCTGGTCGCGGCCGGCGCGGTCTTCATCGCGCCACGGCTGGAACGTAGCCTCGGCGTCGCCAGGACGCTGTATATCAACCTCTCGCTGTTTGCCCTCGACGTCCTGGTCATCGCGGTCGGGATCTCGTCGAAGCCCACCCTGATCATCGCGGTCATCGTCTCCGGCCTGTTCATCGGCATCAACAACACCGTCACCACGCAGGCAGTCATGACGGTCGCGCCGGTGGAACGCCCGGTGGCCTCGGCGGCCTACGGTTTCATCCGGTTCATCGGCGCGGGCCTGGCGCCCTACGCGGCTGGACGGATGGCGGCCAGTTTCGGCGTGCATGTGCCGTTCTACGTGGGTGCGGGCGCCGTCCTGGTGGGGATCGCCATACTGGCCAGCGGGCACCGGTTCCTGACCGCCGCGGAACAGGCGACCACCGGGCACGCGGCCACCGGGCACGCGACCACCAGGCACGCGGCCACGGGACAGGGAGCCACGGGGCAGGGAACCACGGGGCAGGGAACCACGGGGCAGCCCAGCATCCAGGCTGCTCAACCGGCTGTTCCCGCTGCGCAGCAGCCTCCGGCATAGCGCATTCAGCGCAGTGCACCTCGAGGATGAAGCCCGAGGAGGATCGCGCAGAATAGAGAGATGGCGGGAACAAGGAGGCACGCGACGTGACTGTGGAGATCGGCTCCTTCGTCGCACTCGGGGACAGCTTCACCGAGGGGCTTGACGATCTTGCCGCAGATCGCAGCGGATATCTCGGCTGGGCCGACCGGTTCGCGCAGCGGCTTGGGTCGCAGCGGCCCGGCCTGCGCTACGCGAACCTGGCGGTGCGCGGGAAACTGCTGAGCGAGGTCGCGGCGGAGCAGATACCGCAAGCCATCGCGATGGCTCCGGACCTGGTCAGCATCGCGGCAGGCGGCAACGACCTGCTCCGGCCGCGGACCGATCCTGACGCGCTCGCGGAAACCTTCGACGAAGCCGTCCGGACGCTGCTCATGGCGGGCTGCCCGGTGCTCATGTTCACCGGGTTCGACCCTCGCTTCCCGGTATTGCGGCTGATCCGCGGCAAGGTGGCCGTATTCAATATGCACCTGCAGGCGATCGCCGACCGGCACCAGTGCTACGTGGTGGATCTGTGGTCTATGAGCGTGCTGCGCGACCCGCGGGCCTGGAGCGCGGACCGGCTGCACCTCTCGCCGGAAGGCCACCGCCGGGTGGCCCTGCGGACGTGTGAGGTCATGGGCGTGCCGGTGGATGAGGACTGGCAGGAGCCGTGGCCGGCCCAGGGGGTCACAGCCTCCCGTTACCTGGGCTGGCTGGCGGCGCGCCGGATGGACGCGCGCTGGGCGCGGGTACACGCCGCGCCCTGGGTGAGCAGGCGGCTGCGCGGCGCCTCCACCGGAGATGACGTGCTGCCCAAGCGCCCCGAACTGCTGCCGCTGCAGGGCGCCCCGCAGTAGGCCGCACGCGCTCCCTGAATGCCGGGGTGCCTACGGGCGCCGCCGCCGACCGGCCGGTGATTTTCTTACCCTCTGCATCTGAAGGGTTACTAAGAGTATTAGCATCGTGGCAGGCTCTGTAGGCGTCAGCTGAGAGGACTGCAACGATGTCAGCCAGGACGACGGTCGGGCGGGGACGTGTGCGGCGGTTGGTTGTGCCTACGATGCTGGTCTGCATCGCAGCGGGGCTGGGTTCGCTGGTGACTGCGGCGCAGCCGGCGCTCGCGACGCTGCCGGGGGTGGCCTCGATCTCGGCCGGAGGTGAGCACGCCTGCGGCATCGTCAACGGCGCCGCCTACTGCTGGGGCGAGAACTTCAGCGGGGAACTCGGCGACGGCGCGAACACGAACTCGGCTGTCCCGGTGGCCGTGGACACCAGCGGCGCAGTGGCCGGCCGGGCGCTGGCCCAGGTCTCGTCCGGCTACTCGCACACCTGTGCGCTGGATGCGGCCGGCCGGGCGTACTGCTGGGGCCTCAACTCTTATGGCCAGCTCGGCGACGGGAACACCACGAATTCCAGCGTCCCGGTGGCCGTGGACACCAGCGGAGTTCTGGCGGGCAAGACCCTCACCCAGATCGCGTCCGGCATCGTGGCCACGTGTGCGCTGGATTCCGCCGGTGCCGCCTACTGCTGGGGCGCCAACTCCTACGGCCAGCTCGGCGACGGAGGCACCACGAATTCCAGCGTCCCGGTGGCCGTGCGCACCACGACCACGCTGGCGGGCCGGAGCCTCACCCAGATCACGGTCGGCTACGAAAACGCGTGCGTGCTGGATTCCGCCGGTCAGGCGTACTGCTGGGGCCTCAACTCCTACGGCCAGCTCGGCGACGGAAACACCACGAGTTCCGGCGTCCCCGTGACCGTGGACACCACTGGCCTGCCGGCCGGCCAGACCTTCACCCAGATCAGCGCCACCTGGTTTCACACGTGCGCGGTGGATTCCGCCGGTGCTGCCTACTGCTGGGGCCGCAACTCGGCCGGCCAGCTCGGCGACGGAAGCAGCAGCAGCTCCAGTGTCCCCGTGGCGGTCGATGTCGCCGGCGCGCTGGCTGGCCAGACCATCACCCAGGTCACGGTCGGCGCCTACGACACGTGCGCGCTGGACGCGGCCGGCGACGCCTACTGCTGGGGCCTCAACTCCTACGGCCAGCTCGGCGACGGAAGCACCACGAATTCTGCCGTCCCGGTGGCCGTGAACACCGGCGGCGCGCTGGCCGGAAAGTCCCTCATCCAGGTCAGCGCGGGCATATGGCACACGTGCGCGCTGGATGCCGCCGGCGCTCCCTACTGCTGGGGCGGCAACGCATCCGGCGAACTCGGTGACGACAATTACTCCCCGAGCGCGGTGCCGGTGCTGGTCGGGCTGTAGCGGGCCGCGCCGGCGTCCCGGTCGGCACGCGGAAACTGGGGAGGGAGGCCCGGGAGTGACGGTCAAGGATCTGGTGCGCCCGCTCCCGGGCGTGCGGCAGCTGTCCCTGCTGCGCCAGCGGATCGGTTTCCGCGGATCCGCGGCGTTCTGGGAGCAGAACTATGCGCGCGGCGGGACCAGCGGCATGGGCTCGTACGGTGCACTCGCCGAGGCTAAGGCCGCCTTCCTCAACGCGTTCGTCCGTGAGCACGGCGTGCGATCAGTCATTGAGTTTGGTTGCGGTGACGGTCATCAACTGTCGCTGGCCGGCTATCCCCGCTACGTCGGCCTGGATGTGTCCAGGGCCGCGATCCAGATGTGCCAGCGCCGGTTCGCCGGTGACCCGGCCAAGAGCTTTTTCCTGTACGACGGCGCGTGCTTCGCTGACCGCGCAGGCCTGTTCACCGCTGATCTGGCGATCTCCCTCGACGTCATCTACCACCTGATCGAAGATCAGGTATACAACGCCTACCTTGGGCACCTGTTCTCGGCGGGTGACCAGTTCGTGGTGCTGTACGCCACCAACACGGAGATGCCGGGAACCGCCCCTCATGTGCGGCACCGGCGCTTCACCCGGTGGGTGAATGCCCAGTGCCCGGAGTGGCGGCTGACCGGAGTGACGCCCGGCCCCAATCCCGGGCCGGGCCGGGCGGATTTCTTTGTCTACGAACGGCTCACCGGCGCGAGCCGCTGACCGCCAGCGTGGTCGGGGGGGCCTGCGCCGCCGGCACCCGCTCAGCGGAGGGCCGGTCGCCGTCGTAGAGCGTGTAGCCGTGCGCGGTCAGGAGATCGTGCACGGCGGCCGCGTTGCGGCCCGCCACCTCGCAGACGATCGTGGGGAGCGCCGCTCGCAGCATGGCGGATGAGCCACACAGGACCGCCAGCTCCGCCTGCTCCACGTCAATCTTGATCACGTCGGGAGCGGGAAACTGGGCGGCCAGCCAGTCCAGCGTGATGGTGGGCACCAGCTCAGTAGCCCGTACGCCGCCGGTCTGGCTGGTCCCGAAGCCGTCCAGGTGGCTCGTGGAGCGGTTCCGCCGGGCGATGTGGAAATGGGCGATCGCGAGGCCATCCGCCACGGCCGCGGGCAGCACCTCCACGGGGGCGTGGTCCCGGTTGGCCGCCGCCGACCGGCGGAGCAGCCTGACCAGGACCCCGTCAGGCTCCACCGCGAGCACACGCCCGGCCGGGCCCGCCGCTACCGCGGCAGCGAAGCTGAACAAGCCCAGGTTGGCGCCGATGTCCCAGACCGTGTCCCCGGGCCTGACCACCTCGGCGGCCAGCCTGAGCAGGGCCGGGTCCACGCTCGCCATCCGGGGCCGGAGATAGCGGAGCCCGCCTTCGGACGAGGCGTAGATCCGGGCGGCACGGAACGGCGGGGGCAGCCGCCGCCGGATGACCACCCGGTGGGTTGTCCGCTCAACTGCGGGCCGCAGCGGCACGCCGCCTCCATGGCTGTCAATGAAACCTCTACCTGGCCAAACGCGGCCAAGCGGCGCGCCCTGCGGCCGGAGTTCTAGGGTACACTCGCGAAAGCGAAATATTACGGAGTGTAAGCAAGGATGATCTCCGCGTGACCACCACGGCGCATCTCGCCTCGCTGCGGGCCCGGCTGTACGAGGCGTACGCCTCGCAGCACGCGAGCCGCGGGAGTGGCGCGGCTACTGGCCTCATCTACCGTCGCGACATCCGTCCCGTGCTCCCGCCCCCCTCGGCCGGAACCGTGGTGGACATCGGCTGCGGGCAGGGAGACCTGGTCCGGCTGCTGCTCGAGGACGGCTACGCGGCCCGCGGTATCGACGTCAGCCCGGAGCAGGTCGCCCTGGCCCATGCGGCGGGCCTGGGCCAGGTGCACCGGGGCGACTACCGCGACCTGCTCGACGCGTGGGCCGGCCGGCTCGCCGCGGTCACCGCCAATGACCTGCTGGAACATCTGACCAAGCCCGAGGTGCTGGAAACCTTCGACCGGGTCGCGGCGGCGCTGGTGCCGGGGGGCACGTTCGTGGCGCGGGTACCGAACGCCGGCAGCCCGTTCGGCGGCCGGATCCGGCACGGGGACTTCACGCACGAGTCGTCCTACACGGCCCGCAGCGTGCGGCAGCTCGCTGCGGCCGCGGGCTTTGGCTCGGTCGCCGTGACGCCCTGCCCGCCCATCGCGCATGGCCTGGTGAGCGCCATCCGGGTGCTGATATGGAAGGTGATCAGCGCCTTCTACAAGATCGCGCTCGGCGCCGAGACGGGCGTCGTGCGGGGGCACATTGTCACCCAGAACCTGGTCTTCGTGGCCCGTAAGGCACCCTGAGCGGCGGTGAGTCACGCCGCGCGGACCCGGCTGCATGGGTTCGCCGCGACGCTGCGCCGGCCTGGGTTCGGCCAGACCGTCGCGCGGACCGCCGGATTCAACGTCGCGGCGACGGCCGCGGCCGGGCTGGGCGGAATCATCCTGGCCCGCGCCCTGGGGCCGACCATTCGCGGCGAGTACGCCGCGATCACCGCGTGGTTCGGCGTCGCGCAGATGGTCGGCGGGATGGGCCAGCCGGCGGCACTGTGCTTCTACGTGGCCCGCGATCCGGGGCAGGCCCCTGACTACGTGGCGACCTCGCGGGCGATGATGCTGATGACGGCCACGCTCGCGCTCACCGCGGGGATGCTGTTCGCCCCCCTGCTCGCCGACGGGCGCGCCGGGGTGGCCACCGGTTACCGGATCGCCTTCGGCGCCTGCATTATCTCGTTCGTGGCCGCGAGCTACACGTTCTCGCTGCAGGCCTGGGACCTGCACCGGTGGAACGTGGTGCGGCTGATCCAGCCGGTGCTCGGGCTGATGGCCATTGTCGCCTTGTGGCGGCTTCGGCAGCTCTCCCTGCACACCGCGCTGGTCGCCATCGTCGTGGCGATGTTCCTGCAGCTCGGCTGGGCCTACCGCGGCTGCAGGCGGACCGGCCTGGCGCCCGGCCGGGCCCGCATCAGGCTGGCCCGCCCGCTCGGCGCCTACGGCGTCGCCCAGATCGCCGCGGTGGCGCCCGCCGCCCTCAACGCACAGCTGGACCAGCTGGTGCTGTCGCAGACCGTCCCGCCCGCGGATCTAGGTCGCTATGCGGTCGCCGTCTCACTCACCTTGCTGCCGATTCCACTGGTCTCGGCCATCGGCAACGTCGCATTTCCGCGGCTGGCCGCGCAGCAGACGGTGACCGGCGCCACCCGCAGGCTGCAGCGGATCGCGGTGGCCGGCAGCGCCGGGCTGGCCCTGGGGATGCTCGTCCCGCTCGCCCTGGCCGCGTACTGGCTGGTGCCGCTGGTGTTCGGGGCCCGGTACAGCGGGGCCGTCCCCCTGCTCTGGATCCTCGCCCCGGGGGCCGTCTTCCTGGCCTGCGGCCAGGTCGTGGGCGACCTGCTGCGCGGCAGGAACCGTCCCATCGTCGTGGCCTGGGCGCAGGGCCTGGCGGCCGTATTCACGGTGGCGCTGCTCTTTGCCCTGCTGCCGTTGGTGGGCGTCTATGCCGCCGCGATTGCCTCCACGGTGGCCTATGGCGTCGCGCTCGCCGTGATGATCCGATGCCTGTGGCGGCTGCCAGGCCCGGTATGCCCGTGAGCTGCGGGGTATTACTTACAGCGTTAAGATAGTAACCCTATGTAGTCGATCGGGGACGGTGCGATGCGGGTTGGCGTCATCGGGCAATTGGACTCGGACAGTTTCGCGGAGAACGTCAGCGAAGCACTGCACGACATGGGGCACCTGGTCACCCGGCTCGGGCCGGCCCGCCCGCACCGCCGCTCACGGTACAGCACCCACCTGGGCATACTCGCCCGGCAGGCATTGCCCCCACTCGACGAGCGCTTTCAGCGCCGGATCGCGGAGAACGCGCGCGATGCGGACTGCCAGGTGGTCATCAATCTCGACGTGGCCCTGACGCCAAGCGTGGTGAGCCGTCTTCGGCGAGATGGCGCCCGGGTGGCGTTCTGGTTCCCTGATCACGTGGCCAACCTGGGACGTCAGCTGATGCTGCTCGCGCCCTACGACGCGATCTTCTTCAAGGAGCCGCGGCTGGTCGAGCGCCTCCGGGCCACGCTGGACCTTCCGGTGCACTATCTGCCCGAAGCGTGCAATCCGCGGTGGCACCGGCCGCTGGCCCGGCCCGGCACCGAGCCATACCTGGTCGTCCCCGGCAATATGTACCCTTACCGGGTCCGGCTGCTCGAACGGCTGATCGCCAAGGGAATTCCGCTGAAGGTATACGGCGCTGGATTCCCGCGCTGGCTCGGCGCGACCCCGGTGCGAGACGCCTACACCGGCCGCTGCGTCTACCGTGAGGAGAAGGCGCGGGTCTACCGGTCCGCCGCCGGGGTGCTCAGCACGATGCACCCGGCCGAGATCGCCGGGGTGAACGGCCGGCTCTTCCAAGCCACCGGATGCGGCGCGGCCGTCCTGACCGAGTTCCGTCCGGCCGTGCCCGAGCTGTTCGCCGTCGGCGACGAGGTCCTGGCCTTCCGCGATTTCGACGAGCTGGTCGGCCAGGCCACCCGGCTGCTGAACGAGACCGGCCTGACCGCGCGCCTCGGCGACGCCGCGGCCCGCCGCGCCCATCGCGACCACACCTACGAACTGCGCGTGGCCGCCATCCTGGAGAAAGTGTCGTGACCGCGCGGTCGGCCGGCGAGCGGGTCCGCGAGCTTGACACCCCCCGGCTGGCCATCGGTGGCCTCGCCTTCGCGGTCGCCGCGGTCGCGGCGCTCGACGAGACGCTGGCCACGTCGGACCGGCCGACGACCGCTGTGATCTGGGGCGCCCTGGCCCTGGGCGGGTACGCCGCCTGCCTCCTGTGCTTCGCCGGGGCGGGCCGACGGGCCGGTCTCGGCCTCGCCCGCTGGAAGTTCGGGGCCTGGATACTGCTCTGGTACCTGGCGGCCTTCGGGATCGCCAGTGTGACGTGGAGCCAGCGGCCGACCGCCGGCATACCGGGCGAGATCGCCGTCTCCAGCGTGCTGCGGGCGCTGTGGCTGGTCGCGGTCGGGATGACCGCATGGGCGATTGGGTACTTCATCGGGCCCAGCCAGCTGGCGCGGGGTCTCGCGGCCCAGGGCATGGGGACGCTCCGCGGCCGGTTCGCGCCGGAGGTCCGGAGCCTGGCCGCCCCGTGGATTCTCTATGCCATCGGCATTGGCGCACGCCTGGCCAGCACGGCCACGACAGGCCGGCTGGGCTATGTCGGAGACCCGGCGGCGGCGGTGAGCACGGCGAGCGGCTATCACGGGATCCTCAGTGCGCTCAGCCTGTGCGCGCCGCTCGCGGTCGCGGCGGCCAGCCTGCAGGTGTTCCGGGAACGGTTGCCAGGCGCGCGGGCCACGCTGGCCGTGCTGTTCCTCGTCGAGCTGGCCTTCGGCGCGGCCGCGGGGGGCAAGCAGAGCTTCGTCATCGCGGTGCTGGCCGTGGTCATCCCGTTCGCTGCGGCCCGCCGCCGGCTGCCGGCCGTAGCCCTGATCGCGTTCGCCCTGGTCTTCCTGGCCGTCGTCATCCCGTTCAACCGCGCATACCGGAACACGGTCCGCCAGGGCTCCGTCACGCTGGCGCCCGGGGAGGCGATCAACGCCGCCCCCGGGATCCTCAGGCAGGTGGTGACCGGCCAGAGCCTGGTCACGTTGCTGCCCGACTCGCTCGACTACCTGGCGCAGCGAATCCGTGAGATCGACAGCCCGGCGATCATCGTTCAGCGCACGCCCGGGCAGATCCCGTTTCGGAGCCCGCTCCAGCTCGTCGAGGCGCCGATGGCCGGAATGGTCCCGCGCGCGATCTGGCCGGGCAAGCCGATCGTGGTGACCGGCTACCGCTTCAGCCAGGAGTTCTTCGGGCTGCCATCCACGGTGTACACCTCGACCGCCGACACCGAGATCGGCGGCCTGTACTGGTACGGCGGGTGGATCCCGGTGATCGCTGGCATGTTCCTGCTGGGCTGCGGGGTCCGGCTGCTCGACGATGTCCTCGACGTGCGCGCGAACCCGCACGCCATCCTCCTCGTACTGCTGCTCTTCCCCAGCCTGGTCAAGGGCGAGAATGACTGGGGGTCGATTCTGGCCTCCATCCCGGCGACCCTGGCCATCTGGCTGCTGGCTACGGCCCTCATCTTCCGCGCGCGGCGGCGGGCATGATCGGCCGGGCCCTCGTGCTGGCCCCCTCGCGTGGCCGTGGCGGGGGCATCGAACGCTACGTCGAGACCCTGGAGTGGGCCTTCGCGGCGGAGGGCGTCGAGTACCGCCGGATTGACCTGCACGGCTCCGGCCTGGCCGCGCATGCCCGGCTGCTGGCCCGCTCCCGCCGCCATCTGCGCGCGAGCGCGGCTCCGGCCCGCCTCATCGTCGCGCACCGGGCCCTGCTGCCGGCCGCGTCGCTGCTCTCCAGCGAGACCGCCAATCGCGGCATCTCGCTGCTGTGCCATGGCGTCGACGTGTGGGGATCGCCACTGCGGGCCCGGTGGCTGGCCGAGCACCACCTCATGCGCCGGACCCGCGTCCGCGTCGTGGCGGTGAGCAGTTTCACCGCGGGCGTGCTCGCGGCTGGGTGCCCGGCCACCATCCTGCCGCCGGGCCTGACCCAGGAATGGTTTGACACCCTCGTCGACGCGTCCACCGCCGTGGCGCGGAGGGATCCAGGATTTCACCTGGTCACCGCGTTCCGGCTGGCTGACTGGCGCAATAAAGGGCTGCCGCAGATCCTGGACGCCGTCGCCAGCCTGGGGCGGCCCGATGTCCAGGTGACTGTCTGTGGCAGCGGCGAGCCCGCCCTGGATCTTCGGCAGCTGGTGCAGGCCCACCCTGGCTGCACGCTGCGGCCCGGGCTCACCGACCGCGAGCTCGCCCGCCAGCTCGCCGCGGCCGACCTCTTCGTGCTGGCCACGAGAACACGCCGCGGCCGTCGTCCCTCCGGTGAAGGCTTCGGCCTGGTCCTGCTCGAGGCGCAGGTCGCCGGGACCCCGGTGGTCGCACCGGCATTCGGCGGGTCACACGACGCGTACGCCGAGCACCTCACGGGTGTCGCCCCCATCGACGAGACCGCCGGGTCACTGGCCAGGGTCCTCGACGATCTGCTGCAGGATCCGGCTCGGCTGGAGCAGATGGGCAAACAGGCGGCCGGCTGGGCGCGGGAGCGCTTCGCCCCGGAGCGCTACCCGGCCCTCGCGGCGTCACGGCTGCTGTGAACGGGCCGCCCGTCCCGGTCACGGTGGTCATAGACCACCCGGCGCAGCATTTCACCCGGGCGCTCCAGCTCCTGTCGGCGGAGCCCGGCGTGCAGGTCCACGTCTGCTACTGGTCGGCGGCCGAGCGCGTCCGCGATGCGGGTTTTGCCCGGTCAGTCTCCTGGGACGTCGACCTCCTGACGGGATACCCGTGGCGGGCCCCCGAACCAGGTCGGTCGGTGCCCGGCCGGATTCGCTGGCTGGTTGGCCAGCTACGCGCGCGCCGGCCGCAGGTGCTGATCTGCTACGGGTGGGCATCGCCGATCGCGCGGCTTGCTCTCCTCTACGGCACGCTGGCCCGGATTCCGGTGGTGCTCTACGGCGACACCACCTGGCAGCATTCCGCCGCCCAGGGGCGGCACCGCGTGCTCAGGGCGCTGGTGCTCCGCGTGCTGATGCGGGCGAGCGCGGGCGCCATATCGACCGGGGCGTTCAACCGTGAGTTCTACATCTCCTGCGGGATGGATCCGCGGCGCATCTGGCCGGGAGTCTGCCCCGCGGACACCGAGCTCTTCGGGATGGCCCGTGTGATGAGCCGCACGCCGCCAGGAGCGGGGCCCACGCCGCTCCGGATCGGATTCGCGGGCAAGCTGATCGCCCGCAAGGGCGTCGACGAGCTGCTTCGCGCGGCCGCCCTGCTGCCCGCCGCGCGAGACTGGTCGGTCACGGTGGTCGGAGACGGGCCGCTCCGGCCCGAACTGCAGGCCCTGGCCGCCGAGCTCGGCCTCGCTGAGCGGGTCACCTTCCGTGGGTTCGCTAACACCACCGAAATGCCCGCCCTGCTGGCTGCCTTCGATGTCATGGTCGTGCCGTCCCGGTGGGACATGCGTGCCCTCGTCACGATCGAGGCCATGGCCGCGGGCGCGGCGGTGATCGTCAGTGACGCGACGGCGGTCTGGGGCCCGGGCGACCTGGTCGAGGACGGCGTATCGGGGCTGGTCTACCGCTCCGGCGACCCGGCCGCGCTCGGCCGCCAGCTGGGCCGCCTCCTCGAAGATCCCGGCCTCCTGGCCACGCTCCGCGCCACCGCGGCGGCGCGTGTCACGGAGTTCGGCCCGGATGCGTTCGCGCGCACGATGGCGTCGGCCATCCGGGGTCTTCAGGAACGGGCAAAGGCGACGACTGGGCCGTGACGGCTGACGATCTGGAAGCCTGCCGCGGCCACCGCGTCCAGGAGGTCGGTCACCGACACCTTCGTGCCGTCCAGAGTCGTGTCGTGCAGCTCGATGACTCCGCGCCTGCACCCTTCGAGCACGGCCGCGTCCTGGAGCAGAAACGCCGCCTCGGCACCCTCGATATCGGAGACCAGGTCATAGTCAGCGACACCGGTTCTCCGCAGGATGTCGCGCAGCGTCACCGCGGGCACCGGCACGGTGGCTTCGTGCGGCCGCGGACGGCCGAGGCGCGAGCCAACGGTCTCCGCCGCGACGGTGAGCATGGTCATGCCACCGTGGCTGGTCACCGCGGCATGGATCAGGTCGACGTGCAGCGAGGCGGCGCCGCCCAGCGTCCTGGCGCGGAGCCCCGGTATCAGCCACGGGTTGGCCTCGACGCAGATCAGGTGCCCGCCAGGGACCATCATCGCCGCGATGTGGGCCGTGGTGACGCCGAGGCTGCTGCCGAGCTCGACCACGGTGGCGGCGTCCCGCAGGAAGCTGCGGATCATCCGGGTCTCGGCGCCCTCGTAGGCACCCCAGAACATCTGGGCCCGCACGCGCGGTGAGAAGTCGTCACTCCGCACGTCGAATCGGAGCCCGTGGTGGCGCACCCGGTTCCTGGTCAGCGCGCCGATCAAGCGCCCGGCCGTGGTGCTGGCCACGATCTTCGATACCTGCAGTTTCAGTGCGGACGCGGTGGCCAGCTCGTCACGGCGTCCGGGCTGACGGCGGCGGCCAGTCATCGCCGGCCGTAGACATAGTCCAGATGATCCGAGGTAGCCGCCACCCGGCCGCCGCCGTTGTCGCGCAGGTCGACGGTGAAGCCCTGCCCCTGGAGCCGCCCGACCAGGGCGGCCCGGTCACCGAACCCTGGGTGTACCTCGAGCGCGAGCTGGTCTACCCCCTGCAGCCAGCCCAGATCGCCGTCGGCGAGGACCGCGAACTCCCCTCCCTCGATGTCCACTTTGAGCAAGCCCACCCGTTCGATCCGGTATGCCGCCATCAGCTGTGGGACGGACACACCGGCGGGCCGCGCCGGTGCGCCGTGCGAGGTCGCCGCCCACCGGGCATCATCGGCCACGACACCGACCGTGCCACCCGGCGATGCGACGCCGCCCGCCAGCGCGATCTCGACATGCACGCGGTCCGCGACGCCGTTGTGCTCGGCCAGGCCGCGGATCTCGCTGGCGAAACCCTGTTGCGCCTCGACCGCGACGACCTGCGCACCGTTGACCGCGGCCCAGACCGTGAACAGGCCGCTGTTGGCACCGAGATCGACGACCCAGCCCCCGGCCGGCATCTGCAGCCCGGTACGGAGGTAGACGTTCCGGCAGTACATCTCGCGCGCACCAGCGGTGTAGCCGGCCGGCAGCGAGACAACCGCGCCGCTCGGTGTCCGGAAGCGCGCTCCGGCGCGCGCCCAGGTCCGGTCCGCCGGGCTCAGCGAACGCGACCTCGAGCACTCGGGCAGATGAGCCGCGAGCGCCGCGACCCACCGGGTCGCGGCGCCGGGGAAGGCACTCCGGCAGACAGACCGGACATCGCCGGCGGCCCGGCGGGCCAGCTGGACATCCATCAGATGACCTCACTCTCGGCTCCGCTGGCCCTCGCGTGCAGCGCGTTCACGCAGACCTCGTGCCAGGCATGGAAGAAGCAGAAATGCAGCCCAGGCCGCCCGTCGAGGATGCCGAGCCGGGCGACGTACATGTAGGCGAAGAGCGCAGCGGGCCTGGCCGGCACGGAGGGGAATACGACATCCTTCAGGACGCGGCGGATCAGCGGCCGGCTGTCGTCGCGGCGCCGCAGCGCACGCAGCCGCGCCGCCAGCGAGGCCGTCCGGCCACGGCGCGCTGCCTCCAATTGGGCGTAGCGGACGTGTTTGTGCAGCCAGGCGGCCAGGCCCTTGCGGTCCTCGTCGACAATGTCGTAGTGCAGCCGCTGGACCGGCCCGTCAACGCGCACCCGCTCGCCGACCAGGCTCCCGTCGAACTTCGCGTACCGGCGATCGACGAGCCGGACGATCCACGAGCCGCTGTACCAGCCGCAGTGGCGGATCCAGGTGCCCTCGAAGACGAGCCGGAAGCGCTGCGAGAACGCCGCGCACGAGGGTGCCCGCAGCTGCCCGGCGATCTCGCTGGCCAGCTGGGGGCAGATCCACTCGTCGGCATCGACGAAGTAGACCCAGTCATGGCGCAGCAGCGGCAGCCGGAGCGCGAACTCACGCTGGGCGGGAAAGCCGAGCCATGGCTGTTCCACGATCTGCGCCCCCAGCCCGCGGGCGGCCGGCACGGTGCCATCGGCCGAGCCTGAGTCGATCACCACCACCTGGTCCGCCCACGCCACCGAGTCCAGGCACCGGCGGATGTTCACTTCCTCATCGAGGGTGAGGACGATGACGCTGACCGGGACGCTTCCCGGGGCGGGATCGTCCCCGGCGGAGTAAGGGCGCAGGCGCAGCCTGGTCATCGGGCCGGTCCCAGCAGCCAGGTGAAGTAGGCGTCGGGCTCGAACGGCGCCGGGTCGGGCGGCACCGGCCTGGTGAGGGCCAGCATGGTCGCCTGCCGTAGTGAGCCCGCGTCACCCGGGGTGAAGCCGCACAATGCGGGCCCGGCGATCTCCCTGTTCTGCGGTGTGTCGCGGGCGATCACCGGCCGGCCGCTGACCCTGGCCTCGGCGAGCGGGTACCCGAACGACTCCAAGCCGGTCGGGAAGTAGACCGCGCGGCTGCCGGCCCACGCCTGGCGCAGGTCCTGCTGATCGACCCGCCCCACGAACTCGATGCGGGCATCGGACGCCAGCGCCGCCGGCAGTTCGGCCGGGCTGGCGGTCACCCGCACCCGCACTGCTGGGTCCCCGCAGCACTCGATGGCGGTGAGCAGTTCCGTGAGCCGTTCATCCATCCGCTTGTAGGGCGCGAACAGCACCGGGCACAGGATGGCCGGATCTCGTGGCCCTCGCGGGACCGAGTCGGCCGAGACCGGGTGCGGGCGCACCACGATGCGCCGCGCCGCCCCGGGCAGGATCCGGGTGACCCGCTGCGCCATGGCCGTGCTCGGGACCACGAGCACATGGGCCCGCCGGGCGCTGAGCCGCACCACCGCCGCCTCACGCCGCACCGACGCGCCCAGCGCCGGGTCCAGCTGTGATGCCTCGGCGGCGGTCAGGAAGTGCAGGGCGTTGCGCAGCAGGGTCCATCGCTGCCCACCGGGGGTGACAAAGCTGACGTTGTTGACGGCCACCCGCCGGGCCGCGCTGCGCGTGGATGCCTCACGCCGCAGCAGCCAGCCGGGATCGACGCGCCGCGCCGCGCCAATGACCTGCACGTCCGTGCGTCCGGTGCGGGTCAGGTAACCGCGTAGCTCGGCCGCGTACCGGGCGGCGCCGCCCATCTGCGCGCCAGCGATATCCACGGTCACGGTCACGAGCTCCGCTCCGGGAGGCCAGGCCGCTGGAAGGTAAACAGGCGCAGCGGTGAAGACCCCACGGTGGCCACCCGGTTGGCCACCGTGACCAGGCCGGCCTGCGCGGCGACAGCGCACCACCATCCGCCGCGGCGGCGCTGCCGTGAGATCTGGAGGTAGGTCAGGTAGCGGTCCAGCCGGGGCCAGCGGCGGCCGGCCGCGGCGACCGACGGCGCCCGTGCCGCGGCGCCGGCCAGCCATTCCAGCCAGCGGACCGGGTGGGCGGGATCCGGGACCGTGCACAGCATGATTCCGGCCGGCCGGAGCACGCGGGCGCACTCCCGCAGCACGACGATCGGCTGGTCAACATACTCCAGGACGCTCGCGGCCACGACCGCGTCGAAGGCGGCCGACTCGAACGGCAGCCTGGCCCACCGCGGCTCGAGGCAGACCCAGTCAACCGCTCCACCGCGGTCGCCAGCCGTCGCCCGGCGCAGCATCTCCGGTGAGATGTCACACGCCGTCACCCGCAGGCCGGACGCGGCCGCGGCGCGGGCCAGGTTCCCGGTGCCGCAGCCGAGGTCCAGCACCCGCCCTCCGGCCGCGACTTGATCGGCGAGGCCTGCGGCGAACTGCGCCAGCCGCCCGGCCAGGCTCCCCTCAGGCGCGTACTTCGCGGGCCAGGTCGCGGCCTTCACGTCGAACAGCCGCCGGACCTGATCGGCCCGGCCAGCATCACCGGCCGCGGTGGGAGGGCCAGCGTCACCGGCAGCGGCGGCCGGGCGGGCAGCGGCGGCCGGGCGGGCAGCGGCGGCCGGGCCGGCCCCATCAGCCGGGCCAGCCGCCGGGTCAGCCATACCCACCCCGCCCGGCGGCCTGGATCGTGGCTCGCATGGTGGCGAGCATGGCTTCGGTCGGGATCGGGGTTCCGCGGGTTACCGCGTGCCGGAACGCGGTGGCCGATGCGTGGTGGCCTTTGTCCTGGCGGCCTTTCCACAGTGTCTTGCCGTCGGCATCGACGGAACGGAAGTCGTTGATGATCAGTCGGTGCGAGCCGGTGTGGACTTCAATCCATTCTTTCCCGGCCACCGCGGGGGTGCTCGCGTAGGCGATGGCGGCGAGGGAGCCGTCGGCGAAGCGCAGCGAGATCACGATGTCGTCGCCCGGCCGGGCTTCCGGCCCGCCGCCTCCCGGGCGCCCGCCACCTCCGGGCAGGCCGCCCCCTCCGGGGAGCGCAGCGATGTCCTCGATGGGGGCGCCGGCCAGCGCTTGCGCGGTGTCGGTGAAGTGGCATACCTCGCCCAGGATGCGGCCGCCTTGGCGCCGGTCGTGGTACCAGTGGCCGTCCGGTACCGGGCCGGCGGCGACCCGGTAGACGACGAGTTTCGGTGCGGGAATCCCGGCCAGGAAGCGCTGCGCGGCCAGGATGGCGGGGGACCAGCGCCGGTTGAAGCCGATCGCGAGCTGGCGCCCGGACTCCCGCCAGGCCGCTTCCACCGCGTCGAGCTCGCCGGTGGTCAGCGCCAGCGGTTTCTCGCACCAGACGTGCCGGCCCGCGCGAAGCGCCCGCGTGGCCAGACCGGAGTGCGTGTCGTGCGGCGTCGCGACGACGACGACCTCGACGTCCGGGTCGGCGATGACGGCCTCGGCGCCGGGTACCGCCTTCTCGAAGCCGTAGCTGGCGGCGGCCCGGACTGCGGACAGCCCGCTGGCTGAGCCGATCGCCACGAGATGGTCGAAGCCCGCGGCGCGGAACGCCGGGAGGAGCGTCCTGGTGGTGAAGGCCCCGGCCCCGGCCCAGCCCACCCCCGGTGACTGGCTGCCCGGTGCTGAGCTGCCCGGTGCTGAGCTGCCCGGTGGTGAGCTGCCCAGCGTCGGCGCGGACGTCAGCCGGACGCAGTCACCGGGGGCGGCTCCCACCGGGTAGCTGAGCCGGATGGCCAGGTAAGGATCGGTGCGCTGCCCGATGAGCTGGTAGGCCTCAGCCGCGTCCGCGATGTCATAGCTGTGGGTAACCAGCTCGGAGACCTTCAGCCGGCCGGCGGCCAGCAGGTCGAGCACGGCCTCGAAGTTGCGGCCCTCGGTCCAGCGGACCTGCCCGGCCGGGTAGTCCACCCCCCAGGCCTCGTAGGAAGGCTCGTACCGGCCCGGGCCGTAGGAGCGGGCGAACCGCAGGATGAGTTCCCGCTCGTAGAAGGGGGCGCGGCGCAACTGGAGGCCGACGTCGCCCACCACGACGACGGCGGCCCGGTCCCGGCACAGCGCCGGAACCCGCAGCATCGCGGTGGACGACCGTCCGGCCGCGCACACCAGTACCGCGTCGGCGCCCCGGCCCCTCGACCAGTTGACGACCTGCCTGGTGGTGGCCTCACCGCATTCGTCGAGGGCCAGCACGCCGGAGGTGGCCGCTACCTCGCGCGGCTGGGCGGCCGGGTCAATGCCGGCCACATCGCACCCGGACGCGATGGCCAGCCGGGCCGCGAGCTGCCCGATCAACCCCAGGCCCAGCACAACGATTTTCGACCCTGGTCCCACCTCCGCCAGCCGCAGCGCGTGCAGCGCAATCGAGGCCACCGTCGTGAAGGCCGCGTCCTGCGCGGGCACGCCGTAGGGGACGGCCGCGCAGAGCAGGCCGGGCACCGCCTGGAACTCGGCATGGTTGGCTTGGCCCGCCCCGCCGGTCGCCACCAGCTGGCCGGTCCGCAGACCGGTGACCGCGGCGCCGGCCTCGACCACAATTCCGGCCGCCGAATACCCCAGCGGCAGGTCCCCGGAGAGCCGGCTCCGGACCGCCCGCGTGGCGGCGGCCAAGCCCTCAGCGCGTGCCTTCCGTACCACCTGGCCGACCAGGTCAGGCCGGGCCCGGGCCTTGGCGACCAGGCTGGAACGGGCCAGGGCGGTGAGGGCCCGCTCGGTACCCGGCGAGATCACCGACGCGACCGTGCGGACCAGTACCTCAGTCGTATCCGGGACCGGACACGGCACATCAAGCACCACGACCGGGCCACCCCCGGCCGGCTGGACGATCTGCTTCACGCGGTTTCCTCTCTTCCCCCGGCGCGGCGCCAGCCAGTGCTGACCCGCGCCGGCAGGGCAGCGTCGATCGCGGCGGTCAGCACGGCGGCCTCGAGGCCGCGGCCAAACCCGGTGGCGACCTGCGCGGTCCCGGCGGTCAGCGCGGCCGGCCCGGTCGCCGCGACGGTGACCTGGAACTCACCGGCTGACGTGGAGACCTCGGCACCTCCCGCGGTCAGCCGCAGCCGCGACCCCGGCGCGAGATGCCAGCGCACGATGATCGAGTGCCGGCCGCGCCCGGTGACCAGGTCGTCCACCTCCAGCCCCGTCTCAGTCAGCGACCAGCGGCGGTGGTGCCGCGGGCGGCCCGGCCGTCCCCGGAACCCGTCGTGAGCGGCCTCGATCGTGACCGCCCCTGGCCCGGAGCTGGTCACGAGATCACGGACGCGGGCCCGGCGGGCGGCCCGGAAGGCTCCCCACACCTCGGTGGAGTTCGTGCCGTCCACTTCGACCGTGTTGTGAGCGGCGGTCGAGCGCTCATAACCGCGCCGCGGGCCGGCGGCATACGTGGAGGTCCCCGTGTCCACGAGCAGCGGCGTGCCGTCCACGTGCACCAGGCAGCCGAACGTGTCGGCGTGAGCGTGCGCCGGCAGTTCGTCCGGGCAGGGCAGTCCGACGTCGGCCAGTAGCCGCCAGCCACCGGCCGCCGCACGCACCAGGCCGGTGTCGGGCAGCACCACCAGGGGTCCCGGCGGGGGCGGCCCGGGCCGCAGCGCGGCGACCAGATCGGCGCTGACCGGGAAGCCGTCGTTGAGCAGCGGCACCTCGCCACCGGGGGACAGCACGCTGGCCAGCCAGCGGCGCATGTGACTGATCGCCAGGGGAAGCTGCGGCTCGGGGGTGCGGCCGGCCGCCCGGAGGAGGGATTCGACGTCGATGAGGTCTCCGAGCACCTGGCAGTGGTAGGCGGGCGCCCGTTCGTAGTGACCACCGTCGGCCAGCACCTGCACGGCGAGCTGCCCGGTCAGCCGGTGCAGCACGCGAGCGAGCAGGTGATCATCGGCGAAGAACACGGCGAGACCGGCCAGTGCCTTGAGGTTCTTGATCAGGTGGTTGCCGCCGACGTCGGATTCGAGGTGCCGCCGCAGGAAGCCGGCGTGTGCCGCCAGGTCGGCGACGAAGGGTTCCTCGATCTCGCCGCCGGCGACCAGGTCGGCATGCAGCCCGCAGTACGACCAGGCGCGCAGCGCTGTGGGGTAGGGGAGCCACGCATCGCCGCGGCCGGCCACGACCGCTCCGCGCCAGGATCTCCACAGGGCGGCGAACAGCGCGCGGGCATCCGCACGATCCGGCTCGGCGGCCAGCGCCCACGCCCAGTCCCAGTAGTGCAGGTGAAACCGCCACAGCAGGGGGGCGTCGGCGTGCTGCCAGCCAGGTGGGTCGCCCAGGTTCCTGGCCATCCCGAGTAGCTCGATGCGGCCGGCCCGCAGCCCGGCACACCCCGGCCAGCACAGCCAGATCCCCGCGTCCAGGGGGCGCAGGCCCGCGGGCCACCCGGCCGCCGTGGCCGGATCGGGGCCGGCCATGAGCCAGCGGCCAGTCTGCGGCCAGCGGCGCAGGGCCGTCCGCTGGGCCCGCAGCCTCGCCCGGCGGACGATCTGGCCCGGCTGCAGATGAACCGCGGTGCGGGCCAGCAGGGCCAGTTCTGGGCGGGTCACTGGAGCGGTCCATGGGGCGGTCCATAGGGTGAGCCCGGCGGGGCGAGCCCCATGGCCTGGGCCTCGGCGCGGATGCCGGTGGCGAACGGGCGGGGATCGAAGCCGAGGTCGCGGGCGGCGCTGTCAATCGGGAACGCCTTGTCTTCGGCCAGCCGCAGGAGCTGTTCGGCCCTGATCTGGGGGTGCTGGCTGAACCGTTCGTACCCGCGGGCCAGGGTGACGAGCGGGGTGAGCGGCACGGGGACGAACCGGGTCCGGCTGGCGATCGCCTGAGCAGAGGTGCGCAGCAGTTCAGCGAGCGTCAGCGGCCGCGGGCCGGCGACGTCGTAGGTCATACCCGCGGTGGCCGGCCGCTGCGCGGCGTTGAGCACCGCGTCGGCGACGTCGGCGACATGCACCGGCTGCTGGAGGTGGCGGCCGCCGCCGGGGACGGGCAGCAGCGGCGCGCGCCGGAGCACCGCGAGCAGCCGGGAGAGGTTCCGGTCGCCGGGCGCACCGTAGATCATCGTCGGCCGCAGGATCGTCCATTTCAGGGCGGACCCGCGGATCCGCTGCTCGGCGGCGAGCCGGACCCGTTTCGCCGGGGCGGCCAGGGTGGTCGTCAGCGCCGTGGTGGATACGAAGACGGCGCGGCTGATGCCCGTCTCACCGGCCGCGGCGATGATCGCGGGTGCGTGGCCGAAACCGAGCGAGGCGAGGTTGAGCAGGGTGTCGCAGCGGGCGGCAGCGAACACCCGGTCCAGTTCGGCCGCGTCGTCGAGGTTCCCGGTGACCGGCTGGGCGCCCAGCCCGGCCACCGCCTGGGCGGCGGCCGGGCTGCGCGCCAGCGCCACCGTCTCGTGCCCGCGCCGGGATGCCTCACGCAGCACGAACCCGCCCAGAAACCCGCTACCGCCAACGACCAGCAGTCTCATCGCCGCGCCTGGGGCAGGGCGAGGATCCGGCGGTATTCCCGGGCGAGCGCGACGCGGTCGAAGCAGCCCTCCACATGGGCGCGGCCTCGCCGCCCCATGGCCTGCCGGCGCTGAGGGTCGGCGGCGAGCATGCGGATCGCGTCGGCCAGCGCCGCACTGTCCTCCGGAGGCACGACCACGGCGCCCGCGTCACGCAGGATCTGTGCGGCCTCGCCGGCGACCGCGCCGACGACGGCTTTCCCCGCGGCGAGATACTCGAACATCTTCGACGGGATGAACGTCGAGAACAGTGGCACATCGCGCAGTGGCACCAGGCAGACGTCGGCCGCGGCCAGCAGCGCTGGGACCTCCTGGTGCGGCACTGCGGGCAGCAGCGTCACGTTGTCCAGCGCCAGTTCCGCGACCTGGCGCTGCAGCCGTGACTTGTCCGCGCCCTCGCCGACGAAAGTAAAGCGGACCGGCTCGCCGGCCAGGCGGGCGGCGGCGTCCGCGACGCCTCGTAGCCCATGCGAGATTCCGTGCGTCCCCAGGTACAGCACCAGGCAGTCGCCGACCTGCGCACCGAGGCGGTCGCGCACCCGCGGGTCGGCGGTGGCCCCGGGGTCGAACCGGTCGAGGGTCACGCCGTTGCGGATGATGTGCACCTTGTCGCCCGGGACGCCCCGGTCGATCAGGTTGGCCCGGAACCCGTCACTCACCACGACGACCCGGTCGGCCGCGGCATACGCCGCGAGTTCGAGCCGTTCCAACAGGCGGATCAGGTGGTGGTTGGTCAGCACGCCAAGCTCGACGAAGATTGCGGGCCACAGGTCGCGGATCTCGACGACGAGCCGGGCCCGCTTCATCCGGGCCAGCAGCCAGGCGGCGCCGATCGAGAAGAAGGTCGGCGAGGATACGACGACCGTGTCGGCCGGGCCGCAGCGCCGCCCGCCCAGCAGCACGCTGCTGATCATGAAGCTCAGATGGCCCGCGATCTTGCGGGCCATGCCCTCGTTCGGCGTGGCGTAGAGCCAGGTGCGGATCACCTGATAGCCGTCCAGGTGTTCGCGGCGCCGGATCGCGCCCCGGTAGGCGGGCGGCACCACGCCGGTGGGGTGGTTCGGCATGCCGGTCAGCACCGTCACCTTGTCCCCGTCGGCGGCCCAGGTCGCGGCCAGCGCGGACAGCCGGGCCTGCGGGGCGCCTGTCTCGGGCGGGAAGTAGTGGGTCACGATGAGTGTGCGCATCTACGGCCAGCTCCGGCTGACCGGCACGGCGGCCATCAGGGCAGGCGACCCGAGATAGATGGCCAGCAGGCCGGCCCCGGCCAGGTCCGCGGTGGCCCGGAGGGCTGGGTTCCCGGTGAGGCTGACCGCGCCGAGCAGGCAGAGCGTGGCCGTCCCGGCTGCGCTCACCACCGTTACCCGCTGGTGCGACCAGCCCACGTCGCACCAGCGCTGATAGATGTGCGTGCGGTGCCCCTCGAACCAGCGTTCGCCCGCGCGGATACGCCGCTGCAGCGTCCATGCGGTGTCCGCGAGGTACAGGGCGAGCGGGCCGATCGCCGCTTCGACCGGCACATGGTGCAGGACGGCATACGCCGCCAGGACCGCCACCGCCGCGCCCAGCGTGTAGCTGCCCACGTCGCCCAGGAAGACCCGGGCCCGGACCGCGTTCCACGGCAGGAAGGCGAGCGCGACCGCGGCGACCGCGGCGCCCGCGGCGAACAGGAACTCCTCCGCGCGCCACGCCCCGAGGCAGCCGTAGGCCACGCCGCCGATCAGGGCATGCGCGGCCGAGATACCGTTCACGCCGTCCATGAAGTTGAACGCGTTGACCACCCCGGTGGTCCACACGGCGGCAGCGGCAGCGGTCACGGCCAGCCTGGCCGGCGTCGTCGGCAACGGGCTGATAAGCACGCAGGCGACGGCGATGCCCGCGGAGCACTGCAGCACGAGCCGCTGGCCAACCGACAGCCCGGATAGATCCTCGGCGAGCCCGATCGCGGCGAAGAGCGCGACCGCGATGCCGAACGCTGCGGATGCCGCGCTGTGCATGAGCGCCGCGGCCACCAGGAGTCCCGCGGCGATCGGTGCGCCGCCGCCCCGCAGTGTGGGGACGGTGTGTGACGACCTCAGGCCGGGAACGTCGATCGCTGACGCCCGCCGCAGGAGCGCGATCGTCGGCGGCTCGGCGGTGACCACGATGGCGCCGGCCGCCAGCGCGATGAGAAGGCCCGTCATTGGCGCTGGCGGCTGTGCCTGGTCGGCGCGGCCGACTCCCCGTTCGCATGCGGCGGCCGCCCGTTCGCCGCGGGCGTATCGGCCACATAGGAGGAATATCCGTAGCCGGACACGCCCCCGTACTGGCTGCCGTATGCGTTCTGCCTGGTCACCTCGTTCAGGACTATTCCCAGCAAGGGGACCTTGGCCTGGGAGAACTTCTCCGAGGCACGCTGCAGATCGGCTCGTCTGGTCTGGCCGGCGGCCACCACGAGCAGTGTCCCGTCCGCATAGCTCGACAGCACCATCGCGTCGGTGACCGGCAGCACCGGCGGGCTGTCGATGAGGACCAGATCGAATTCCTCGCGCAGGGCGTCGAAAATGTCGTGCGTGGCCCGTTGGCTCAGCAACTCGGCCGGGTTCGGCGGCACCGGCCCGCAGGCCAGCATCCACAGGCGGTCGTAACCGTCGACCTGCTGCAGGACCTGCTTCAGCGGCTGCCCCCCCAGCAGGATGGTGGTGAGGCCGGCCGCCTCGTCGACCCCGAAGAACTGCCCGATCCTGGGCCGCCGCAGGTCGCCCGAGACCAGCACGACCCGCTCCCCGGCCTGGGCGAAGACCGCGCCCAGGTTGGCCAGCGTCGAGGTCTTGCCCTCGCTGGAGGTCGGGCTGGTCACCAGGATGGTGCGCAGGTCGTGTCCTTGCCGGGCGAACTGTAGTGAGGTGCGCAGCGACCGGTAGGACTCGGCGGCCGACGAGGTGGGCCTTGAGGTTGACACCACGATCGCCTGGCTGCGCCTTTTCCACGACGTCACCATCGGGACCAGGCCGAGGACCGGGGACCCGCCCAGTTGCTCGGCGGCGTCCTTGGACGTCACTGCCTCGTCGAGGTTGTGGCGCAGGAAGGCGGCGCCCAGGCCCAGAATCAGCCCGGCGAGCAGGCCGAGCAGTGCGTCCTGGACGGGCTTGGGGGAGCTTGGCGCCGCGGGCGGCTGGGCCGGCGTGACGAGTTCCACCCCCCCGGTGGCGGATCCGGCGGCGGCCTCCGCCCCGGTCACCTGCAGCTGGCTGTACTGCTCCTTGAGTACCGCCTCCTGGTTGCGCAGCGCCGCTACCTCCGGGGACGTGCCGGAATGGCCCTTCAGCGACGCGATCTGGGCACTGAGCGACCGGATCTGTGACCGTACTTGTGCCTCGGCGGCCGTCATGGTGGCGGCGGCAACGGTCTCCTGGTAGGTGGCGAACGCTTGGGCGTAGGTATTGGCTATGCGGGCGGCCCGCGGGGCGGTGGCGGCGATGGCGGTAATGGAGATCACGTTGGTCTGCGCGACCTGAAAGGCCGACACGGGCGGATGACCGCCCAAACGCCGCTGGACCAGCGCCTGCACGGGGGCGCTGGTGATGAGCTGGAGCTCGGTCTGCACCTCAGTCGGGGTAACCGGTTGCATCGTTGTGCCGGTGGCCGAGGCCTGGCTGAAGGGCTGCACCAGTAGCTGGGCCGTGGCCGAGTACTGCCTGGCCTGGGTCAGCGCCACAGCCAGGCTGGCCGCGACGCCGGCCACGGCGGCACAGACAACCCACCACTTGCGTCGGCGCAGGACCACGAGATATGAGCGAAGAGTCGGATTGGCACCGAACTCTGTCGTCATGCGATTCCCCCGCCCTTGTACCGCTGGTCCGCTGCGATGAGCGGCGTCACCCGGCCCGGCCTCGGCATACGAACAATGAGTGTACTATCGATCACTCTGAGTAAATGAACCTAGGCTCCTTTATGTGGCGCGCCCGGTGACCGAGATTCTGGTGCTTTGCACCGCTAACACCTGCCGGTCCCCGATGGCCGAAGCGCTGCTCGCGCGCCGGCTGGCCGGGTGCGGCGCAGTCGGGTCGGTTCGCTCGGCCGGAGCACACGGGGCTGGACTGCTGAGAGTGGGCGAGCGGCCGCCGGCCGAGGCGATCTCGGCCATGGCCGCCTACGGGCTCGACACCGGATCGCACCGCAGCCGCCAGCTCACGGTGGCTGACCTGGTCCGGGCCAACCTCGTCATCGGGATGGCCCGGGTGCACGTCCGGCAGGCCGTGGTCACGCTGCCGGAGGTCTGGCCGCGCGCGTTCACCCTGAAGGAAATCGTCCGGCGCGGGGAGGCGATCGGGGCCAGGCCAGCTGGCGAGGCGCTGTCCGGATGGCTGCACCGCGCCCACGACGGCAGGGACCGCCGATCGCTGCTCGGGGACGACCTGGACGACGACGTGGCCGACCCCATCGGGGGTCCGCCGCAGGCGTATGCCGACACCGCCGCACTGCTCGACCGGCTGGTGACCCGATTGGTGACGCTCTGCTGGGCCTGGGACCCGCACTAATCCCTCGGTGCCCGACCGGGCCAGGTCTGGGCTCACATAGCCGGCGCAGCAGGCCAGGGCGGCCCGCATGTACTCGGCCCCCCCCTCCGCATCAAGGCCAATGACCTGGTCCGGATGCAGCGGCGCCACTGCGGCATGCCGGATGAGGGAGTGGTACGGCCGCGGTGCGTCCAGCTCGTCGTGCCCGAGCAGGACCTCGGTCAGTTTCTCGCCGGGGCGCAAACCCGTGTACACGATGTCGATCTCGACTGCGGCGCGCGCGGCCAGCCTCCGCGCGATGTCGTCGATCAGCACCCGTTCCCCCGTGTCGAGGACGAGCACCTCGCCCTCATCCCCGATGACCGCGGCCTGCAGGACCAGCTGGACCGCCTCGTCCGCGGTCATGAAGTAACGGCTGACCTTCGGATGAGTCACGGTGACCGGGCCCCCCGCGGCCACCTGCGCGGAGAGCGCGGTCAGCACCGACCCGCGGCTGCCGAGGACATTCCCGAAACGGACGCTCAGGTAGGTCCCGTCGGCGCGACCGGCCAGGTGCGCGGTGAGCCGCTCACCGATCCGCTTGGAATAGCCGAGCACGCTGACCGGGTCTGCGGCCTTGTCCGTCGAGATGTTCACGAATGACTCGACGCCGCTCGCGGCCGCGGCCTCGAGCACCGTGAGAGTGCCCCAGACGTTGCTTTTCAGTGCCTCGGCGGGGTAGCGCTCGAGGAGCGGCAGGTGTTTGAGCGCCGCCGCGTGAAAGACGATCTGCGGCCGGCATTGCTCGAAGATCTCCGTGATCCGGCGCGGGTCGCGGATGTCCGCCAGCACCGTATCGTCCGTGTCGAGCAGCGCCCGGCCATGCAGCGTCAGCTGCATGGCATGCAGGGCGGACTCGTCACGGTCCAGCATGATCAGTTCCGCTGGATGGAGCTGGTACAACTGCCGGCAGAGTTCGGAGCCGATGGATCCGCCCGCTCCGGTGACCAGAATCCGCTTGCCAGCGAAGTGTCCGGCGACCGTGGCGACATCCGTCTTGACCGGCCTGCGTCCGAGCAGGTCGCTGATCCGTGGGTCACGAACTCCTTCGATACGCGCGCCGCCGTTGAGCATCTCCGTGATCGACGGGATGACCTTAGGCGTCAGCCCGCAGTTCTCCGCCTCGACGGTGAGGTCGCGGATCGTCTTCCCGCTCGCCTCGGCGATCGCTATGACCAGGACCGTGGCACCGGTCCGCGCCGCCGCCTCGGCCATCCGGCTGCGGTCGCCGAGGACCGGGATGCCCTGGATCCGCAGCCGTCGCTTCGCCGGATCGTCATCGAGGATCGCCACCGGCCGATACTGAGCGTCCGGCCGGCAGGTCAGCCGGTGCACCAGGATCGAGCCCGCTTCGCCCGCGCCGAAGACGATGATCTCGGTAGCCGCAGTGGCGGGCGCCCGTGATCGCTGCCTGACCGCGAACAGCACGTACCGTGCGCCGAGCATGGCGGGCAGCGCGAACAGCCCGCCTCCCACGACCGTCTCGATCTCGGCCCGCTGGCCGGCGAACAGCGCGAAGCCAGTCGCGGCCAGGATCACCGCCATGCCGCAACAGGCCAGTCCGACGCGGACCACCTCGTCGAGGCTGCCTCGCTGGTAGCGGCCCCGGTAGAGCCCGGCGAACAGTCCGGATCCGGTCGACAGGAGGCAGATGATCAATGTCAGCTGGGCCAGAACGGCCGGGCCGAGGTCCGCGCGCGCCGGAACCCTCGTCACCCATTCCGCCGCCAGCAGGCCGCCGAGCCAGGCGGCTGAGTCATAGCCCGCCTCGACGCCGGAGCGGCCCCACCGTTGGCCGCCAAAGATCCGCCCCGCTTGGCCGCCAAAGATCCGTCCCGCTTGGCTACCAAAGATCCGCCCGGTACGGATGCTGGGCGAATTTCCGCCCGTCGCCCCGCTGTCCACGCAGCCCCCGTCCCTGTGCTGCTGCAGACGCCGGCACACCCGCTGGGTGCCGCACGCCGCATGGGGTACATTACCCTGAGTAATCAATACAACACTATTAGTAATCAAGTCGTAAGCGGCTCGTCTGCCCGAGGGGGGCAGAATCGCCGTCGAGCTGCGGAATTTCCCTTTGCCTAAGAGTCGCGGGAACCGGCGGAACAGGCTAATTCCCGCCAACGAGACCTATCGGCCAGTGCATAGACACGGTGCGTACACAGTGCATAGACACGGGGGGCATGGCGGATGACCGGCACATCCAGCGGGAATGACCCGGGCGGTTCGGCACCGGCCGCCGCTCCGCACACATCCGCCGTTATCGAGGCGGAGCAGCCGGTCAAGCGCAAGCCGCGCGGCAAACGTAAGGGGCTGCTGTCAGGCCTGGGAGTCCTGATGCTGGTCGGTGCCGCCGCCGCGGCCGGGTTCCTGATTGTGAACAACCTGGTCAGCCGCGTGCCGCGGATCAATATCGGGCAGCTGCCGCCATCCGGAGTCAGCCAGACGATCCTGATCACCGGCGCCGGATTCGGCGCCACCGGTGGGTCGTCGCCCGCATCGTCGCGGGCTCAATTCAGCGGGCTCATCATGCTGCTGCACATCGACGTCAGGCAGAAGGCGGCCGCCGTGGTGTCGATACCGCCGCGGGTCATGGTCCAGGTGCCAGGGAAAGGAACGATAGAGCTGCAGAGCGCGCTCGCTGACGGCGGCCCGGCCTTGCTCGTGCGCACGGTCGGGAAACTGGCCCACGTGCAGATCAACCACTATGCGCGGGTTGACTTCACCCACGTCGCGAAAGTGATCAACGCTCTCGGCGGCGTTGATGTCATCGTGCTGAAGCCGAGCGTTGGCCCCGGGTACAGGTTCCACGCCGGAGTCAACCACCTGAACGGCGTGACGGCGCTCCGCTACGCGCGGGACACGTCCACCACCGACGGGGACCGGATATTGCGCCAGCAGAACATCCTCCGCGCGATCATGTCCAAACTCGGCCACCGTCGCCTGCTCACCACCCCGCTGACAATGGTCCACGTGCTCGACGCGCTCACCGGCATGATGACCGTGGACAGCAACTTCACCAACTCTGAGCTCATGGCGCTGGCCAAGGACCTGGCCGCCCTGGGTGGCCGGACGGCGACGTTCGTGACGGCCCCGTCCCATGTGGCCGGGAAAAAACTCGTCCTCGACACCCCGATGAGCAGCCAGCTCTGGCGAGCGATCACGCATGACTCGGTCGCCGCGTTCGCCCGGAAGGACCCGTCCACGGTGACACCGCCGGTACTTCCCTGACGGTTACGGCGCCAGTCCGTCGAGGATCTCCTCGATCCGGGCCAGCGCGGCGGAAATCCACGGCAGGTCCAGCGGTGCGCTGGCCGCCAGCGTGCGTTCACGCTGGGCCGCGGTCTCCCCGTAGAGCAGGCCGGTGGCCACCCGCACCCGCAGCTCACCCGCGTCCTCCCCGAACGCGCTCGCGGGCAGCACAGCCATGCCGCAGCGATCCAGCAGGTGCCGGGCCAGGTCGGCCCCGGTGCCGATCCCGTAGCGGCCGCACAGGTGCTCGCGCCACGGGGAAAAGTCCGGGTAGAGATAGAACGCGGCCTCAGGCGTCGGCACCAGCAGCCCAGCCGCGGCAAAGCGGCCCGCGACAGCGTGCGCCACCGCCCGGTGCAGGGAGCGACTGCGGGTAATTCGTTCGGTTATGTCGGGGGGTTCGGTGAAGGCGAGGGCCGCCGCCTGCTGGATGGGCACCGACGGGGCGGACCATATTTCGCTGGCGATGCCGAGCAGCCGGTCGCGCAGCCCGCGCCCGGCCGGGCCGTCTGGCAGCCTGGCCACGCCGATCCGCCAGCCGCCCAGGGCGAGGTTTTTGCTGAGGGAGGTCGTGACCACGGTTCGTTGCGGCGCGAAAGCCACCGGGCTCGGGAACGGTGCCCGTGGGTCATGCACCAGGTCGCGGTAGATCTCGTCGGAGATGATGATCAGGTCGTAGGCCGCGGCGACGTCGCAGAGCTCGCGCATGGTGCCCGGACGGGCCAGACGCCCGGTGGGGTTGTCGGGCAGAGTGAGGATCACCGAGCCGATCCGCTGGCCGTTCTCGCGTGCCGCCTCGACGGCCCGGGCCAGCCCAGCGGGGTCGCAGATGCCACCCTGGCCGGGCGGAGCGGGCACGAAGTGGGTGCGGACGCCAATCATGCTGGCCTGTGCGGCGTAGCTGACCCAGCTTGGCTGGGGAACGGCCACGTCCGCGCCGATGGCGAGCAGCAGGCCGAACAGCAGCGGCTTGCTGCCTGGTCCGCAGACCACCGAGCTGGCGCTGGTGGGCAGGCTGCGCCTGGCCCAGTAGCCCGCCGCGGCCTGGCGCAGCGCCGTCAGCCCGGCCACCGGGCCGTAGGAGTTGCCGCCGCTGGCCGCGGCCAGCGCGGCGCGGAGCATCGGATGGGCGGGCAGGCCGGCCTCGCCAAAGGCGAGCGGGAGCACCGTCTCGCCGGCGCGCTTGCGCACGGCGACGGCCTCGTTGGCGGCCAGTGTGGCCGAGATTTCGATGGGAGTGGTGACTGGTGCAGGGCTGACGGTCGGCATGGCTGTATCAGCCATGGACATGGCCTTGACTCCTAGCTACGGGGGGGTCGGGACGCCGCACTGCGCCGGTTGGTTGGGCGCGGCATCGCGCCGTGTGGAGCGGCGGGGCATCGGAGTGCGCCTCCGACCACGCTGACCAGCTTGCCCTGGCTCATGCATTAGCACAAGCTTCTATTACTGTTGTTGAGACTAAGATTACCTTATGCTTGACCTGCATCGGCTCCGCCTTCTGAAGGAGTTCGCCGAGCGTGGCACCATCGCGGCTACCGCTGCGGCCCTCGGCTACACCCCGTCAGCGGTGTCGCAACAGCTTGCCGTGCTGGAACGCGAGGCGGGCACGGCACTGCTCGACCGGACCGCGCGGTCGGCCGAGCTGACCGACGCCGGGCGCCGGCTCACCGCCCACGCCGAACGCATCTTGGCCCAGGTCGAGGAGGCGGAAGCGGATCTATCCGTGCACGCCAGGGAGCCGTCGGGGCGGGTGTCGGTCGCTGCGTTCCCGACCGCTGCCGCGGCCTTCGCGCCGGCGCTGGCGCGCAGCCTCCGGGCGCACCCGGGGCTGACCTTGCTGCTCCGGCAGACCCAGCGGGCCGAAGGCTTGCGCCAGGTCAGCTCGGCCGAGGTGGACGTCGCCCTGGTCGACGACTGGTCGGGCGGGCTGGGCAGCACGGGGGTGGCCAGCACGGGGTCGGCCGGCACCGAGTCGCCGCTGCTGCGGTTCTATCCGCTGGTCCGGGATCCGCTCGTGCTGGTGGTGCCGCGCGGGCATCGGCTGGCCGATCCGGCGGAGCCGGTCGACCTGCGGCAGTTGCGGGAGACCAGCCGGTGGATGGCGGCGCCGGCCGGGGAGCCGTCCCGGCAGGCGGTGGACCGGCTGCTCGCCGGGGTCGGCGGCGCTCCGCCGGTGCCATGGGAGTTCGAGGGACTGGGCACCATCCTCAGCCTGGTGGCCAGGGGTATCGGCATCGCCGCCGTCCCCCGGCTGGCGCTGGCCGCGGGCGACGCGCGGGTCGCCGTCCGTGAACTCCCGGAGGGCAGTCCGGCCCGCGAGGTCTACGCGGTGGCGCGGACGGCCAGCGTCCGCCGTCCCTCGGTGGCCGTGATCCTTACGGCCCTCCATGATGGCGCTGAGCACCTGCCCGGCCGCGGCGGCCGGAGCCGAGCAGTTCCATGATCACGGGAGGTTCCCGCCCGTGTGCGGGTGCCCCGGTCCGGATCCGGACGCCTGTGAGGTGAATGCGTAGATTTCAGTTTCCACGATGTGGGATTCCGCCCGCGCGCCGGTCAGGTTCCCGGCGGCCAGGTCGCCGCCCGCCCGGACCATCGCCGCGAAGGCAGCGTTCCAGCTGGCCGCGTAATCCGGAGGAGGATCGGCCAGGCAGGCATTGCCGTCGGCGATGAGCGTGCCTGAGTCTGCTTGGAGTGCGGCAATGTTCTTCACTGCGGCATCCGACTTGGCTTTGGTCAGGATGCCCAGGCTGTTCAGCAGGAGAGCCCGGCCCCCGTGGTTGGCCCAGGCGGTGAATCTGGCCGGTGGTGAGGCCGCGGCCCGCGCGGCGGCGGGCTTGGCGACGGCCGGCCCGCGGCCCTTAGCGGTGACCTGCTTGACCGACGTGGCCCGTGCGCCGCCCCGGGCTGACACCGGTCTGACCTGCTTGACGGCCTTGGCCGCCTTGGCCGCCTTGGCCGGCGCGGCGTGCGGGCGGGCCATCATGGCTGTGCCCGCCGGCGCACGGCTGGCGGCCGCAGGGGAAGCGGGCCTGGCGAGGTAGGCCGCGCCGCCGCCGGCCAGCAGCCCGGCCACGGCAAGTGCGGACGCGATCCTGGCCACGTTCATCGCGGGATCATTTCTGTAGGAGACGTTGCGATCAGCGATCTAAATACTACTCTCAGTCACATCCGAGCCCCACCCCCCGCCCCTTCCGGTGATCACGGAACATTCCGGACGGCTAGACCCAGAAATCTTCCGTGATCATGGAAGGGGTCAGGGAGCGCGTGATCACGGAACATTCCGGACGGCTAGACACAGGAATCTTCCGTGATCCTGGAAGG
>JAWWPY010000062.1:0-3176 GCA_033854735.1 Streptosporangiaceae bacterium | reverse complement strand
CCGTCACGGGCGGGAACGCGGCCACCCCCGAAAGGGTCGCCGGCCATCCAGGCAGGGCTTTCGTTCATTCCGGCGGGATCTCCGCGAAGGTCTGGCCGAAACTCATGCCCTGGTGGCGACGGTAGAGGCGGGCACCGATGTAGTAGACGATGCCGATCGCGGGCGCTGAGAACGCTTCCAGCATGGGCTTGAGGCCGAACGTCCCGCCGAACCCGGTGTGGAACGCCACGTAGATCACGAAGCCCCAGGAGATCGCGGAGATCGCGGCGGCCCAGGTGATGACCGGCAGCCCGGCGATCTTGGTGCGGGCCCATCCCGGTCCCTGGGCGTGCAGCTGCGGACGGCGCCAGGGGGCGATGGCCGCGGCGATCGACACGATGATGAACGCCAGCGCCAGCACCGCGATGACGTTCAGCAGGTAGGAGCCCAGGCCCTGGTAGATGTTGAGGTAGTTGAGTAGTTCCACGATGCAGCCGATGGTCACGGTCGCGATCACGGGGGTGTGGAAGCGGTCGGAGACGGTGGTGAGCTTCTCCGGCGCGAGCCGGTCGAAGGACCAGGCGAACAGGTTGCGGGTGCCGAGCATGAACCCGGTCGGGGTCCACCACAGGATCGAGGCCACGAAGCACAGCGCGATGAACACGAGCAGCCAGTGCGGTCCGGGCAGGAACTTGACCAGGGCCGGCAGGTATGGCAGGAACTTCAGGTTCCAGTGCGCCGAGCCACCGCCCAGGCCCATGAACACCGACGCGCCGAAGAACTTGAACCCGAAGTACTTGTAGATCAGGCCTACGCCGAGGACGTAGCCGACCGCCGATATCAGCAGCGCGCCGAGGATCGAGGTGGTGGCCGTACGGCGGACGTTGCGGATCTCGCCGGCGAAGTACCCGGTCCACTGGAAGCCGGTGTACACCTGGAACGAGTAGATCATGGCGAAGATCGTGGCGCCCCAGCCGATGCCGCCCCCAGCACTGAAGCCCAGGCCGTGCGCCCGGGAGATGATGGCGTTGTTGGTGGTGCCGGAACTGGCGTTCCAGCTGCTGACGAAGTGGCTGTGGCTGCCGACCAGCATCGCGACCAGCCAGGCCAGCATGCCCAGCCACACGACCGCGAACGTGACCACCATGTAACGGGCCACCACCCGGACCCCGAAGATCATCAAGATCGTGAACGCAGCCGTGAGGATGGTCGCGATGATCATCAGCTCGCCGTTGCTCGGCGAGGTCAGCGCCGCCGAGTGCCACCCGCCGACGAACGCCGCCGCCGGGCCCATGACCGAGAGCATGTACGTGAAGTTGAATGCGATCCACGTCAGGAACACGAACGTGATCGAGAAGTTGACGAAGAAGCCGAGGAACGGAGTCAGCGTCCGGGACACCCAGACGTAATCGCCGCCCGACCTCGGCATGATCACGGTGAAGTAGAGATATACCAGCCCGCAGGTCGCTACCAGCGGGGTGGCCAGCAGGAACGACAGCAGCATGTTCGCATGCGGCCAGAACATCGGAGTGAACGCCATCACCTCGGTGATCCCGACCGGAATGAGCACTGCCGAGAAGACCAGGTTGAACGCATCGAAGGCGCTGAGCTCCCGGACTAAACCGGTCGCGTTGCGGACGAACAGATTCCGGCTGCCGCCTGGCGGCTGACCAGCGCGGGTTCCCGTGGTTGCCAACTGCTTCCTCCTCAATTCCTCGCCATTTACGCCCGACAAACACCCAGGCCCGGCACCCGCCCGCACCGGCATCTCCATCAGCGTTAGACCGGCGTCTTCGAAGGTCTATAACAGATCATTCCGTATTAAAGGGGTCAAGGGAACCGTCTCGGCCCAGGCAGTCCTCGGCGTAGCCAGTCCTCGGCCCAGGCCGTTCTCGGCCCAGGCCGTCCCGTGCAAGCGGCGGGCGCCGTCTCCGCCCGCACCGGCGGAGCCCGGCGCGCACGGCGCACCGCCCGGGCTGGCGGCAATGCTCAGCCTGCTGTTGCGTGACCGGTCGCGCACTCGCGACCAGCAACGCCGCGGAATGGGAATGGGGGACTGCGAGGTGCAGCTCGCCACCGCCGCCGGTCAACGCGACGGTGATGCTGACCCTTTAGCTGCTATTTTCCTGCCTCTGGAAGAGCGGATGACCAGCCTGGAGGGTGGCATCCGCAGTCACCGGCGCACGCCCAGGTACCGCGCGAGGTGATCGATCACCTCACGCGCGTCGTCCTCGACACCGCAGATGAACGTGGACCTGCGCCGCCGCAGCACGGGCAGTCCCAGGGCGTACAGACCCGGGCTGTCGACCACACCGCCCTCGTGGTTCAGCTGCCCCTTCGGGTCGACCACCGGCACGTCGAGCCACCCGTAGTCAGGCCGGAAACCCGTCGCCCACACGATCGTGGCGATCTCGCCGCTTCGCAGGTCAAGCTGCAACCGCGCCGACTCGGGCACGCGTGTCGCCGCGAAGCGCTCGGGAGGGCCGACCTCAGCGTCATACCCCTCCGCCTTGGCCGACTCGTCGAACGTGCCCAGCAGTCGCTCCATCTTGAGGTCCGCGAGCGAGAACACGTTGCGCAGGCCACCGGAGAACAGCGCGCGGCCGTCACGTACCGCCGCCCAGCGGCCCACCAGCTCGACGCCCATCGACGCGAGCGCGTTGAGATCCAGCGTCGTCCGCTGAGGGGTCCCGACGAGCTGGGGCGACGGCAGCCGCCGGGCCCGGGTGAGATCCTCAACCTCGTCGTACCGCTGGTCCCACACGCCCGACGTGTCCATCCACCACAGCACATCGCGTCCGCGGTACGTGCGCGGCAACCGCACGTGCTCCCCCACCGAGAGAGTCACCGGACGCCCCGACCGCCTCAGCTCGGCGGCCAGCTGCACGCCGGTTGCCGAGGCTCCCACGACGAGCACGCCGCCGTCGGGTAGCTGGCCGGGGTCGCGATAGCCGAACGGCGTCAGTTGCCCCGCGGACGCCGGGACCGCATCCCACAGCAGCGGCACCGCTGGCTGATTACAGGCGCCGCTCGCGATGACCACGGTCCGGGAGTGAATCTCGCCGTGGCTTGACGTCACGTGGTATCCATCGCCGGCCGGTCGCACCGACGTGACGTTCACGCCCGTCCGGACGGGAGCGCGCGAGACCTTGGCGAAGTGCTCGATGAACTCGATCACTTCGGCCATGGTCATGTAG
>JAWWPY010000061.1:0-5907 GCA_033854735.1 Streptosporangiaceae bacterium | reverse complement strand
TCCTCGCATCAGAATGGAGGGCCGGTCCCGGTGTGCCTCGGTACGCTTGCCCGGTGGCTGGGTTGAGCAAAGCAGAACTTGCCGCGATGGCCGAGGAGCTACGGTCGACGCCTACGGCGATGACGAGCAGGCAATGGGCTTCCACGCGATGATCGTGGACAGCCTCAAGATCCCGTTCGTGACCAGTGTCTTGGGCGTCGAGGTCACCGTGGAGGACATCGCACTCGCCGAGGACAACAGCATCCTCGCCATGTGCGCCCGTGGCGGGATCCGCCAGGCGGTCCGGGTGCTGGATCTTCCGCTGCCAGACCCGCCGCCTGCTGGCGCGCAGTGGATCGATGCCTATCGGCACTGGCGGGGCTGAGCAGCATGGGGAAGATCCCGAAATCCCTTCCGCCCCAGGCGCAGGCCTGGACTGAGGCGCGCCAGCGGTACCACCTCTCGCACGCGCAGGTGCAGATGGCCCGCGAACTCGGCCTGAACCCGCGCAAGCTCGGCAAGATCGCTAACCACCGGCAGGAACGGTGGAAAGCGCCATTGCCTCAGTTCATCGAGGACCTCTACCTCAAGAGGTTCGGCCGGGAAAGGCCCCAGGCTGTCACGTCGGCCGAGAGATGGGCGCGGCCGACCGCGGCAAGGAAGGCGACACGCAATGCCGCGGCCGCGGACGGCTGCAGCGAGCAGCGAGCGCTATAGCTGCCATGATCGGTCTTGACGAACTGAGGGTGCCGAAAGCGCTCCGGCCAGTGGCTGATGAAATCGTTGCTATCACCGACTCGGTGTGCCGGGCCGTTCTTGATGAGGAGTATGCCGATTTGGCCCGGCGCGCGGTGGCGAAGCTGACCCGTAAGCGGCCGTCGCCGCTTCTGCGGGGCCGCCGGGCTGGCTGGGCGGCTGGGGTGGTGTATGCGCTGGGCCAGGCCAACTTCCTATTCGATCCTGCGATTGGGCCAACGGCGACAGCTGACCAGCTCAGCGAGGCGTTCGGCGTGCCCAAGACCACGATGGGCAGCAAAGCCAGGCAGGTCCGCGACCTGCTGCGAATCAGCCCCTTCTCGCCGGAGTTCGAGCGGGCTGATGTGGCCGCCGCGAACCCGCTGAAGTGGATCATCGAGGTGGACGGGCTGGCCGTGGACGTCAGGCATGTCCCGTTGGATATTCAGGTAGCGGCGTTCGAGCGTGGTTTCATCCCCTACGTGCCTGCGCTGGGCCCAGACGGCACGGCAGCCTTGCCGGAGTCATGGCCGATGCAGGCGGCCAGTAGCGCTCCGCCGTCAGAGCTAGGCGGCCTGCTGGAGCGCTGCAGCGAACTGAAGCGCCGGCTGGTTGAGTTCGCTTGTTCACCGCGCTTTTCCGGGCAGCTCGACCAGGCGCTTAACGAGCACGCCACCGGCCTGGTCGTCAGCGAGGCCGACGTCACCAACGTGGTTGACCATTTCATTCTGCAGCAACCGCTGGCTGATGGCCGCACCGTGGCGGAGGTCTTCGCTGCGGAGCATCCCGATCTCACCGATGACGGCCGCCAGGTGCTGCACAGCTGGCGCGAGGTGGTGGCCGGCGTCTTTGAGATCCGTGAGCAGGCCGGGGACTCGATCACCGCCACCAGCCTGGTTGATGACCGGACCTACCGCATCCGGGCCAACGCCGGGCCTGCGGCCCTGGCGCCGATGCGGCCGGGCTGCTTCATGACCGCCCGCATCGTCCCGGTCGGCGATGACTGGATGCTCAGCGGAGCCCAGCAGCTGTACGCCGCCTCAGAGCGCCCCGCGATGCTCCAGCTGGCCGCCGAACTGGCCATCGGGCACCCACGCGCCAGGACGTCGACGAAATGAGGATGATCAACCGCAAGTATCCCGGGGCTCAATCCCACCTCAGGACGCCGGAAGCAGCCGGACACGGCTGGACCGGCTCAGTGCTCCGTGGCTGAGGAGTGGTTGAGCGGCAGTCTTGCCGCGTCTTAATCCACCGTTAGCGCAGCTCAGGGAGCACTTGCGATCATGCCGGCCAACGCCCTGTAAAACCGTCGGCTTAGCCTACGTTGGTTCGAACCCAACACCTGCCACCACCTGCGAAAATGGCCCGTGAGCTGGGTGTTCCCGGCCTCGGGTGCATCCTTGCTGCTGTCCCGCCGTGTGTCATGATGTGTCGCGGTAAGCCCCTGCATAGCAGTGGTTACGGACATATGGCGGACGGATTCGGGCCGGAGCAAGCGGTTCACCGAACCGCTTGCTTCCTCGGTAGCGGTAGTCGTCCAGCCCGGTGACGGGCTTGCCGGGGCCGGTGTCGGGGGATCACCGGTGATTCCTGGGTGCGGCCCGGCATGGTCACAGGGTCCACTGGAAGGCGTGGCGCCCATCCTGATCGCCGGGTGTCGGCCTGAAGTCTGCTGGAAACACGCCGCCTACGCCATGGTGGTTCGTTGCGTCACCTCGCCAAGGCAGAGGGCCATACTGGGCCCGGATGGCGCGGCCCGCTGGTGGCTACGGCGTCGGTGCGCGGATAGATGGCAAGAAGAGGGTCTGCTCGAGCACTGCTGTGCACTCGTCGCAGGCAGCGGTGCGCTTAGTTATCCCCAGGCGACCTCCTCGGCAGCGTCCGCTCCCCTGGTGCGCAACGAAGACCGCAAATCACGTTTTCCCTGGTCGTAACGTCGCAGGATGACGGCCTCCGGAGCCGTGAGCGCAGGTTTTGAATTCTGCTGCTGGCGCTAAATCGAACAAACTTACGAGTTAGATCCCAAGAGCTAAAGTGCGCTGACCTGCGGGAATGCGAAAGAGTTCGCATTGCCGCGTCCCATGGGCGTCCCCGGGATGCCCCCCATCGCGGCCCCAGGCCTGGTCAGGGATCCTGCACGTCAACGGTCTGCAGGCCGTTGGTCAGGCGGTTAGCACAGGCCGAGCCAGTCACCACCGGCCAGGGCCGCTTTAGCAACTCAGTTGCTAGACTGGACTCATGAAGCGCGAGTTCTCGGAGTGGCCGTGTTCCCTGGCGCGGGCCGTCGACGTCTTCGGTGACTCCTGGACGATGCTCATCGTGCGCGACGCGCTGCAGGGGCTGACGCGCTTCGATGAGTTCCAGCGCTCCCTGAACATCGCCCGCAACACGCTGTCGGACCGGCTGGGCAAGTTGGTGGATGCCGGAGTCATGGTCAAACGCTTCTACCAGGACAATCCGCCGCGCTACGAGTACCTGCTGACCGAAATGGGCCGCGACTTCTTCCCGGTCCTCGCGGCCATGCTCTCCTGGGGAGATAGGTGGCTCGACGACGGAGGCGGCGCGCCGGTTACCTTGCATCACCATAAGCCCGGGCACAACATCGTCAGCCAGGTCGTCTGCGTCGAATGCGGCGAGCCGGTCGGGCACGCCGACATCCAGTTCTGCGTCGGTCCCGGGTATCCCGATGACGTCCCCCCCGAGCTGGATATGCGCGACCGGCTGGCGCCAGCGCCCGTTCAGCCGGCCGGCCGTTCTGGACTCGGCACCCAGACCTCTCCTGCGACGGCCGTAAAGGTGCCGAGAGAGGCGGGCGTCGCGGATGATGCGGACCAGGGAACGAGGACAAGCGGTGACAAGGTGAGCTCCGGCAAGCCGGCTACCGCGAGTCGGGCGCGCCCGGGCACAGCGGGCGGGCCGGCTGAACCTATCGCGTCCTAGGGCGGACGCGGCTCCGGCTCGCCCGGACGGTGTGGTGACCTGCGCGCGGCAGTTACGCCGCGCCCGAGGAGCTGCCAGGACGCAGCCCGCATGGTCGTACTCACGCTCACGAACCCCCGGAGTCCATCCGGAACCCTGACGCTAGGGTGGATTTCTTTTTACAACCGAGTCTTGAATCAAGACTCGATCTGTGATCTATTGATGGCATGTGACGCGGTGGTCCGGGTCACGCGATACCCCGGCTAAGCCGTGTACATCACGACGTGGCGTGCAAGTGCCGCGGCGTGGCGCACGCTGTCGGGACCCCATCTGGCCATCCGGGCACTGACACAGCCGACACAAAGGAGGGGAAGCCATGACCAGACGAAAGATTCTCGGCCGAGGCAGCGGCGATAGCGCGCATCGGATCAGCAGGCGCCCAGCCCGCCTCCGGATACTCCTGGCGCTGACGGCCGCCGCCGCTGCCGCGGCGGTACTGGCGGCGTGCGGCTCCTCGGGCGGCTCCTCTGGCAGCTCGAGCAGTCCCGTTGCGGCGGCGTCGAGCACCCTCAAGACCGCCAAGATCGGCGGCGCGACGGTGCTGACCAACGGCAAGGGGTTCACGCTCTACTCGTTCGCCCCCGACACATCCACCAAGTCCAACTGCAACGGGGCGTGCGCGCAGAACTGGCCGCCGGTGAAGGGGTCGGCGACGGCGCCTGGGGTTAAGGGCACGTTCGCCACGATCAAGCGGTCCGACGGCGCGACGCAGGCCACGTTCGACGGGCACCCGCTGTACACCTTCGTCGGTGACACCGCTCCCGGGCAGGCCAAGGGCAACGGCGTGAACGCGGCTGGCGGGCTGTGGCACGAGGTCACGACGTCCGGGATCGCACCGGCCGGCGGCTCCTCATCGGGCTCTGGCGGCGGAGGCTACGGGTACTGACCCGGAACGCACCAGAGCAACGCGGAGGACTGACCGATGACAGACCGGGAAAGCATGATCAGGCCGGGAACGACGAGGACGGCTGGGCGAGCCGCGCGGGAGCATGCAGAACCGCCGCCGCGCGGCTGGCCCCGAGTCGTCATGCGGGTGGTGGGGTCGGGTCTGCTGGTCGCCACCGCGGCGATCCATCTCGACCTGTACCTGACCGGCTACCAGACGATCCCCGCGATCGGCTGGCTGTTCTTGCTGCAGGTGATCGCCGCCTTCGGCCTTGGGCTGGCGGTGCTGGCCATCCCTGGCCGGCTCGTCCTCCCGGGCCGGCTGGCCGCCGCAGCCGGAGCCGGCTTCGCCCTCGCCACCCTCGGCGGGTACCTCCTGTCGGTCTGGATCGGGCTGTTCGGGTTCAAGGAAGTCCGCACGACCGCCGGCATCGTCGCCGGCCTGATCGAGGTGGCCGCCTTCGTGGCCCTGGCCGCGCTTGCGCTTGCCCCCGCGGCGAACGCCCCCGCGGGCGGCGCGGCCGCGGCCCCGGCCACATTCCCTGCCCAGTTCCCCCCGGCGACCGCCCGGGCGGCCGGAATGACCGCCGCCGCCCTGGCGGTGGCGGCGCTGGTGCTGCTCGGGCTCGCGGCGGCCGGAGCGAACCCGACGGCACCTGCGGCCACGGGGGCGGCCCTGAAGACCACGACGATCGGCGGGACGACGGTACTGACCAATGCCAAGGGCATCACGCTCTACTCGTTTGCCTCCGACACCCCGGCCAGCTCGAAATGCTACGGCAGCTGCGCCGCGTACTGGCCCCCGGTAACCGGCACCCCCGCGGCCGGCGCAGGCCTGCCGGGCAAGGTCGCCACGATCACCCGCACCGGCGGCTCGCACCAGCTCACCTACGACGGGCACCCGCTGTACACCTACATCGGCGACACCGCCCCCGGCCAGGCCCGCGGCAACAATCTCAACCTCAACGGCGGACTCTGGCACGAAGTGCCCGCCTCCCGGTAACAGACCGCCACCAAAATCACCCCACCGCGCACTAGCCGGGCCCTTCCTGACCAGCCAAGGAGAACCCCCGATGGCCTCACCACACACCCAGCACGGCGCGGAGCAGAACCTCGACCCGACCCGCATCGCGGTCGCCGGCGATTCGGTCGGCGGCAACATGACCGCGGCGCTCACCCTGCTGGCCAAGCAGCGCGGCGACGTCAGCTTCGTGCAGCAGGTGCTCTTCTACCCGGTCACAGACGCGAACTTCGACACCGAGTCCTACCACCAGTACGCCGAGGGCTACTTCCTGCGCCGCGACGCCATGCAGTGGTTCTGGGACCAGT
>JAWWPY010000060.1:0-3014 GCA_033854735.1 Streptosporangiaceae bacterium | reverse complement strand
CCATGACAAATCCGGAAAAACCCCACCAGCGCCTGGCCTATCAGGCGGCGATCGACCGCCCTCGGCTGGCGCTGCCTGGCGGCAAGCGCGTCGCCGTCTTCCTGGTGGTGAACATCGAGCGCTGGGACATCGACCGCGCCATGCCGCGGCAGGTGCTGACCGCGCCTCAGGGTGCCTCGGTGATTCTGGACCTGCCGAACTGGGCGTGGCACGAATACGGCATGCGGGTCGGCTTCTGGAGGCTAAAGGCAGCACTGGACCTGCACGGCATCGCGCCGACCCTGGCGATCAACGGCGCGGTGCCGTCGGCCTATCCGCAGGTGACCAAGGCCTGCCGCGATGCGGGGTGGGAGTTCATGGTGCACGGCTACCACCAGATGGCGACTCACCTGGTGGAGGATCAGCGGGCGATGATCCGCGACGCCATCGCCACGCTGCGCGAGGCCGGCGGGCACGACCCGGTCGGCTGGCTTGCCCCGGGCCTGACCCAGACCCTGGATACGCCGGATTTGCTGGCCGAGGCCGGGATCAAGTATTGCGCCGACTGGGTGGTGGACGATCTGCCGGCCACCATCCGCACCGCGCACGGGCCGATGCTGACGATGCCGTACAGCGTGGAACTGAACGACATCCCGATCATGATGATCCAGCATCATCGGGCTGAGGAACTGTACGACCGCACGGTTGCTCAGTTCGAGCGGCTGTACGAGGAAGCCGGGGAGCAAGGGGCGAAGGTCATGGGCCTCGCCGTGCACGCCTACATCAGCGGCGTGCCGCACCGCATCGGCTGGTTCGAGCGCGCGCTGACGCATATGGCCAGCCGCCCAGGGACGCTGTTCTGGCAGGGCCGCCAGATCATGGACTGGTATCAGCAGGCCACCGCATGAGCCTGATGGCGAAGTGGGGCACGCTGAGCCAGGCCGAACGCGACGCGGCCTACAACAACTCGGCGGCGGTAGCCGACAGTCCGGTGCTGAACGCGGCGCGCGAGGTGGCATCGACCGTGTTCCGCACCACCAATCCGCTGCACCTGGACCTGCGCTACGGCGCGCGGGAGCGTAATACCTGGGACCTGTTTCCGGTGGCCGATCCGGATGCGCCGTGCATCGTGTTCATTCATGGCGGCTACTGGCAGCGCAACAGCAAGGACCAGTTCGCCAACCTGATCGCCGGCCCGCATGCACGCGGCTGGGCGGCCGCGCTGCCGGGCTACACGCTGGCGCCCGATGCGTCATTGACCGAGATCGTGGCGGAGATCAACGCGGCGCTGGACTGGCTGGCGGCGCATGGGCCGGCGCACGGGATCAACGGGCCGGTCGTGCTGTCCGGCTGGTCGGCAGGCGGCCACCTGACCGCGATGTGCCTCGGCCATCCGCTGGTGAAGGCGGGACTGGCGATCTCCGGGATCTTTGAGCTGGGACCGGTGCGCGATACCTACCTGAACGAGAAATTGCGGCTGACCGAGCAGGAGATTGTTGCTCTGTCGCCGATGCGGCTGAAGCCGGTCGGTAAGCCGTTGGCTTTCGCGTACGGGACTGCGGAATTGCCGCCGCTGATCTCGGACAGCAGGGATTTGCATGCGCTTCGTTCCGCGGCGCATCTGCCCGGTGCGCTGATCCCGGCGCCGCGGGCGAACCATTTTACCATCGTGCATGAATTGCGTGATGTGGATGGTCTGTTGACGCGGCATTTGCCGTTGTTGCGGGGATAGCCAGGGCAACATGGCGCGTTCGGAGAAAGACAAAAGGCGCGCCGGGGAGCTTTATGACCCCGGCGCGTCGGAAATTCAGGCGGAGCTGTTGGCGACGCAGCGGTGGATGGCGCGCTACAATACCGCGCTCGACGTGGCAACGTCAGACCGGCACGCACTGCTTGTGGAACGCCTTGCCGCTGTCGGCAAAGATGCCGTTGTCCGCTCGCCATTCCATTGTGATTACGGCTTCAACATCAGCCTCGGTGCCGGCGCGTTCCTGAATTTCAACTGCGTCATCCTCGATGTGGTGGAGGTCGTGATCGGCGACCGCACGCAGATCGGGCCGGGGGTGCAGATCTTGACGGCGGACCATCCGCGCGAGGCGGCGGGACGTGCCTCCGGCCTCGAGTTCGCCCGTCCGGTTCGGATTGGGCGTAACGTGTGGATCGGGGGCGGGGCGATCATCCTGCCGGGTGTATCGGTCGGTGATGACGCTGTGATCGGCGCGGGCAGTGTGGTCACGCGCGATGTGCCGGCCGGGGCAACGGCTTTGGGCAACCCGGCACGCGTGCGAACCTGACGCGACGGCTGATCCGGCGGGCACGAGTGGCAGGGTTCCCGTGCGCGAGGTCCGGCCGAGGCGCGGCGGCGCGCTGCGGTGCGCCAGCCGGCACGGCGGGACCCGCGGCTAATTCGGCTGGAAACCCGGCACCCCGCGACCCGATGCGGCGGGCGGCGGGGGATGGCCCCCGGCCACGGGTTGCCCGAACCCCGCGGGGCCGGGATGAGGTGCGGCAGCCGGCATCGCGGCGGGATGAGGCGGCTCATTCGGCTGGAAACCTGGCACCCCTCGATTCGGTTGGCCGGGCGGCGGCAGGTTGCCCCCGACCCTGGGTTGCCCGAACCCTGCCGAGTTGGGACGGAAACCGCCGTCTGGCAGGGGTGGGCGGTCGGGCCGCGGCTGCGGAACTCCGCCCCCGCCGGGATGGAAGCCGCCCACTGGCCGCTGCTCCTCCTGATGAAATTCGCCCCGGCCGGAATGGAAGCCGCCCGCTTCCCGCTGCTCCTCCAGATGGCGGGAAACCGCATCCGGAGCGTGATGCCATTCGTGATGCCGATCCCAGTACCCCCAGCCGCCGCCGTACACGACCAGCGGCGTGACCCCGCCATCGACGAGCAGCGACGGCCCGCCATTGTTGTAGCCGTAGCCGGGATAGACACTGCCATCCGGTACATACGCCCCAGGCGGATACCCAGTCGGCGGATACCCAGGCGCAGGATACCCGGGCTGCGCATAGCCATAGCTCGGGCCTTGCGGGGG
>JAWWPY010000059.1:0-3561 GCA_033854735.1 Streptosporangiaceae bacterium | reverse complement strand
GAAGCGGCGGGCGTGAGCGTCCAGGAGTTCGTGGACCGCAACGCCGCTGAATTCGTCGCGCTCGCCGGGCCGCTGGCGCTGTCGGCCGACGATGTGATCCGCACCAGCCGCGACCCGAGGCACCGCCCAGGCGTGGAACGGTTCTGGACGGCCTGCGCTGATGCGGGGGACCTGTACCGCAAGCACTACGAGGGCCTGTACTGCGTCGGCTGTGAGCAGTTCTACCTCCCGGCCGAGCTGACCGGGGGCCGCTGCGCCGAGCACGGCACCGCGCCGCAGCAGGTCAGTGAGGAGAACTGGTTCTTCCGGCTCTCCCGGTACTCCGGCCAGCTGCACCACCTCATCAGCACCGGCGCGCTGCGCATCGAGCCCGCCGGACGCCGCAACGAAGTCCTTGCTTTCATCGCCGGCGGGCTGGAGGACTTCTCCATCTCCCGGTCCACCGCCCGGGCACGCGGCTGGGGCATCCCCGTTCCCGGCGACCCGGGCCAGGTGATCTATGTCTGGTGGGATGCCCTGGGCAACTACCTCACCGCGCTGGGCTTCGGCACCGGGGGAGAGGAGTACCAGCGATGGTGGACCGGCGCGCAGCGCCGGATCCACCTGGCCGGCAAAGGCGTGCTCCGTTTCCACGCCGTGTACTGGCCGGCCATGCTGCTCTCCGCGGGCCAGCCGCTGCCGACCGACATCCTGGTCCATGACTACCTGACCGCCGGCGGCCGCAAGATCAGCAAATCGGGTGGCGTCACAGCCGACCCGGCCGCGCTCGCCGGGCAGTACGGCACGGACGCTGTCCGCTGGTGGCTGCTGCGTGAGGTGCCCCGCGTCGGAGACGCTGACTTCACCAATGAGCGGCTCATCAGGCGCGCCAACGACGAGCTCGCCAACGGGCTCGGCAACCTGGTCAACCGGGTCGTCGCCATGATCCACCGCTACCGCCAGGGACAGGTTCCCGCCATCGCGGGGCCGGCTGCCGGGGCGGGGGAGCTGGAGGAAGCCAGCCGCGCGGCTCCCGGGCTCATCGACGCGGCGCTGGCCGGCTTCGACTACCGGCAAGCCACGTCCGCGCTGTGGCGCATCGTCGACGAGGCCAACCGCTACATCAACGGCGTCCGTCCCTGGGACCTGGCCAAGGCCGAACGCGGCGGTGACCACGACGCGGGCCAGCACCTGGACAGCGTCCTGGCCGCCCTCATCCGGGCCTGCCAGCTCATCGCCGGGGAGCTGGCGCCGTTCCTGCCCGGCACCGCAGCCCGCATCAGCCGGCAGTGCACGGCCGCCGCGGACGGCGTGCTTCCCAGTCCTTCACCCGTCTTTGACCGGCTGCCTAACCTTCCTTGATGGCAGCGGCTGACATCGGGTGCTATGCTCACTGATGACAGCAACTGACATCGGGCGGCCCCCGCGCACACACCGCGCTGAGGACCGCCGGCTACCTGGAGGTTCTTCTCATGCGGGTTTTCGTTACCGGAGCGTCCGGCTGGATCGGCTCCGCCGTCGTTCCCGAGCTCATCGGTGCGGGTCATGAGGTCACCGGGCTGGCCCGTTCGGACGCCTCGGCCGCTGCGCTCACCGCGGCCGGGGCCGAGGTGCATCGCGGCTCTCTCGACGATCTCGACAGCCTGCGCAGCGGGGCTGCCGCGTCGGACGGCGTGATCCACCTCGCGTTCAAGCACGACGTCGCGTTCTCGGGCGGCTTCGAGGCCGCAGCCGAGGCAGACCGCCGCGCCGTCGAGATCTTCGGCGAGGTGCTGGCCGGCTCGGACCGGCCGCTCCTCATCGCGTCCGGCACGCTGGGGGTCGCGCCCGGGCGGCTGGCGACCGAACGGGACGGGCATGGTTCCGATCCGGCGGTCGGCGTCGAGGGTGCCGGCCCGCGGGCCCGGGCGGCCACCGCCGAGTTCACGCTCTCCCTCGCCTCGCGCGGCGTCCGCTCGTCCGTCGTGCGGCTCCCTCCGACGAACCACGGCGACGGGGATAACGGCTTCATGGCCACCCTGGTCGGCATCGCCCGCGCCAAGGGCGCCTCCGCGTATATCGGCGACGGGGCCAACCGCTGGCCTGCCGTGCACCGCCTCGATTCCGCGCACCTCTTCCGCCTGGCGCTCGAGAACGCCCCGGCGGGATCGACGCTGCACGCGGTGGCCGACGAGGGCGTGCCGATCCGCGCCGTCGCCGAGGTCATCGGCCGCCACCTGGACGTGCCGGTGGTCTCGATTCCCCCGGAGCAGGCCGCCGAGCACTTCACCTGGCTGGGCGGCTTCATCGGGCTCGACGCCCCGGCCTCCAGCGCCCTGACCCGCGAGCTGCTGGGGTGGCAGCCGACGCAGCCCGGGCTCCTCGACGACCTCGACAAGGGCCACTACTTCGACAAGCCGTCCGCATGACCGCTGGGGGCCACGGGAACCAGGACCGTGCGGACGCCCGGCACCTCGGGCTCCTTCCACACGGTTTCCACGTCGGAGAGCGGGGCCGGCCGGGCGGTGACCGCGATATGACCGTTATCGATCTCGTCGATCAGTGACGGCAGCTCGGCCAGGTATCCGCTGGTCGACACCGCGCCCTGCCCGCTGCCCTGCAGGCGGAAGTTGGCCGAGCGCAGCGCCACCGAGGGCAGCTGGATGTCCGGCCCGGCCACCGAGCCGATCTGGATCCAGTTCAGGGCCCGGCTGCGGTCGGCGCGGGCCCGCAGCAGCGCCATGATCGTGTCGGTGGCGGGCTTGCCCCACAGGTAGTCGATGACCAGGTCCACCTCGCTGGCTGCGTCGGCCAGCGCCGCGGCGGTCGCGCCGGCATCGCTGGTCAGGGCGACGGTCGCGTCCGCGCCGATCCCGGGCAGGGTGGCGAGGCGGGCCTGGTCGCGGCCGGCGGCGACCACCCGGCCCGCGCCGAGACGCCTGGCGACCTGGATGGCCATCTGGCCGGCGTTCCCGGTTGCGCCGAGGACCAGGACCGACTGCCCGGCCTCGATCGGGACGCGGCGGCGCAGCGCTACCCACGCCGACATGGCCGGGTTCATGGCCGCGGCAATCTTCACCACGTCCGCGCCGTCGGGCAGCACGACGCTGCGGCGGGTATCGATGACGGTCCGGGTGGCCATCGGGCCGGCCAGCTCGTCGCCGGCGACGAAATACACCATCTGGCCGTCTTCCCGCCGGCCGACCCCGTCGACCCCAGGAATCATCGGCAGCTTCCCGGTACTGGTGTAGTGGCTGCCCGACGCGCCGCTACGCACCCGCGGATGCAGGCCGGCCGCGAGAACGTCGACGACGGCCTGGTCACCGCCGGACGGGGCCGGCAGGTCGAACGGCCCGTAGCGGGGCGGGCTGCCGAACGAGCGGACCACCGCAGCATGGACGTCCATGTGAGCTCTCCTCGAAATTAGTTCGTGGCACGTACAACTTAGTTTGTGCCACGTATCTTTTCAAGTAGAATCCGGGATGTGACCTCGCCCAGTGATGCGCCATCCCCGGTCGCGCGGTCACGCGCCGGCCAGGATCTGGGGCTGGTGGACGCCCTCGTCCAGCTGTCCTTCCTGGTGCACAACGCCCTGGCCGAGAT
>JAWWPY010000058.1:0-3249 GCA_033854735.1 Streptosporangiaceae bacterium | reverse complement strand
GGCCCGGCCGGTGTCGCAGGGTCCTGCAGCGGCGTGGCGCTGACGCGGGGCAGGGTGATGATGGCCGGGTCGCATTCGACGGGCTGCAGGGCTGGGCCACCGGGGCCGCGGGTGACGAGCAGCAGGGCGTGGTCGGGAAGGTTCTGCAGCACTGCGGGCTCGACGGCGTATTCGTAGACGCGCTGGGTCGCGGCGGCGTTGCTCCAGGTGGTGCCTTGGGCTTGCGACCATGAGGTGGACCAGGTCCGGGAGACCGAGCGGCCCTGGGAGCGGTTACTGCCGCCAGATTCGCTCTCACTGCTGGTGCCGGGGGCTGTTGAGCTGGAGGTGGTCCAGCCTGTGTGCCAGCCGGAGCCGAGGGTGTCGGTGACCGTGTGGCCTTCGGTCTGGGTGGTGGTGTGGGTTCGGCTGCCGCCGTCGGTGGCGGTGAGCTGGGACAGCACGAAGGTGTGCTGGCGGCCGATGTAGTCCGCTGCTTGCCGGGCCTCGGTGTGGTTTCCCATTCGCATGAATGCGGTGGCACCGCCGCCGAGGATGCCGAGCCCGGCGTCCCGCAGATGGCGGAACATCAGGGTCAGCGGTACCCGGCGCCGCTCGCAGGCGCCGGCCAGCCTTTCCAGGTGGGCTCCGGTGATTTCATCCGCGCCGCAGATGATGACCGCGGGGGCGGGTTCGGTGCTGCTGGTGACCTGCACGGTAAGCCACTGGATCGCGAGGGCGGCGAGCATCTCGGCGCGGGCGCTGCGGGCGGCGGGCTCCAGCGCCAGGCAGGTGAAATAGGCCGGGGGCCGCGGGCCAGCGCCAGGAGGCCCGGCCTGCTGGGCGAGGTCGGTCAGGAACGCCTCGATGCGGACCAGGTTCGGCTCGATCTGGCGGCGGTACGCAGCAGGGAACAGCTCGGCGGTGATCAGCGTCTGCTCGGCCTGGGTCAGCGGCGTGGCCTGGTCGGCGTGGCCGAGCGCGGCCCGCACGGCGGCGGCCAGCCGGGCTGGGGTGACGTTCCCGCCGAGCGCGCCGTGCATCTGTTCCAGGACCCGGGTGTCCACGGCCCGGTCCGCGCGGGCATTCCCGGGTTCGGGGCCCGCGTGCACGGCCTCGGCGAGGGCATCGGCGAACTGGGCAGCGGTCAGTCCGGCGAGCAGGCCTGAGGCGCCCAGCTGGGCGGGCAGCAGCCACGTGGCGGTCGGCACCCCGGCAGCGCGCGCAAGTTCAGTGAGTTCCTCGCAGGCCAGCTCACCGGACAGGTCCACAGCCAGCAACGGCTGGCTGGCCAGCAGGGACGTGCCGTGGGTAGTCAGCAGCGCCTGCCAGCTCCGCAGGCTGCCGCCGAACACGTCCGCGCGCAGTGTCCCCTCCGGCAGCCCGGTGCTTCCCCACTCCGTGGCATCGGCCAGCTTGGCCAGCTCGGCCTGCTGCCAGGCATTCTCCCCCTGCTGCCAGGCCGCCAGCGCCCGCTGGTGATCATCACCGGCCCGGTCTATGGCGGCGGCTGCCTGCCGCCAGCGCTGCCACCTCAGGTAGGTGATCACGATCCCGGGGCTGCAGATGATCAGTACGAAGGTGTCGGTGGCGATCGGCGGGCCGGTGCCGCTGAGGTTTGCCTGGCAGCCGTCAGCCAGCAGGAGTAAGACCAGCACGATGGTGCTGGGCATGCCCAGCCATTTGCGGATCTTGCGGTACGAGGTGTGCGCGGACTCGGCGCGCTCGGCGGCTACTGCCCGCATCGACTCCAGGTCTGGCGGCAGCTCAGGGTACGGCGGGACGAGCTGGCGGCGGTCGCGGAATACCCAGCCCAGCCGCGGCCCAGGGGTGAACAGCGCCGCTCGCCGGTCGGCTAGCCCCGCAGCGGGTTTATCCACAGCAGTCGCAGGCCAGATGGTCACGTCACGTCACTTCCCTGCAGAACTGGGTCGCGTGTGCCTGGCTGGTGTGGCCCAGCAGGTCTCGCCTAGCGTGGCTGGCGGAACCTGACGGAAAGATTGCAGTTCGCTTGATTGCCACAGTGCACGGCGGAAATCCGCCTGGAACGGCATTAGCCTGACGGAGAGGCGCAGCGTAGTTACGTGCGGTTGGCATGGACGTCAGGGGCGCGATGGTATCGGCCTGGGAAGCACTGCAGGAGTTAGCGTCGTGGCGGGTGGCGGCGATTCTGCGGCGCCCGCAGCCCAAGCACCAGGTCACCGGTGAGGATGACGGTGACCTGCTCGCGGTGCAGCGGCTGGCCGCACTGACCTCCGCCTACCACGCGGGCGGTCCCGTGGCGTTCGCCTGGGTCCGGGAATCGGCGGGTGGCCCGGTGCAGGTGCTGGCGGCCGGAGAAGCGCTGGCCGCGGGCCCGGACGGCGGGCAGGTCATGCTGACTCTTCCGGCCGGGGGACGTGGCGAGGCCCTCGGCGGGAAGGCCGGCTCCTTACTGGCACGGCTTGAATGCTGGGTACCGATCGCCGGGACTGCTGATGGGCTGCTCGCCGAGGACGTCCAGCAGGGCATGGCGGGCCGCAAGCTCAGGCCAAGCCTGGAAGACGGGCTGCTGGCCGCCTGGCCGGGGTCGCGCCCGCGCCCTCGATGACGACTGGGAACAGCGGCTCGCTGACACCCTTTCCGCATTCCGGGACTGCCGCTGGCCAGCCGACTACCTCCGGCCTGGCACCACCCAAACGGCCACAGGGACCTGAATCATGGGCGAATTAGATACACCCGATGTCCCCGATGACAACGCCAGCGGCGGCGCGGACGAAACGCGCCGTGCCAGCGGCGAAACCCCCGCCCGTACCGACCGAGCCAGCCGACCCGAAGCCCGCGACCAGGGCGACGATGGCAGTCGCACCCCTTCCGAGGGCTCCGAGCGGCTCACCCGCGAGGAATACGCCAACGACATCCGCGGCCACGACTCGCCCATACAAGACGACAACCAGCCGGACCATGACAGGCCCGCGGCAGACGAACCCAATCGCCCGGCCGACGAGTCGCGTGACGCCGACACCGGGCAAGACCCAGCCGAACGACGCGACCGTGAGGTCTACGACGACGAGATCCGGGCGGAATCTGGTGACTCAGGGATAGACGGCACGGCCGCCGCAGAGGACCAGCACACGGCGGGTTTCAATACGTCAGAAGCTGGCGGTTCCGGGGAGCCGGGTACCGAGCCAGCCGAACCGCGCAGCCGTGGCGAATACGCGGACGCAATCCGCGGAAACGACGCTCAGCCTGCCGAGATGATCTCCGCGCCCGGCGATGCGGATACGTTCA
>JAWWPY010000057.1:0-5655 GCA_033854735.1 Streptosporangiaceae bacterium | reverse complement strand
TGCTCGACGTCGGTGTCGCCTCGGGCGCCAGCCGGTGGCAGATCATCCGGTCCATCCAGCTCACCGAGGGCCTTCCCGGCATCGCCGCCGGGCTCACGCTCAACATGATCGCGATGATCGAGTACTCGGCGATCGCCGGAGCGATCGGCGCCGGCGGGCTCGGCTACCTCGCCGTCAACGACGGCTACGAGCAGTTCGACGGCACGATCATGATCAGCTGCATCGCTCTGCTCATCCTCGTCGTCCAGGTCATCCAGTTCACCGGCGACCGCACCGTCCGGTCACTCCTCCACTGAGCATCGCCGAAAGGAAATCCCTCATGTCTACCGAACTCCACTCCGACAGCCAGGCGCCGGTCGAGATCGCCCTGGGCCGCCGCCGCCGCCGATGGCTCATTCCGGCGATCGTAGCCGCCGTGGTCGTCATCGCTGCGGCCGTCACCTTCGCGGTGAAAGGGTCGTCAAGCAGCACCGTGGCGGGCAGTCACTTCGGCGCCGACCTGCAGGTGTCCTACGAGGCGGACAGCAGCAGCGAGCTCGCCTTCCTGCAGTACCTCAACCAGAAGATCGCTCCGAGCTACGGGCTGAAGATCACCCCGGTCGGCATCGGTGACGGCAACCAGCTCGACCTCGCGACCGCCAACGGCCAGTACGCGGCCAACATCTACCAGCACCAGTACTGGCTCAAGGAGGTGCTCGCGAAGACCCACTGGAAACTCACCGCGGTACATCCAGTCTTCCAGTGGGCCTACTCGATGTACTCCGAGAAGTACCCCTCGCTGGGCGCGCTGCCCAAGGGCGCCACCATCGCGCTGCTCAATGACCCGGCTAACACCGCCCAGGCCCTCTGGCTGCTGGATCGCGCCGGGAAGATCACCTTCAAGCCGGGCACCAGCCCGTGGTACGCCACCATGGCGGACATCGCCAGCAACCCGGAGAACTACCACTTCACCTTCATCGACTACGGCGACGGCCCCCGGGCCCTGCCTGACGTCGACGCCGTGATCGCTTACAACATGCAGTTCATCGGGGCCGGCATCGGCCAGAAGTACAAGATCTACGCGCCGCCCGCCCCCCGGGCGTTCGCGGGCCAGCTGGTCGTCGGCGCCAAATACCGCCGCGACCCCCAGATCGTCAAGCTGATCAAGGTGTTCCTGGATCCCCGTGTCCAGCCGTACCTGCGCAGCACCACGGATCCCCGGCTGAAGGACCAGCTCACCCCGGTATCGACCAGCTAGCCGCCGGAGGCCCTCGAGATGCGGCCACCCGTCGGAAGTATCCATTCGTTTCACAACCGGAAAAGGACCTTGCCGTGACTACCACCGAAAGCCCTGCCACCCCGCGCACGACCACCTCAGGCACGGGGACGCCGCTCCCGGGAATCGACCTGCGAGACCCGGTCCGGGTCGCGGAAGGGCTGCGCGACGAGTTCCGGGTCGGTGCCGCCGAGCGCGACCGCGAGCGCCGGTTCCCGTACGAGCAGTGCGCGGCGTTCCGCGCCTCCGGCCTGCTCGGCCTCATGGTCCCCCGCGAATACGGGGGCTACGGCGGGACCTTCGCCAATCTGATGAGGGTCGTGATCGCCGTATCCGCGGGCGACTCCAACATCGGCCAGATGTACCAGCTGCACACCGGCGGCATCCGGCTGCTGCAGGAATTCGCCTCCCCCGACGTGCAGGCCAAGTGGCTGCCCCGGTTCGCGAGCGGCGAGCTGTGGATCACCAACGCGTACTCCGAGGTCGGCACCAGGAGCGTGAACGACTTCAACACGACCGTGACCAAGGACGGTGCGGGCTGGCGGCTGAACGGCCGCAAGTTCTACTGCACAGGCAGCCTGGCCGGGGACATCACATTCGGCCCATGCCGCATCGAAGGCTCCGACGACGTCCGGGTGTTCTACACGCCGACGGACGCCGAAGGCGTGACGATCCACGACGACTGGAGCGGGTTCGGCCAGCGGACCACGGCCAGCGGCACGACCGAGTTCCGCAACGTGTGGATCCCCGACGAGCTGTGCCTCGGCAGCCCCGACACCGAGGGAGGCGGAGGCGGGGACGTCACCTCCCTGAACTACCAGGCGGTGCACACCGGCGTGTTCGTGGGCATCGCCAAGAACGCGCTCGACGACGCGGTCGAATTCGTCCGCACCAGGGCGCGGGTCTGGTACGAGAGCGCCTCCGAGCGTGCCCCCGACGACCTCTACACCCAGCTGAGGGTCGGGGAGATGAAGACCGCCGTGGACGCCGCCGAACTGCTGTCGCTGCGCGCCGCCGACCTGTGCGATGAGGCCGTCGCCCACCTGGGGGACGCGCGTATTCGTGGTGAGGCGTCCCTCGTCACCGGCCAGGCCCGGCAGGCGGCGGCCGAGGCCGCGATGTTCGCGGGCTCGACCCTGTTCAAGGTCTGCGGCGCGGGGAGCGTCCTGGAGAAGTACGGCTTCGACCGGCACTGGCGCAATGCCCGCACGCTGTCGCTGCACAATCCGCTCGATTTCAAGCTGATGCACGCGGGCGACTACCTGCTCAACGGCACCCTGCCGCCCGTCGACTCGTATAACTAGGAGTAGGAGACTGTCATGTCCGATGTGGGACTGATGTTCGTGGGCGCCGTGCTGTTCGTCAACGGCCTGCTCTTCCTGGGCCGGGTGGACGCCAAGAGCGCGGCCACGTTCAACCTGTTCGTCGGCGCCCTGCAGACCGCGATACCGTTCTACCTAATCGCGACGGCCCCGAACGCGAGCGACATCCTGCTCGACGCCGGAATCTTCCTGTTCGGGTTCACGTACCTGTACGTGGGGATCAGCAACCTGGCGGGCCACGAGCCCCTCGGTCTCGGCTGGTACGCGGCCTGGGTGGCGATCATGGCGGTGGCCTTTGGCATTACTAACATCGTCAAGTTTCACGACCCGACGATCGGCCTGCTGTGGCTGCAATGGGCGGTGCTGTGGGCGCTGTTCTGGCTCGTACTTGGCCTGGGCATCACACGCCTCACCACGCTGACCGGTTGGCTGACATTGATCCTGTCGTTTACCACCTGCACGATTCCCGGCTACCTTCTGCTACTGGGGGAGTGGGGACACGTTCACACGTGGCTGGTGCTGCTTGTCATCGCGGCGACGGTGGTGGCTCTGCTGCCTATCGGAAGCCGGAGCCTGCGCAAGTCTCCCGGTACAACTGAGCAGGCCGAGGCCGGGGTTCCGGTCTCGGTGGCCTGACGAGCCTGCCCGCACCAACGTGCTGGCCGCCGCTAGGCACCGACACCAATGTCCGCCTGATTCGGTCGGTGCTATCCGAGGGCGCCATCCGGCCTGGCCCTCTGCGGCTTCCGCCGGAGCGGCGATTGCAGACGACGGACCGCTTGCTCATAACGGTCGATCCGGGCGGCCACATCCGGGGTGCTGGCCAGCCGGCGGTTGTTGGCGAGGTTATCGGCAAGATCGGCCAGCTTGACCTCCCGCGCGAGGTCATCGCAGGCCACCTTCTCGATGTACTGCTCGTAGCTCTCGTCCGGCCGGTGCGTCAAGGCGACCACCGTGGCGACGACATCTTCCGGAAGGCCCGCCTCCCGCAGCCGGCCGGGACCCACCTCCGTGTCCTCGATCACGTCATGGAGCACAGCAGCCATCTGGGCCCTGGAACCCTGGACTGCCAGCATCACCCGCAGCGGGTGGAGAATGTAGGGCTCTGCCTCCGGTGATGGATACCGCTGCCCCCGATGTGCCCAGCAGGCCAGCGTGATCGCCCGCTCCAGGGCGTCGGCATCCTGGCTCATCTTCCAATGCTCGCATGAAGGCCGGCTCCGGCTAGCGGCCACTCGGGCCGCGGTCGGCCGTAGGTCGGCACCGTGCTGATACGCCGTCACCGTTCCCGGTGCCGTGGTCCTGCCGCATACTGGTCCGGTGGAACCGGCAGCTGATTCCGTCGGGGGGCAGATCCGGCCCCCCGCGGGCCGTCGCAGGCGGGCACGTCGCAGGCTGTTAGCAGGGCCATCCGACCAGGCCCTGCACCGGCTGGCCGGCTGGTATGCGATCGCCCTGCGCCTCGGCGGCGCGGTCTTGTTCACCGCGGTAGCCGTGCTGGCCGCAACGAAGCAGATCTCCGGCTGGTGGCTGAGCGCGCCGCTGACTGCGCTGTGCTTGTGGTCAGCCTTCTTCATCTGGCGGGTCAGGCGGTCCGGGTTGACGCCGACCGTGGTACTGGCCGACGCCGCGGTTATCTCGGCGCTGGCGCTGGCGCAGCAGCACCTGGTCCCGGCCGTGCTGATCAAGGACAGCACGACCTGGATGCTCCCGCTGGCCTGCACGTCGGTGTACATCCTGCAGATCGCGCTGCGGCCGTGGCTCGGGCTGCCCGGGGCCGCGATCGTGGTCATCGCCTACGGGCTCGGCGCCGGCCACCCGGCCGATGCCTGGCTGCTGGTGGTGGAGACGATCGTCGCCGCCGGGCTGGTGGCGGTGATCCGCGGCGGCGCCCGGCAAGCGGACGCGATCGTCGCCGCCGGCCTGGAGACCGGGCGGCAGATCCGCGCCGAGGAGGCGCGGCGCGCTGACGAGCGAGAGCAGCACCGCCAGCTGCACGACACCGTCATGTCGACCCTGACCATGGTCGCGGCCGGCGCCTTTGCCGGGCCGTCCCCGGCGCTGACCGCGCAGGCGGCCCGGGACCTGCGCGTGCTGCAAGGGCTCGCGGGCGCCCCGGCCGTGCCGGGCAGGTTGGCGCCGCTGTCTGACCTGAGACCAAAGCTGGAGGGGGCCGCGGCCAGCACCGATCACCTGGCCGTGCGGCTGAAGCTCGTCCCGGTCACGCTGCCGTCTCCGGTCGCGGATCAGCTCGTCGCCTGCGTCGGCGAGGCGCTGCGCAACGTCGAGCGGCACGCCGGAACCGGCCAGGCGGAAGTGACCGTCACCGGCGGTGCAGGCTGGGCGGTCGTCAAGATCACTGACCGCGGCCGCGGGTTCGACCCGGCCGCCACCCCGCCATCCCGGCGGGGTATCCGCGAGTCGATCACCGGGCGGATGCTGGCCGCCGGCGGCCGGGCCGCGATCGCCAGCCGTCCCGGCGCGGGCACGACCGTCACCGTGAGCTGGCCGGCATGACCGCCGTGCAGCCGACGGCGGTCATGTCCGGCCGCTATCAGCGGGCCTTCACCATCGCTGTGGTCTTCCTGGTCGCGGGCTGGCATCTCGCCGGAGCGGGCGGGCAGCTGCTGCATAACCGGCCGGCCTACGGCTCGTTCGCCTTCCAGGGCGCCATGTGGCTGGTCATGGCGCTGGCGATCACCGCCGGGTCGGTCCTGGTACTGCGTGGAGCGCCCGGCTGGCGCCCAGCCTGGGCGGTGGCCGTGATCGCGCTGGCCGCCAGCACGGCAGCGGCGGCGGCCAGCCCGGCCGGCCAGATGCTGGCGGTCAACTGGGCGTGGGGGAGTGCCGGCTGGACGGGCGTGCTCGTGCTGCTCCGCCGCCGGTTCGCCGAGCTTGCGTGGTTCCTCGCCGCCGAGGCCCTGGCCACCCTGGGCGTGCAGGTGTGGGACGGGCTGCACCGCACCGACCTGGCCGGGTTCCTCGCCGTGCTGGCCTGGTCGACCGGCGCCCAGGTGGCCGTCGCCGCCGGGGTCAGGGCGCTGGACGCCGCCGCCGGCCAGGCCGCTGCGGCGGCAC
>JAWWPY010000056.1:0-3436 GCA_033854735.1 Streptosporangiaceae bacterium | reverse complement strand
GCAGGGCGACCTCCCGCACCACGGTGTCGCTCATGTCCGTCGGGACCTTGGCGGCGCGCTTCGGCCAGGCGATCCACAGCCCGCACGCCGGGGCCATGTGCTCACGCAGGTGCCCCAGCTCCTACTCCAGGTCGGCGCGCCACGGCGAGAAGAACACGATCACGTCGAACGGCGCGCCGCCGCCGGTGTCCGGGCGGACCTCCACGCCGGCCTGCGCGGCCAGGCTCTCGGCGAACCCGTCCGGGCCGCCGAGCACGGCCACCGCGTGACCGGACCGCAGGCCCAGTTTCACGGCCAGCGGGGTGCCCGAGTAGCCGCTCGGCGGGCTGACGCGGTCCATGGCAGCAACCTACGGCACGGGACCCCGGGACCCCGGCACTGGAACGGCTCACCGCCGCTTCGGGGGCCGGCCAGCACAGGGAACGAACCGGGCCGGCCAGTCCTGGGCCGGTCGCTGATGAGGCATCAGCGCGCCGTCGGGCTCCTGGTCGGTCAGCGCGCCGCAGGCGGGGCACGTCTCGCGCCGGGTCGTCCCGTGCCGCGGCATGGCCAGCCGGTGGCCGTGGTTACGGGCGCACATCTCCAGGTAGTCGGCGGCCGTCAGCCGGCCTGCCGCGAGCGCTTTCCAGGCGGCGCTGTCCAGCTCCCCGGCGCATTGCCAGTCGTTGTGCTCGTCCCGGCCGCGGACGCGGCTCAGCCGCCACCACACCGACCCGTCGGCCCTTAATGTCCACTGCCACTCCAGGTCGGCGGACGCATCCCGGTTGCGGGCGGGCAGACCCACCACTTCGCGGGTCCACAGCCATCCCTTGCTGCGATTCCTCATGGACCACCGTCCAGGGCCGGAGAGCGCAACCATGACCTCCCCCCGCAACCGTCACACCACCGAGGGTAGCAGCGGACCGCCTCACGGCGCGGTACAGAGCCGGGGTTCCGCACCCATGGGCGGGGACCCGCCGGGAGGCGGCGGGCGGGCTAGCTGATCGCCGTCCCGGTCGCCGGGTCGAAGAAGTGCAGCCGCTCCACGTCGACGGCCAGCACCGCGGAGGCGTGCGGGCGGATCCTGGCCCGGGGATCGACCCGCGCCACCCCGCTGGCCGCGGTCGCGGCGACGATCTCGCCCTGGGACTCCGCCGCCACGCTCGCGGCCGAGGGATCCTGCGCCGTGTTCAGCTGCCCGCGGAGCTCGGCTTCCTCCCTGACCCGCCGCGCGTCCAGGTGGAAGTGGACCAGCTGCTCACTGCCGAGCACCTCGACCAGCTGGACGTCGACGGTGAGGCTGGTCCCCGGCTCCGTGGCGGTCCCGGCCGCACCCGGATCGGCCAGGCTCTCCGGGCGGATGCCGACGATCACGCTCCCGCCGTGGCGGGCGGCGAGCCCGCTGACCCGCTTGAGCACTGCCTGCGGCAGGGACAGCCGCTGGCCGCCCAGGACCAGGTCCGCGACCTCCCCGCTGACCTCCAGGCCCGCCTCGTACAGATTCATCGAGGGCGAGCCCATGAACGTGGCCACGAAGATGTTGGCGGGCCGGTCGTAGAGGTCCCGCGGCATCCCGGCCTGCTGCAGGACGCCGTCCCGCAGCACCGCCACCCGGTCGCCCATGGTCATGGCCTCGGTCTGGTCGTGGGTGACGTACAGCGTCGCCGCGCCGATCCGCCGGTGCACCCGCAGCACCTCGGTGCGCATCTGCACCCGCAGCTTCGCGTCCAGGTTGGACAGCGGCTCGTCCATCAGGAAGATGGCCGGCTCGCGGACGATGGCCCGGCCCATCGCGACCCGCTGCCGCTGGCCGCCGGACAGCTGCCTCGGCCTGCGGCCGAGCATCGTGGTCAGGCCCAGGATGGACGCGGCCTCGCGGACCCGGCGGTCGCGCTCCGCCTTCGGGATCTTCTTGTTCTCCAGCGCGAACGCGATGTTCTGGGCCACGGTCAGGTGCGGGTACAGCGCATAGTTCTGGAACACCATGGCCGCGTCCCGCTGGCGCGGCGGCACCTCGTTGACGACCCGGTCGCCGAAGCGCAGGGTGCCTCCGCTGATCTGCTCCAGGCCGGCCACCATGCGCAGTGCCGACGTCTTGCCGCAGCCCGACGGCCCGACCAGGACCATGAACTCGCCCGCGTCCACGTGCAGGTCCAGACCCCGCAGAGCGGCGGTGCCGTCCGGGTAGACCTTGGTCAGGCCTTCCAGGGTCACGCTCTCAGGCACGGTGCCCCCTCAATTCGCGATGCTGCCGAGCAGCAGCCCGCTGCGCCAGTACCGCTGCAGGACCAGGAACAGCGCGATCAGCGGCACGATCGTCACCAGCCCGCCGAGCACGATCAGCGGGAAGATCTCGGCGTTGCCGCTGTTCTGGGCGCGCTGAGACCACAGGCCCAGGCCGACTGTGAGCGGGTACAGCTGGTTCTGGCTGAAGATGATCAGCGGCAGGAAGTAGTTGTTCCAGACCGTGACCACGTTCAGCAGCAGCACGGTCATCAGCCCCGGCACCATCAGCGGCAGCGCCAGCCGGAAGAAGATCCGCAGCTCGCCGGCCCCGTCGATGCGGGCCGCGTCGATGAGCTCGCGGGGCACCGACACCTCGACGAACACCCGCATCAGGTACACCCCGACCGGGCTCACCATGCTGGGCAGGATCATGCCCCAGATCGAGTTGATCAGGTGCACCTTGGCGTAGCTGAGGTACAGCGGCAGCGTGATCGCCGTGATCGGCACCAGCAGGGCCCCGATGACCAGGTAGAACAGGGCCCGGGAACCGCGGAAGTGGAACCGGGCGAAGCCGTAGCCGGCCAGCGCGGCGAGCGCGGTGGCGCCGCCGCCGCCGACGACGGCGTACAGCACCGTGTTGCCGAACCACCGGAAGTAGACCCCGTAGCCGTCCACGTTCTGGAACAGCAGGGCGAAGTTCTTGCCGAACACGAACGGCGAGGCGAACCAGAAGCCGAACGACTCGAAGATGTTGGCCTGGGTCTTGGTCGAGTTGATGACCAGCCAGGCGATGGGGACCAGGGTGAAGAGGGCGAACAGGACGCACAGCGTGGTGACCGCGGTGACGGTGCCGCGGCGCAGGCCGTAGTACTCGATCGGGATGCTGTCGTCCTCCTGGCCGCGCCGCCGGCGGGGCGGCGGGGGCGGCGGAACCGCGGGCCCGGGTTCGGGTCCGGGCCGGACCACGGTGGTGGCGCTCATCAGACCTCACTCCTGCGGCGGCGGACGAACAGCGAGCTGACCGAGATGATCACGATCACCACGCCGAGGATCACCGCGGCCGCGGCGGCCAGGTTGTACTGGGCGCCCGCGATCGCGGTGTTGTAGATGTACAGGGTCGGCGTGAAGTTGACCGAGATGGCCTGGGTCTCGAAGTACTGCAGGATCAGCGGCTCGGTGAACAGCTGCAGCGCGCCGATCGTGTTGATGAACACCAGCAGCACGATGGCCG
>JAWWPY010000055.1:0-2761 GCA_033854735.1 Streptosporangiaceae bacterium | reverse complement strand
GGAAGACGATCGGCAGGTTCCGGGCCTCGTTCTTGACCGGTATGACGACGCTGACCGTCGGGGCAATGGCGAATTCCGTGCCCACCGGCCGGTATCGGCCCTCACTGGATCGCGATCGTTGATGTTCGACACCATTGACGATGCCGGTGAGTTCCGCAGAAAGCTTTCCGTTTGCGACAGCTGGGTCGCCGTCCGGGAACATGGCAATACCCATGTTTGTAGGTCCCCCCCACCTTGCGGCCGTCATGTTCGGCGGCAGAAACGTGCGCGTCCCCTAACCCTTAACCGCTTGCACGCAAGTGATTACTTTCAGTTACAACCAATGAGGTACACATACTGCCCCTGGAAGCAATCGCCGTCCCGAACCCCGTTGTCCCCGGTGATAACGCACATAGGGAGTTCTCGCTTTCGGTCCAGCTGCGACACGCTTGTCAGAGTGCCGTATACCGCCTACCGCTGGATCATCTGTATGGGTGAGATTCCGGCGTAATTGAGGGAGGCAGGGGATGAATGGAGCCCCGCGAGGGCTAGTTACCGGGGGGTTAGGATTCTCTGTCCCGGACTCTGTCCAGGATGGGCCGGACTGGGCCGGGCCTCAGGCGTTGTCGCGGACGCTGGAGGGCTTCCCCGCCACGGCATCGGCCCCCCGGGCCCGTGGCTCGATAGCCACGTCCGGCGCGAGGCCGTGCTGGCTGCCGGCGGCCCGATCCCGCTCCACCGCGGAGTCCGCATCCGTCATGGCCGGCGCAGGCCCGGCCGCGGAGTCCGCTTCCGTCACGGGCGGCGCAGGCCCGGCCGCGGAGTCCGCTGGGGTCATGGGCGGCGCAGGCTCGGCGGCCTGGGCTGCGGTGCGTTCCTCGCCGGCCACCACCCAATAGTCAGCCAGCGTCATCCGCACAGTCCGGGCTCGCTCGGCGATCTTGGTTGTGCCCTCGGCAACCTTGGTCGTAATGAGACCCATGTGCCGCGGGAGCAGGCACGCTCCACTGATCAGCGCGACCGCCACCAGACCCCCGCGGGGGGACCAGATCCCAGCCGCCAGCATGATCATCGCGATGAAAGTGATTACTGCGATCGCTGTGACGTATGCGATGACCAGGCGCGCGAATACATCGAACCCGCGGAGCAGCCCGGCGATAGCCGCGGCCGGCGCCACGGCGATGAAGACGAGCACTAGCACCGTCACCAGCAGCGACCTCGCCCCAGCCAGATCCGCCAGCACCCCCGCTGCGCCTGCCCCCACGGCGGCGCGCACGGACCAGCTAGCTGGCCTGGCGTACTTCGGTGTCATCCGGCGCCCGCGGTCCTCACTTAGGGTGATGGAGGGTACACCAGTCACGATACCGCCGCCTGGGGGTAGCACAATTCGGTGGCTAGGTGCCTGTGCCGCCGTGAACCCCCGGAGCGCCACCGGACTAGCCCGCCCGTATACGCTGCAGGGTCGGCGACCGCCGCCGCGACTGAATGCCAGGATGGAAGGGTCATCCCGGGGCGCGGGTGGCCGGACCGGGGCAAACCGGCCGCCAGGTGAGGGGCCCACGTGCGTGGCTGGACAAGCTGAGACGGGTACGGCATGAAACAGAAGCGTCACCCTGGCGTATGCCGATGCGGTCATGACCACGAGGCACACGATCACTACCGCCCGGGTAATGAGTGCGCTCTCTGCGATTGCACGCGCTGGAATCCGCCGCACGGGCTGTGGGGCCTGCTCCGGCCGGGGCCCCGGAAACCTGCCGCGTTACCGGGGTCAGGACCGGCCGCCCGGGTGCTAAGTCGGTCGCCAGCGGCGGCCACAGCGTCGCGTCCTGCAGGATCAGCCAGAACCGTTTGAGCGGAAAATGGCAGGAGGCGGACGGCGGCTGACGCGCCGCCGCGGCCGCCGCGATGCCCGGGCCCTGGCGGAATACCGGTCCAGCGGCTACAAATCAGTCATGACCGCTGAAGCCGGCCGGGGGACGTCTTGACCGCTGGGCCGTCCGAGCCGGACGGGGAGGCGCCTACCGCAGCCGACGGGCCGCGGCGGATCGTCGTGGCCGGGGACTGGCACGGCAACGAGGAGTGGGCGGTCAGCGTCATCCGCCGCGTCCCGACCCTGCTGGCGCGACAAAGCCAGCGGCTCGTCCTGCACCTCGGGGACTTCGGCATCTGGCCGGACAAGGCCGGGCTGGTCTACCTGGACCGGGTGAGCAAGGCCCTGGCGGAGGTGGACGCCGAACTGTGGTTCGTCGACGGCAACCACGAGGACTTCTCCCGGCTCGACCAGCTGGATCGCAAACCCGGGCCGGACGGGCGCGTGATGGTGGCTCCGCGGATCATGCACCTGCCGCGCGGCTACCGCTGGAACTGGCACGGCCTCACCTGGCTCGCCTGCGGGGGCGGGGTGAGCCTGGACCGGGCGGTCCGCACCGAGGGCGTGGACTGGTGGCCCCAGGAGGAGATCACCACTGAGCAGGAGATTGCCATCTCCGCCAGCGGTCATGCCGACGTGATGGTCTGCCATGACTGCCCGTCCGGCGTGGCCCACACCTTCGCCCATCCGCCTCCCGAGTGGGCACCGGAGGACCTGGCCCGTAATGACGCCCACCGCCGGCGCCTGCAGCGCATCGTGGACGCGGTCATGCCCACCTACCTCATGCACGGCCATCTGCACCGCGCCTACCAGCGCACGTGTGACTTCGGTTATGGGCCGGTGAGGGTGACGGGGCTGGACGCGGACAACCGGCTGCGGAACTTCGCGGCCCTGGACGTGACCTCCATGCAG
>JAWWPY010000054.1:0-3347 GCA_033854735.1 Streptosporangiaceae bacterium | reverse complement strand
GCCGAGGGCCCGCGAAATGGCCCGGGCGGCCGCGCGGACCGGCGCGGCCAGCGGGCCCGGCTGCGCGCCATCGGAGTGAACCACGAGGGACAAAGCCGCGACCACCTCGTCACCGGCCGCGCGGATGGGCGCGCCCACCGACAGGGAATCCATGGTGACCTGCCGGTCGCTCACCGCGTAGTCACGCTGGCGGACATCGGCCAGAACCCGGCGCAGCTGCGCCGGGCTGGTGATCGTTTTCGGGGTCCACCGCTCCAGCGGCCCGTCGAGCACATGTTCTTGCACCTCGGCCGGGGCGAAGGCCAGGAGCACCAGGCCGACCCCGGTCGCGTGCAGGGCGAACCGGCCGCCCACCCGGGTGAGAACCGGCACGGCGTCCCGGCCGAGCAGCCGCTCGACGAACACCAGTTCAAGGCCCTCGCGGACGGCAAGCTGAACGTTTTCGTGGGTGGCCTCGTACAGGTCCTCCAGGAAGGGCAGCGCGATCTCACGCAGCCGCAGCCCGCGGGGCGCGAGCGAGGCGACCTCCCACAGCCGCAGGCCGATGTGGTACGAGCCAGTCGCACTGCGCTCCAACGCACCCCATACGGTCAGCTCACGGACCAGCCGGTGGGTCGTCGTCAGCGGAAGCCCCGCGAGCCGGCTGATGTCGGAGAGCCTCAGCTCGGGGCGGTCGGCGCGGAACGCGGCGAGGATGTCGAGAAGCTTGCCGGCCGCCGGCCGTGGGCTGGTGCCGGACACGGCCGCCGGCCGTAGGCTGGTACTGGTCACGGCCGCCGGCCGTAGGCTGGTGCCGGGCGCCTGGCTCATCTGGTTGCGCTCCTCTCGGCCTGCGCTCCTCGTTGCGATGGCTGGTACCCGGGTTCCTCATTATCGTCAGAGGTCGAGCACCAGCCTGGGGGTGGCCGATCGCGACACGCAGATCATCATCGTGTCTCCGGCCGCCCGCTCCGCCAGGGTGAGCAGGGAATCCCTGTGGTCCGGCACCCCGCCCAGCACCGCCGTCTCGCAGGTACCGCAGATGCCCTCCGTGCAGGACGAGAGCACCTGAACGCCGGCCGCCTCGACCGCACGCAGGATAGACGTTTCCGCGGAAACGCGGATCAGCATCCCGGACTGCGCCAGTTCGACCTCGAAGGCTTCCGCCGCGGCCGCGGGCCCGGCCGGCTCCCGCTCCAGTTCCGCAGGCCGGCGAGCGAAGCGTTCCACGTGCAGCGCGCCATCCGGCCAGCGGGCGCAGCGTGACTCCACCGCCGCCAGCAGCGGCTCTGGCCCGCAGCAGTAGACGAGTGTGTCAGCGGACGGCTCGCCCAGGAGTTCATCGAGGTCGAGCAACCCCAGCTCGTCCTGCGGCTGGAGGACGACCCGGTCCCCGTAGCGGGATCGCAGCTCATCGCGGAACGCCATCGAGGCGCGGGCCCGGCCGCCGTAGGTCAGGGTCCAGGGGGTGCCAGCCGCGTCGGCGACCGCGAGCATCGGCAGGATCGGCGTGATGCCGATGCCGCCCGCGATGAACAGGTAGCGTCCCGCGGGCTCAAGTGCGAAGTGATTGCGCGGCCCGCGGGCCCGCACGGCGCGGCCCTCAGGGAGCGAGTCGTGGACATACCGCGACCCGCCCCGGCCCGGGGTCTCGCGCAGCACCGCGACGCGCCAGGTCCGGGCGTCCGCCGGATCGCCGCACAGCGAGTACTGGCGGACCAGGCCAGGACCGAGCAGGAGATCGATGTGCGCACCGGCCTGCCAGCCCGGCAGCGGCGCCCCGGCAGGTTCTCGCAGGTCGAGCACGATCACCCCGTCCGCGGCCGTCGCCCGGTGGGCGACGATGAGCTCGCGTTCTGCCTCGTCGCGCGAACGGCTCACGGACGCCCCGAATGCTCCGGATACCCCGAGTGCTCTGAATGCCCTGAGTGCCCCGAATGCTCTGGATGCTCTGGATGCTCTGGATGCTTTGGGTGCGCGAGCAGCCACTCCCACATCGCCACCGGGTCCTCGGCCTCGTCCATCGCCCCGCAGTGGCAGGTTCCCAGCAACCGGTCGGTGCCCGGCCGCCAGGTGATGCGATTGACCGTGTCACCCGCCAGCATGCCGGTCATCAGCGCACCTCCGCGGGGACCCGCGGGGTCCCCTCCGCCATCCGGCGGAGCATCCTGCGCGCGGCCAGCCCGCCGGTATCGATGTTGATGCTGAGCTCCTGGATGCCCTCGGGCTCCGCGGCGATCACCTGCTCCAGGATGTTCAGCGCCGCGACGTCCTGCAGCACTACGGTCCGGTTGCTGTCATGCAGGAACTCAGATACCCCCTGGTCGTCTCGGGCGAAGTCGCGCGCCACCGCCCAGAAGTCGTACGTGGTGTTCTCGGTCGACGGCGTGATCGCGTACACGACCTCGACGTGGAATCCGGCCGGATCGGACCCATCCGGCCCGGGCAGCACGCCGACCGGCGCGATCCTGCTGTGCAGCAGGTACAGGCACGGCGGGCGGTACTCGATGTCCTGCCAGCGCACGATGCGCCCGGTGATGCCGGTGGACTTGGCGTAAAACGGCGGGCAGGCCGCGTCGTCCATGTGGCGGCTCACGTAGATGACGGCCTGGTCCTCGTCCACCTCCGTGGTGACCGGGGTGTCCGCGACCTCCGGCGTGCCGATGTAGCCACCGTGCAGGTACGTCTCGTGCGACAAGTCCATCAGGTTGTCCACCAGCAGCCCGTACCTGGCCGCCAGCGGCTCCATCCCGGACACGGTGGTATACCGGCCATCTGCCAGCCATGGCGCCCGCGGGATGAGGCTCACGTCGGCCTGCTCCGGCTCGCCGATCCACACCCAGACGAACGAGTCCTGCTCCGCCACCAGGTAGGCGGCGACCCGCGCGGTCCGCGGAATCCGCTGCTGACCTGGGACGGCGACGCATCGGCCATCAGCACCGTAGGTGAAGCCGTGGTACCCGCAGACAATCGTGTCGCCGACCAGGCGGCTTTCCGACAGCGGGAAGTGCCGGTGCACGCACCGGTCAGCGAGCGCCACCGGCTGCCCGCCGCCGGTCCGGTAGAGCACGAACGACTCACCGAGGATGGTGCGGGCGAGCAGGCCATGGTCGACCTCGGCCGAGTATGCCGCTACGTACCATTGATTCCGCACGAAATTCATCGCCATCTCCCGCCACCCGCGCACTGCCTATGCGGCGAGTCTGAACATCGCCCATGGCAGCGGGTAGAGGACGTTCCGCCCAGCGGAAGGGACAGTGCGGCGCGGGAAACGCACTAACGCTGGTGAAAGCCACTGTGGTCCGGCAGGCCGCCAGACGGGAACCCGCGGAAGGGCAGCACAATCCGGAGGATGGCTTGCCGCTGGC
>JAWWPY010000053.1:0-3283 GCA_033854735.1 Streptosporangiaceae bacterium | reverse complement strand
CGTGACCGGGCCGATGATCTCCAGCGGCTCGGTCAGCGGCTCGCTGGTGAACACCAGGACGTCGCCCCGGCTCTCGACGCCGAGATAGTCATCCGGGCCGCCGATCTGCGCGCTGCTCGCCCCGGTGATGAACGGGACCGGCCGGCCGGGGTCATGTGTCCACTCATCCGGGGGCTCGTCGGCGGTGACGGCGGCGGGTACGAGCCGCCCATCGCCGAACCGGCTGTTGGCGTGCCCGCCGCTGGACAGATGCAAGACCACCGGCGCCGCCCCGGCGGGTGGCCACGCCTGCTCGTCGCGCCATTCGTTCGGGCCCATGACGAAGATCCGCACGGGCGCGGGCGGTGCCTGCGGCGTGATGCCCCGGACGTGCTCATCGAGGAAAGCCAGGACGCAGGCGTCGAGGTCAATCACCGCGTCCGGGCCGAAGTCGACCTCGCCGAGGGTCCGTGTCGTGTTCACGGCGTGTCCCCACGGGCCCACCAGCAGCCGCTGGCCCGCCCGGCCGGCCGCGACCATGGCGGCGAAATTGGCGGGCGTGCCGATCTCCTCGTCGTCATACCAGCCGGAGATGTGCAGCGCCGGCACATCGATCTCGCCGATGCGGTGCTGGTAGCGGACCGGCTCCCACCATTCGTCCAGGGTGCGGTGCTGCAGTTCCTCCCGCCAGTTGGGCGAGACAAACCCGGCTGCCTCGTCCATCGTCAGCAGCGGGCGGTGCCGGTAGACCGCCATCCAGTCAACGTCGTCCCGGAACTGCGGCATCCGGCCGTCGGTGAAACGGTGCCAGTTGATGTGCATCGGCGTCGGCAGCCCGGTAGGGATCTCCACGAACGGGTCGCTCGGCGTCACCAGGCACACCATGGCCCGCAGCGCGGGAGGGTGCTCCAGCGCGGTCAGCCACTGGATCCGCCCGCCGTAGCTGGCCCCCCACGTCGCGACGTCGCCGGAGCACCATTCCTGCGCCGCGGTCCACGCGATGACCTCAGCCCCGTCCGGGCCGTCGTGGCGGTACGGCTGGAAGATCCCATCGGAGTCGCCGCGGCCGCGGACGTCGGCGAAGACCACCGCGTAGCCCGCCCGGGCGAAGACGGCGGCGCGCTGGGACTGCCGCTCGCCCGTTTTGCCGTACGGCGTGCGCACCACCACCGCCGGTGCGGGCCGCGCCTCAGGCAGGGTCAGGTCAGCCGAGAGCGTGATGCCCTCACGCAGAGGGATCCGGACATTGAACCTGCGGACCACTCCCGGCTCAGCCACGACACGGGATGCTACCGGCGGCTGCCGACAACTTGCTCAGCCACGGTTCCTCCGTCCGGCTGCCCGCCGTTACGTGATGAAACCTGGCCGATTGTCCCGGCCGGGAGACCCGCCCGCCGGCCGATGAGCTGGCCCGGCGCACCGTCAGTCGTCCAGCCGGAGAAGGGTTTCCTCGATTACGCCGTCCCGTCCCGCGGCGAACGAGGTTTCCATTCCGGTGATCTTGAAGCCCGACTTCTGAAGGACCCGCAGCGACGCGACATTGTCGCTGGCCGCGCGAGCGTGTACCGGCCTGACCGGCACCACGTCGAGAAGCAGTGCGAGCGCCCGGGTCGCGATGCCCCGGCCCCACGAGGCGCGATCGATCCAGTACGTGACCTCCGTCTGGCCGCCCGAGATAAAGCTGGCGATGGTGCCCGCGAGCTGCCCGTCGCACGTCACCGCCCGCATGGTGATGCCGGGTGCGTTCCTCACCCTGGCCATGTGGGCATCGAATGCGCCCCGGTCGTCGGGGTCCTCGGCGGTGAACGCCGCCATCCGGACCGCCTCCGGGTCACGCATCTGGTCGAACAGCGCGTCCAGATCGGAGTCCTCGACCGGCCGCAGCGCGACACCTGGCATACCCTCGTCTCCCAGTTTCCGTTGGTTGCTCATTCTCCACCCTGGGTGTGAGACCCGGTTCTACCCAGGGGCCGATGTGCCGGGGTTCTTTCCTGGCCACGCTGGAGGGGAGCGAGAACCCGGACATCAGGCGGAGGCGGTACGGGATGGACGACCGGCAGACGATGCGAGCTTCGGACCACGACCGTCAGGACGTCGTGGACCTCCTGCGCGGGGCGGTGGGAGACGGCCGGTTGCAGATGGATGAGTACGTGGGCCGGATGGAGTCGGCGTATCAGGCGGTGACCTACGGCGATCTCGTCGCGCTGCACGCCGACCTGCCCGCCGCGGCCCGGGTCACCCCATCGGCCATCACACCGAAGGCGGCTCCCGCCACGGCCTCGAGATACTGCCTCCTCGCGGCCTTCGCCGGCCTGCCCGCGGTGCTCAAAGTGCTGTGGACGATCTGGCTGACTGCCGTGTCGGTCAATGTGGTGGTCTGGGGTCTGGTCAGCGCCACCACCGCCCACCTGATCTACCCCTGGCCGCTGTGGGTGGCCGGCCCGTACGGGGCCGTGCTGTTCGCCCTGTCGGTACCCTCTGCGGCGGGCCGGCGCTCCCGGGACCGGGCGGTGGCGGCCTCGCGGCCGTAGCATCCGAGTATGAGCGGCGACACGGGTGACGGGCGCCCGGTCGTGTTCCCGGGGACGGCGAGGTGGCTGGCCCTGGGGGTATTCACCGTGTTCGTCGCGATCGGGCTCGTCCCCCTGAACCCGAACCCGGTGGCCGCGGCAGCCGCCGCGGTGGTAGCTATCGGCGCCGCTGCGCTGCTCGTCCTGCCCCGGCGGCCGCTGCTGGGGTACGCGGCGGCGGCCACTGGCGGGATCGCCGTCCTCGGTCACGGCATGTCCAGCAACGTGGGCTGGTTCGCCGTGTGCCTGCTCGGCTCGTGGTGCGTCCTCACCGGCGGACGCCGCGCCGGCCCGGCATACTGGGCCCTGGCGATGACCTTGTTCGCCGTCGAATGGATCTGGATCGAGCCTGATCCCGGCTGGGGCGCGTGGATGGCGGGCACCACGCTCAGCGTCCTGGCCGCCCTGCTGATCCGTCACGAGATCGACCTGGTCGTGCAGCTCCGGGTGGCCCAGGAAGGCCTGGCCGAGCGGGCCCGGGCCGAGGAGCGCAACCGCATCGCCCGCGAGCTGCACGACGTCATCGCGCATACCCTCACGGTTTCCCTCCTGCATGTCACGAGCGCGAGGCTGGCGGTGGAGCACGACCCTGACGACGCCGCGCGGGCGCTGGCCGAGGCTGAGCGGCTGGGCCGGGAAAGCCTGGCCGAGGTGCGGCTGGCCGTAGGGCTGCTGCACCGGCCCGAATACGGTGGCCGCACGGCCCCGCTACCAGGGGCAGCCGACCTGCCCGC
>JAWWPY010000052.1:0-37344 GCA_033854735.1 Streptosporangiaceae bacterium | reverse complement strand
AGGGGTGGCGTTGGAACATCGCCCAGAGGGTCCGCGCGGCGAGCTCGAGCTGGTCCCTCCAGCCCTCGGGGGGATGGGCCGGGAAGCGGCACTCGCCGAACGCCGCATCCATCATCTTCAGCAGCAGATCGTCCTTGTCGGCGACGTGCCGGTAGAGCGACATCGTCGCCACCCCGATCTCGGTCGCGACACGGCGCATCGACAGCCCGGCCAGACCTTCTGCGTCCGCGACAGCCATGGCTGCGGCGACGATCCGGCCGGGCGCCAGCCTCGGATCAGATGGGCCGCGGCGGCGGGCCGCGGCCGGGCCCGGGCCGGTGGCGGGCGGCGCGAGAGCCAGGGAACGTCCGTGGGCCGCTTGGTGGCCGCCGACGACGGTGCCCACGCCGGGAATCGGGCGGACGATGCCTTCCTGGCGGAGCGCGGCGAGCGCCTTTGTGGCGGTGGCCATGGCCACGCCCCACCGCTGAGTGATCTCGCGAGTGGAAGGCACCCGGTCACCAGGAGCCAGGGTGCCTTTCTCGATCTGATCCCGCAGGTCGGCAGCGATCTGGGCATACGGCGGCAGAGTCACGGCGCTCATATTACCTCCTCTGTACTAGTGCACTGTGGGCCTGCGCGGCAGCGGCCGACCAGCCGGGCAGATCGCTGCGAACCGGCGGCTGCTCTCGACTGCGCACCAGTGCACTAGTTCACGATCCCTATGCCGAGCTGGGCTAGCTTGACGAGTGCAATGCGTACGTCATACGCTCCGCTCTATGCAGAACAGGGACGTGCTCATCTCCGGCGCTGGCATCGCTGGGCCCGCTTTGGCGTACTGGCTAAGCGAGCACGGCTTCACCACGACCGTGGTGGAGCGTGCGCCGGCCCCTCGCGCCGGGGGCCAGACGGTCGACCTGCGCGGGGCAGGACGTACTGTCATCGAGCGGATGGGATTGATGGACCGGGTGCGGGGGGTGAGCGTCGACCAGCGCGGCATCGCCTTCGTCGGTGCCGACGGCCAGATCGCGGCGCGGATGCCGGCGGAGCTATTCGGCGGCGAGGGGATCGTCTCCGAAATCGAGGTGCTGCGTGGTGATCTTGGCCAGATTCTCTACGAGGCGACCGTCCCGGCCACCGAGTACCTGTTCGATGACACGGCCCGCAGGATTGACCAGGACGATGAAGGCGTCACGGTCACCTTCGAGAAAGCACGCCCGCGGCGGTTTGGCCTGGTAATCGGAGCTGATGGGCTGAACTCGGCGGTACGCGGCCTGGCGTTCGGCCCGGGGTCGCAGACCGTCCGCCCGCTCGGCTGCTACACGGCCTGGTTCACCGCGGCCGCCGAGTTCGATCTCGGCGGCTGGTTTCTCATGCACAACGCCCCCGGCGGGCTCGTGGCATCGATACGGCCGGGACGGATCCCCGGCGAGATCAAGGCCGGGCTCAGTTTCCGCTCGGCGCCTATCGACTACGACCCCTGCGACACCGCTGGGCAGATGGACATCCTGGCCTCCCGTTTTTCCGGCGCCGGATGGGAGGTCCCACGGCTGCTCAAAGCCATGCGCACCGCACCCGACTTCTTCTTCGACTCTATCGGCCAGGTGCGCCTCGACCGCTGGTCCAGCCGCCGGACCGTGCTGGTCGGCGATGCCGGTTACTGCCCGACGCCGCTTACCGGCCTGGGCACCAGCTTTGCCCTGGTCGGTGCCTATGTTCTCGCGGGTGAGCTGGCCGCAGCGGATGGCAATCACCACGTCGCCTTCGCCCGCTACGAGCAAATCATGCGGCCCTATGTCACCCGGGGGCAGCGGCTGCCCCCAGGCGGAATCAAGGGCTTCGCGCCGGACAGCGCCATCGCCGTCAGCCTGCGGAACGCATCGATGAACTGGATGAGCCGCTGGCCGATGCGGAAACTACTGGCCGGGCAATTCGCCAAAGCTGCCGACATTGAGCTGCCCGACTACACCCCCCGGGCCAGACGGTAGATCGGTTACTACGTTCGCACATATTAAGGACAATCTGTACTCGAAGCGGCACTGCGCACGAGCGGAGTATCCGGGACAGGCAACAGGGCTCACGACGACGATGTCCTGGCCTGTCTCGCTGGCCTGGGCCCTGGGTAGACTGCGGCCGTGACGGGTGCTGGCCGCATTTCCCAGGGAGATGACGCTGGTCAGCCGGGCGCCGCTGGTGCCGCTCCCGCGGCCGGGTCCGGTATGGCCTGGCGGTTGCTCCCCGTGCTGGTGCCGGCTGCCGCTGTCGCCGCAGCAGACCAGGGGACCAAGCTGTGGGCGCTGTCGCGGCTGGCTGAGCATCGGGCCATCGTGCTGCCAGGTGGCTGGGTAGAACTGCGGCTGATCTCCAACCCGGGCGCAGCGTTCTCCTTCGGCAGCGGCGCGACCTGGGTCTTCACGCTGTGCGCCACGGCGGCGGTGGCCATCGTTCCCTGGCTCGCTGCCCGGGCCCGGTCCCGGTCCCGGGGCCAGGCGATAGCACTGGGACTGCTGCTGGGCGGCGCGGCGGCCAACCTGCTTGACCGGCTCTTCCGCGCCCCCGGCCCCGGCGTAGGGCGGGTGGTCGACTTCATCGACTACCACGGGTGGTTCGTCGGCAATGTCGCCGACATCGCGATCGTGGCCAGCGCCGGCATCCTCATCATGCGGGCCACGACAGACCCCGGCCGCGGGCACCGGGTCCCGATCGCGCGGCCCGGCCGTGCCGGCCATCCCTGAAGTACCAGGCGCGCCAGGCAGCGGGACCGACACGGGCTAGCTGCCGGGTGAGGGCCCGCGGGTTGGCCACGGCCGGCGCGGCGCGGCCCTGGGCCGGGCCAGTTCCCGGCGGTGGGTGGTGAGGAGCGCGGTGGCGGCCAGGCCGGATGCGATGGTGGCTGCGGCGGAGGCTAGCAGGGTGTGCTGGGCGCCGAGCCATGCGGTGAGCGGCCCGCCCAGCGCGGTGCCGAGCGGGGCCGCGAGGACGGTCAGCGCGCCGCGGGCGGCCAGGACCTGGGAGAGCAGTTCCGGGGGGCTTTCCCGCTGGAACAAGGTGGCTGACAGGGCGGGGTAGGGCGCATAGAGCAGGCCGCCGGCGGCGAAGCAGGCCAGGGCGGGGACGGGCAGCCGGAGCAGGCCCAGCGGGGCGAGCGCGGCGCCCCAGCCTATTACCGCCGCCACCAGGACCGGCCACACCGGAAGGCGGCGGGCCAGTCCGGCGATAATGCTGCCGGCGGTCGCGCCGATCCCGAACACGGTCCAGAACAGGCCGAGCAGCGCGGCGCTGCCGTGTAGCGGGCCGGTCACGTACAGCGGCAGAGCTACCTCGACCGGCCCGTACAGGAAGAAGTAGGCCACGGTCAGGGCGAGCAGCCCGGCCAGCGGCCTGCTGCGGGCGATCACCGCGAACCCCCGTGCCCGGTCCGGCTGGCCGGCATCCGCCGGCCCGGCGGTCCTCGGGTGACCCCTGGCCGTGGCTGCTGCTATGGCCAGGATGGCGAAGGAGGCGGCGTCGGCGGCGACCGGCAGCGCCGGCCCAGCGGCCGCCACCGCCAGGCCGGCCAGCAGCGGGCCGATGACGAATGCGGCCATCCCGAAACCCGACAGCAGCGCGTTCCCGGCGGTGCGGGACTGCGGTGGCAGGTGCTCGGCGACCAGCGTGTACTGGCCGGACAGGCCCCAGGCATGCAGCAGCGAGGACGCGGCCAGCAGCGCCACGTACGGCCCGGCCCGCAAGGCGCCGAACGCGTACAGCAGCGGGATCACGCTCAGCGTCACCGCGCGCAGCGCCGCGTCGGCGGCGACCAGGTGCCGGCCGGCCAGCGCCCGCAGCGGCCTGGCCAGCAGCACCGCCCCGGCCGCGCCCGGCAGCGTGTAGGCGGCGACCGCCACGCCCACCACCAGGTCGCGGTCGGCGGGCGGCGCGATCCGGATCGCCAGCCACGCCACACCCACCGCGCTCATCCCGTCGCCCACCGCCGACACCGCGAACGCGGGCAGCAGACGGCGCAGCACCGGACTAGCGAGGACCGGGGAGACGGCCACGCGGAACTCGGCGGCTGGCATGGCTTTCCCTTCGTCGGAGGACTCCCAGGACGGCGAGATCGTGGCGACCGGCAAGCTCACCAGCCGCCGCCCGGCTTAGAGCGATGCGGCCTCCCACGTGAACCCGTCCGGGTCGGTGAAGGGCCCGGCATCGCTGCCAATGACGATCCGGTGCGAGCCGGTGCCGTCCGGCGAGACGCCGGCGTCTTTGGCGGCGGCTCGGCGGCTGTAGAGCGCCAGCCTGACGGGCGACGACGGGGTGCCGAACTCGACGTACTTGCTGCCGAAGCTCTTCGCCACGGCCAGGCCGCGGTCGAGGTAGAAACGCTTGGTCGCCTTGACGTTCTCGACCCCGAGCAGCAGCACGAAGCCGTCGACCTCCCGGATGGCCGGGCCGGTGTCCTTCTTCGACGACGTCGCCACCTTCCAGATCGCTCCGCCCGGGTCTTGGACGACGCCGCCGTAGCCCCAGAACCCCTTCGCGGCTGGCTTGAGCGTCGTCGCGCCGCCGGCGAGGGCGGTACCGATGAGGCTGTCAACGGTGCTCGGCTGGGACACCACGAGTGAGAGCGTGAACCCACGGAAGCCGATCGTGGGTGCCTTCGAGGCGCGGAGGCGCACCTTGTCGCCCAGACCGAACGCGGCGGCATAGAAGGCCTCGGCGGCCGCGGGGTCGGGGACTTCGAGGGTGACGGATTCGATGGAGGTCATGGCAGGTCCTTTCAGTGAGGTGGGTTAGTCGTCATATTGGCCAGGCATGGATGTGCGTGTGCCGCTGGTCTCAACGGGCCTGGAGGAACCCGAGGACGTTGCCGTCGGTGTCCTCAACGATGGCGGCCAGTCCTCCTCCGCCGACGTCCTTGACGTCCTGCTGGGTTCGCCAGCCCGCGTCGACGGCTTGGCGCAGGCTCTCCGCGACGTCGTCGACGCAGTAGTAGCCGACGGGACCGGTCATGCCATGGTTGTGGCCGTTCGGGTCGAGGCCGATCTCCTGGTCACCGACCCGGAAGCCGACATAGTAGGGCTCGTCGGCATACGGCCCCACGCCCAGGACGGTCCCGTAGAGCGCCTTCGCTCCGGCCAGGTCCCGGACGGGGATGATGATGGTCTTGACACCGTGGGTCATGACTGCCTCCTCGTTTGCAGTGGATCCAGAGGTGACAGCGTCTCCCTGGCCTGGCTGGACCCACATCCGTGCCGATCACGGAACGCGCCACGGATCCCATCACGTAGCCGCGGCGCTGCCGGCGCGACGCGACCCCCGTGCGGGAGAATGGAGCGCATGTCGAGGCAGACGGCGACGGCGGGCATCTCGGCTCGAGAGGCCGAGATCCTGACCCTGGTCAGGGAGCACCGCAGCAACGCCGAGATCGGTGCGCAGCTGTTCATCTCGGTGCGCACGGTCGAGACCCACGTGTCCTCGTTGCTGCGCAAGCTCGGGGTCCTGGATCGCCGGGCGCTCGCCGGCCTCGCGACCGAGCTCGCCCAGGCCGAGCGGACCAGCCAGGCGCTGGCCGGCCTCCCCTCGCCGGTGAACCCGTTCATAGGCCGAGCCCAGGAGCGCGCCGAACTGTGCGACGCCGTCCGGGCGCACCGTCAGATCACTGCTGTCGGACCCGGCGGTGTGGGCAAGACCCGGCTGGCGCTGGCCGTCGCCGCGGACCTGGCCGGCGACTTCGAGGACGGCGTGTGGTTCGTCGACCTCGTGCCGGTCACCGATCCGGCGATGGTCGGAGCCGCAGTAGCGGCCGCGCTCGGCCTGGGCGAGCAGCAGGGCCGTAGTATCGACGACTCGGTGCTCGCCGCCCTGGCCGATCGCCGCGCCCTGCTGGTGCTGGACAACTGTGAGCACCTGTCCGACGGGGTGACACCGTTCGTCGAGCGTCTGCTGGCGCGCTGCCCGTACGTGAGCGTGCTGACCACCAGCCGGGCTCGGTTTTTGGTGCCCTTCGAGTGGGTCTACCCGGTTCCGCCGCTGTCGCTCGAAGGACACGACGGCGGCGGCGACGGCCACAGTGACGTCGGTTCGTCGGATGCGGTCTCGCTGTTCCTCGACCGTGCCACCGCGGTGGGCTGGACCCAGGAGGCCGAGCACCTGGCCCAGGTCGCCGAGATCTGCCGGAAGCTCGACGGGGTGGCGCTGGCGATCGAACTCGCAGCGGCCCGCCTGCCCGCACTCGGTCTCGACGAGCTCGTCGCGGGCCTGTCCGACCATCTGCGGCTCCTGGTCGGCGGACACCGTACCGACGAGCGGCACCGCTCGGTGCGAGGCATGCTCGACTGGAGCCAGGCCCTGCTCAGCAGCGCCGACTCGACCCTGCTGCGACGCGTCTCGATCTTCGTGTCGCCGTTCACCGCCCCGGCCGCCGCCCAGGTGGCCGGGTTCCCGCCTCTGGAACCGGGCGAGGTCGTCGACGGGCTGGCCCGACTCGCGGATCAGAGCCTGCTGATCGTCGCCTCGTCGGCAGGCGGCACCCGGTACCGGGCACTGGAGACGATCCGCCAGTACGGGACCGAGCAGCTCACCGAGACCAGTGAGCTCGCCGCGACCCGGGCTCACCATTTGCGCTGGTGCCTGGCCACCGCCACCGAGCTTGCTCAGGACCCGTCGCGCGCCACCGGCGACTGGCGAGCCAGGCTCGACGCGGCGGCCGACGACATCCGAGCCGCGCTGGGGTGGGCAGCCGAGCAACCCGGATACCACAGGGAGGCGCACGCCCTGGCCCTGTCACTGGCCGACCTGGCCTTCTCGCGCAACCTGGCCGGTGAGGCCCAGCGGCGCTACGAGCAGGCCGCCGCCCTCACCGACGACCCAGCTGCCGCGGCCACGGCTTTCCGGTGCGCCGCCGGCGTGGCCGCGTGCCGGATGCGCGGCGACGACACCTACCACCTGTGGCAGGCCGCCGCCGACGCCGCCCAGCGCGCCGGAGACACCGCGGCCGCGGCCCGCGACCTGGCCACGGCAACCACGACCTACTACCGGATGTCCGGAGTCTTCACTCAGCTACCGTCGCCCGATGAGGCAGCCGGCCTGCTCACACGATCCCGTGAGCTGGCCGGCGACGACCCGGCAGGCCAGGCGGCAGTGGTCCTCGCCGAGTGCGGCGCGCTCGGCGACGCGTTTTTCGCCGAAGAAGCCGAGCCCAAGACGGCCGCGTCAGAGACAATCGTGCTCGCAGAGCGGGCCGTGGAGCTGGCCCGCCAGCTCCACGACCCGCTGGCGGAGTGCGCCGCCCTCGACGCCCTGACCGGGGCCCAGCACCGGGCGGGCGACACCTTCGCTGCCGCCGCCACCGCACATCGCCGTGTCAACCTGCTCCACTCCGTGCCCGTCACCCCGGGCGCCGCGTTCGAGCTCATCGACGCACTCCTGATGGCCACCGAAACCAGCATCGGCGTCGGCGACCTGCCAGCCGCGCGACAGTGGGGACGGCAGCTGAGCGACCTGCCGTTGCTGGCCGAGGTCGGGCACTTCGCCACTTCGCGGCTCCTCGTGGCCGACGCCCTCGCCGGCCAGGCCACCGACGTGATCCTGGCCAGCCGCCGGTTCCTCGACGCCTGGACCCAGGCCGGCCGCCCGCGCGCACCCACCTTCGGCCCAGCAGCCGCCGCGGTCGCGATGATCCACGATCTACGCGGCGACCACGCCGGCCGGGACAACTGGCTCGCCATCATCGACCAACTGGGCGTCACCCCCGAACGCCGATCCGGCTACAGCCCCACCTTCGACGCCATCGCCCTGCTCCACCACGGGCACGCTGCTCTCGCCCTGGAACGGCTCAGCACCCAAACCAGCGAGCTGAGCAAGTGGCTGGCCTGGATATGGCTCCACTGGCACATCGCCTTGCGCGCCGAAGCCGCCGTGCTAGCCGGCCACCCCGACGCCAACCGCTATCTCACTGCCGCCCGGCCGATCGTCGCCGGGAACCCCATCGCCACCGCCATCCTCGACCGTGCCGCCGCGCTGCTCGACGACGACCACGAGCGCCTGCTCACGACCGCAGCCGCGTTCGAGACGGCCGGCTGCCCCTACCAACGAGCCCGGACGCTCATCCTGGCCGGCGGCGACACCGCATCGACCGGCAACGCCGCCCTCGCCGCCCTCGGTCTCACCCCCGCAGCCGCCACGGCTGACCCGCGAGCCGCGGGGCCGCCTTCGCGGTTTCCGTTGGCGTCGCCTGGCTCGATCTGACCAGCTTCGAGCAGTACGTCTGGTCCTGCTTCGTCGGCGCAGCCCTGTTCGCTGCCATGCCGTGGTCGTGCCGCTACGCCGTGATGGCGATCTTGCCGCTGGCGTGATGGTCCAGCATGTGCGTGACGGCGCTCGCCGCTTGGTCGAGCGGGTAGGTCTTGCCGATGACCACCCTGACCTCGCCGGTTTCGAGGAGCCTGCGGAGCGCATCCAGGTTCTCGTGGTTGACGGCAGGGGTCACGAGCCTCACGTTGGTGGAGCCGAATCCCATCAGGACGGCCCGCGCGGTCCTGGGCAGGCCGGCCAGGAGCCCGCCGGTGGAGCCGAGGCTGTTCGGGATGAGCACGCCGTGTGGGGCCAGCACTCGCGCAGTGGCCTTCGGCGGGTGGTTCAGCACATTGTCGAGGATGACGTCGAAACGCTGCCGGCTCTGGGTGAAGTCCTCCTTCGTGTAGTCGATGACGTGGTCCGCCCCGAGCGACCGGACCAGTTCGGCGTTGCGGGTACCGCATACACCGGTGACTTCCGCGCCCAGCACCTTGGCGATCTGGACCGCCATGGTCCCGACCCCGCCCGAGGCGCCGTTGATCAGGACCCGCGTGCCGTCGCCCACCTGCGCCACGTCCCGCATGGCGACCAGCGCGGCGAGCCCGGTCATGACCGACGCCGCGGCGTCGGTGAACGTGAGCCCGGCTGGCTTCCTGATCAGCTGGGCCGCCGGCGCGACCACGTACTGGGCGAAGGTGCCGGCCCGGGCCCTCGTGGACCCGAGCACGTCGTCGCCGGGCGCCAGGCCGGTGACTCCCTGGCCGACGGCCTCCACCACGCCAGCGATGTCGCTGCCCCGGACGGGGCGCCTCGGCCGGCGCAGCCCGGAGCTCAGGCGCAGGATGTACGGCACTCCGGTGACGGTGGCCCAGTCCGGGGTGTTGACACTGGTGGCCCGCATCCGGATCAGGACGTCGTCGGCGCCGACCGGCGGCACGGGGATCTCTTCGAGCCGGAGCACCCGCTCCGGCGCCCCGTAACCGGCCTGGACGATGGCCCGCATGGTCGGCGGATTGACGACAGGCACGGTCGTGCTCCCTCCTCGTGGAGCCCGCCGGGAGGCAGCCCCCGCGTCTTGACCGCTATCGGCTCGGCGCGGTGGCAGAGTGCCTTCCCGGCTGTCCGTCCGGCTGTCCGTCCTGGTGTCCGCCATGGCTTGCCCTTCCCTTGTCCGGAACGCGACGTGCTACGCTGGATCGTCCTTACAAGGTAAGGACTATACGTACACCGTAAGGATAGACATTACGGCGTAAGGATGTCAAGGGAGGTTTCCTTGGGCGACACGAGCCGGCGTCATGAGGGAGGGCTGGTGACGTGAAGATCTCCGCGCCGGGCAAGACAGGCGCTGAACGCCGCACCCAGCTGACCAGAGAGCGGGTGATGGCAGCGGCCATCGAGCTCGCCGACCGGGACGGCATCGAGTCAATCAGCATGCGGAAGCTCGCGCAGGAGCTGGGTGTCGAGGCGATGTCCCTCTACACACACGTACGCAATAAGAACGACCTTCTGGACGGCATGACCGATGCCGTGATCAGCCAGATCCCGATCAGTGCCGATGGCGCCGGCTGGAAGATGTCGCTGCGTCAGCTGGCACTCGCCGCGCGCAGCGTCATGCTGCGCCATCCGTGGGCGCCCCGCACGGTCGAGACGCAAACCGCGCCCGGGCCCGCAGCGCTGCACTACGTCAACTCGGTGCTCGGCATCCTCCGGGAAGGTGGCTTCTCGATCGCACAGACGCATCACGCCCTGCACATCCTCGGCAGCCACGTGCTCGGGTTCACCCAGGCTCTCTTCGACGATTCCGGGGACCTTGAGCCGGAGACCGCCGCCCGCCTCGCCAGCGAACTCGGCGCCAGCCACCCCTACGTGGTGGAGATGGCCCTCGCGGTCACCCACGGCGGCGCCCTCGGCCGGTGCGATGACGACGCCGAGTTCGAATTCGCACTCGATTTCATCCTCGACGGCCTCGCCCGGCTCCGGAGCAGCTGACCTCGTACCCGTGCCCCCCGGGACGAGGAGCACATCCAGTGGCGGATGATCGTTGAGGATGAAGTTGGGCAGTACCTGCATTCCTTTGGCGCAACGAACCGCACCGGGCCGCTCGGCGAGCAGGACCGCGGTGTCGCCATGATCGCGGAGCATGGCCGAGACCGTGAACACCTCCCACGGGCCGGCGAAGTCCAGTTCCTCAGCGCCATCGAAGATCAGCAGCCCGTAGGTGGTCATGCCCGCTCCTTCAGGGACCGGAACCGGTCCCGGTAGTCCGACGGCGCGACCCCGAGGTGGCGGTGGAACGCCCGGCGCCCAGCTCAGGATGAGACGGGCGCCACGCGGCATGACCGGATGTTCTCTGCGTCGCGCTGGGCCTATAGCGTGCACGCTGTGTCATCTGCCTGATGGCAGCTGGCGGATGGTCTTTCCCGGCGCTGTACTGCGCCACCGGCGAACTCTGCCGGCGGCACGCCAGCGGCCCGCACCGATAGCCGCCGAAACCCGGGTCAGTTCACCGTTGAGGCCATCAGCCGAATCCGCCGCCGGATATTCGGCCCGAAATACACGCAATAAGGGGGACGGGCAGGTCAGCGAACTTCGGTGTACTCGCTGCGGTCCAGTTGCACAAGGTGGGTGTCGTGCCTGCCCTCTGGCTCGGCGACGTCGGTGTACTGGCTGCCGTCGAGCCGCACGGCGCGGAAGCTGCCCCCGGAGAGCAGCTTGCGCAGGTGCCGCATCCCGTTCATGCCCGCGAGCGCGACAGCTATAGCGGCGGCGAGGACCGAGCCGCCGAACAGCGCGAGCCCGCCGACGACGTATCCCAGCATCATCATGACCACTGCGGCCAGCAGGGCCACCGGCACGGCCGCCACCAGCAACAGCGCGAGCAGCGTCACGGCGATCATGGCCTTGGCCGACCTGTCCGGCGTCCGCTCTGTGTACCAACCGGTCATCACGCTCACCTCTCAAGGCTCGGAGCCCGTCAACGGCCCACGCCTACCTCAAATAACACGATATGTCGTGTCCTCTATCGTCAACGCGCCCCTCGACCAGAATCATCCCGCAACCGTCTAGCGCGCTGACGGCGGGCGAACACCACCGCGCCACGCGGCATGACAGCGCGTCTGGCCACCAGGATCAGCCGCCTCACTGCGTTATTCGGAAATGGGCGGCGTAGCGCTTCTGCCAAGGCGTCTCGACGGCATGCGGGTCATAATGCTGCCGGACGAAGGCAACGGCCTGTTCCGGTGGTAGCCCGTCGATGATGGCGAGGCAGGCCAACGCCGTCCCGGTCCTTCCGCGGCCGCCGGAACAGGCGATCTCCAGGCGTTCCGTCAGGGCGCTTTCCCAGGCCTCGTGCAGGACTTTCCGCACGTGTGCCTGGTCGCGGGGCAGCCAGAAGTCGGGCCAGCGCACCCAGCGGGCCTCCCAGGCGACAGATGGGGGTGGCTTGCTGAGCAGGTAGACCGCGAAGGTGGGCGCTAGTCCGGGCGGGAGTGCCCGCCGCAGGCCGCGGCCCCTGACGAGCCGGCCGGATGGCAGCCGCAGCACGCCAGCGCCGGCCGGGTCCCATGGGCTGGTCACCAGGTCACCCTAGGCAAGGGACGCGAGGGCCGTCTCGCCACCCGGAGCCGGGCGGCCGACAACGCAAGGTGCGCGCTCGTCGCGGCATGACCGGACGCCCGGACGGCGTTCTAGTTCCCGAAGGAGATCCGCAGGCCCGCGTTGATCATGACGTCGAGGCGGTAGCGCAGTTGGTCAAGGCGCTCTTCGTCCGCGTCGGAGGCCTCGCCCATCAGCGTCCAGGTGAGGCGCTGGTCCTCAATGTCGAAGCGGATCTGATCATCTGGCCGGTCGGGCCACAGTGATGCCCAGACCACCAGGGAAGGGAATACAGCCTGAACGATCCGGGGCGGGAGTTCGCCGTCGTGGAGGTCGAGCCATTCACGACGGGCCTGATCTGCGATTGGATCGCTGAGTGCCTCGTAGATGGCCCATGCTGGTGGCGGCTGGGATTTGGAACGCCTGCGGAGCGCACGCACTGTGCCCTCTCCCTCCTTCATCCTGACTGAGGAGGTCACAGTACTTACCCCTCCTCGGCATGACCACCCGCACGGCGGCATGAGCGGACACCGAGTTAGGTCTTGTTCAGTCCGACTCCGGCGGCGCCCTGTGCTGGTTAGAAGGCACCCTCAGGACTGGCTGAGGCCAGATTCCTGAGGGTGCCCGCAGTGCGTCTCCAGGATTGCTAGAGAGCAACCCTTGGAGGCGTCTGACGATTAGCGAACATCGCGGGCACCTCCTTCCTGATACAGAGGACATTTCTTGCCGCGCGGCCCGGCCACTATAGGACTGCACGCCGACAGGCGGCAACGCATTTACCGGTGGCCAAGATCGTCACGTGCTCGCCGGTCACGTCAGGTTGCCGCCAGGCACACTCGCGGCGAAGCGCGCGCAGCCTCAACCCGTGCCGCTTAGCCAGGGGTCGCCGTCCTGGCCGGACTCGCGCACCTTGCCTAGCCCGCTGCGCGGCACGAGCGGACGTACGACGGTCAACAGCGCCGGCCCGTCACTGCGGAATCCGGACGTGTGCCGACCGCAATCATCGATATCGTGGCCGGCGTGGCCATCGCTCGCTTGCCCGTCATCGTTATCGACTGTCCCGATCCTGGTGCGCTCGCCAGGTTCTACGGCGCGATGCTGGATTGGAAGATCGACGTCTCCGCCAACCGGGCTTCGGTTTGCGCTGAGTACGGCCAGTGCATCTCCTTCCATCAGGTGGCTGGTTACACGCCGCCGATGTGGCCGACCCAGGAGCGGCCCCAGCAGATGCACCTCGATGTGATCGTTGACGACCTCGATACCGCCGAGGCGGCAGTGATCGATCTCGGTGCGACCAAACACCCGGACCAGCCCGGTACGTCCTTCCGGGTCTTCCTGGACCCGGCAGGTCACCCCTTCTGTCTTTGTGTGAACTGATCCGGACGGGAGCCCTCGGCGTAGCGTTCGCGCTCATCGGCATATGCGGTAAATACACGATCTTGCTCCACTGGGTCTGACCGCTGCTTCGATCCTGTTCATGCGGCTCGCACGCTGGGCGACCGGGGTCAGCGATGAGTTAAGCGCGAGGAGTGCGGTTGTTGTGCTCAATGAGCCGAGACGAACCGCCTGAAGCAGGGTGGGGCTGGGACAGGCGGGGGTCTGATGACGGGATTAGAAGCGGCGGCGGCCGCGCCGGCCAAGGTGGTGGCTCAGCGGGCGGGGCGGGAGTGGCTGGCCGGGCGGCCCGCGAAGGATGAGCGCGGCAAGGACCTGTCGGAGCTGATCCAGGTTTCCTTCTCGGATCGGTTCGCGCAGAGGAAGCTGGAGCGTCAGCGGATGGGGCTAGCTGACCAGTTGGCCAGGGAAGCGGTCAGTCAGGGGCTCGCCATCGCGCCAGGTGATGACGCCGTTCACGATCACCAGATCCACTCCGGCCGCCTGCACCTGCGGAGCGCCATAGATGGCGCGGTCAGTGATGCCGCCGGGCCCGATCACGCAGATGTCGGCGGCCATCCCAGCTGCCAGCCGCCCGCGTTTGCGCAGGCCGTAGGCGTCAGCCGCGTTGGTGGACAGGTGGCGGGCGAGTCGCTGGTACCTGGTGGCCGGGCCGTCCGCCAGGTGGTACTTCGCGAGCCGGGCGAAGGCGCCGTACCCGCGGGGATGCGGATGCTGGCCTTGGTAGATGCCATCCGAACCAGCGCACTGCCGGTCGTCGGACGCGAGCCAGGCCAGATGCTCGTCGGTGAGGGAAGGCCGGTCGAGGTGCGCTCCGACCTTGAGCCCGGTAGAGACCAGCAGGTCGAGGACCCACTCCCCCGCGGACAGCGGACTGCTCTCGGCGGCCCGGGTGACTGATTGCCCGGCGAACTGCGCAGCGTCGGCGGGCAGGCAGCCCAGGTAGAGATTCTGCAGGAACTCGTCGGTGAACTTCTCCCCGGCGAGCAGCTCCGCGCGCTGCCGCGGATCGGTAAGCGCCGCCAGCGTATGCTCCGGGCCCTGGGACTGCAGCTCGGCGGGGAGCAGGAGCACGGCCAGGATCGTGCTGGACTTGCGGTAGGGATACATGTCGTACGTCACGGCCACGCCTGCGGTGTCGGCGGACTTGAACGCCGCCTGGATGTCGGCGGGTGCGCCCCACAGATGACTTGCATGAACCCGGATGCCAGCCCGGTGCCCGACGGCCACCAGTTCGTCCAGGCCGGCCTTGACCTCCGGCCCATAGGCACGCAGGTGCGAGACATACGGCCGCCGCGCCGCCGCCAGTGGCCGGGCGATGTCGGCGACCTCCTCAACGCCGCCGAACCTGCTCGGCAGGTAATCCATGCCACTGGACAGCCCTACCGCCCCGTCCGCCAGCGCGCCCTCAACCTCCCGCCGGGCAGCAGCCCGTTCGTCGTCCCCGAGCGGTCCGGGCGTCATGCCGACGATGTTGTGCCGGATCGTGCCCTGCGAGGCAAGGACAGCGACGTTCTGCGTCAGCCTTCCTGCTACGGCGTCCCGGAAGGCGGCAACGCTGAAGTCGCGGGCGGGTTCGAGGGTGCCGTTGACCGGCGCGAAGTACTGGTTCAGGTACCGCGCAGTCTCCGCGGTAGCACCGATCCACGATTCCCCGTCCTGGCCGACGACCAGAGTCGTCACCCCCTGGGCCAGCGCCCCGTCAACCCGCCCGGCAGCCAGCAACGGGCCCTCGGCGTGGACGTGCGCGTCGATGAAACCTGGGCAGATGACGCTGCCCGGGGCCAGGTCGATCACTTCGCAGTCCGCCGGGGAAGCGCTATCGAGCTCGACCGAGGCGATCACCTGTCCCTCGATCAGCACGTCGGCGCGCTGCGTCGTGGTGCCTATCCCGTCGGCGACGAGGCCACCGCGTAACAGCATCCGTGTGGTCACAGGTTGATCTCCCACCCATCCCGGTTCGCCAGACTCTGCTCCGCGTACAACCAGAAATCTACCTGCGGCTACGTCGACCGCCCTTCGTGCCACGGTGCGGGCCCGAGCCGTTCGGCGACATCGTGCTACGCCAGGCAGAAAGCAGCCAACAGCTCGCCGCGGCCGCGGGGGCGCCGGGACGGGCTGGGGTAGGGGCACAGCCCTGGCCTCGATGGGGTCGGGCATACGGTTTTCTACGCAGCCTCCGCGTCGGCTCCCTTGAAGACCTGCCGATGATGCCAGCTGATGTGATCCAGCTCCACGACGGGCTGACCCGGCCTGGGTGCGAGCAATACTTGGCCCGCGAGGCGATCGACCGCCCGGCCAGCGTCGCTGCGGGCCACGTAGAGGCTGGATACCCGGATGCGCAGGTCCGTCGTCAGCCCCAGCACGCCCAGGTCCAACAGTGCATGGTGAAGCGCGCACAGCGCCAAGCCATTAGCAACCACGTCCGGACCGTCCTGGCTGTGCCAGCGCACGTGGGCTGCTTCAAGACCGACTGGATTACGGCCCAGGGCCCCGTCGAAGCCGCACATGGCGCACTGGTAGGCGTAAGCGCGCAGTACCTCCTCAGCGAAGCCAGCCCGCCGCGCACTACGTCGTGCCGCCGCCACCGCCGGGCTGGCGGCGAGCTCCAGAACGGCAAGATCGAGGCCGACCTGATCACAGATCATGACGGCCAGGCCCGGCGTGAAGTGCAGATCCAGCAGGAGCCGCGCGGCGGCCGCCAACGTGCCGGGGTTCGCGACCAACTGCTCGACGCCCGGGCGCAGCCGGCCCACGGCCCCGTGGCTGGCCAGCCAGGACCCGCGCTCGGGGGCGTCCGGCCCGATCTCGCTTCCCGAGGCGTCCCGCAGGTCCCAGATCTCCCGCTCCAGGTGGACGAACGGCATCGCCGCCCGCTGACGCCCGGCCGATGCACTCGCGACAGGCGGGCCGAAGTCGTTGATCAGCGCGCTGACCGGCTGCTCAGCTTCCTCGTAGGTCGCCGCGCTACTGCCAGCCGCAGCGAACCTGCCGAACAGCCACAACAGCAGCAGAGGCTTGTGCGGCGCCCGGATACCGCCGACCGGGGCACGGCGCAGCCGAGCGAGCAGGTCCAGGAACTCGTCGCGTTTCACCGTTTGCCTCCCGTCCCCTTACCAGGCCCTGGCGCTCAGCCGCGGTGCAGGCCGATCGGCAGGGCTCAGTGCCGCCCCATGACGCCCAGTTCTGCCCCCATTTGCCACAAATGATCAAGGCCCGGTCACCCTGAGTAGGGGACCGGGCCTCTGAGCTGCTACTCCATGAGTAGCCCCGACCGGATTTGAACCGGCGCTACCGCCTTGAGAGGGCGGCGTCCTGGGCCACTAGACGACGGGGCCAGACACTGAACCGTAGCGCACCGCAGCGGGGCACGCCAAACGGGAACCCAGCCAGATCCGGTCACCCGGAGCGCCCGAGACGGCCCCATGGAAGCGCCCGAGGGGCCCCCATCGAAGCGTCACGCCGCGCCCGCATGGCCGAGCCCGCATGGCCGACGCTGATATGGGTAGCTGTCGCAACATGGTCGTATTTCTGATTGTCCTGCTGATCATCGGCCTGATCGCCGGTGCCATCGCCCGGTTGCTCGTGCCGGGCCGCGATCCGATGGGGCTGTTCGCCACCATCGCCCTCGGGGTGGTTGGGTCGTTCCTGGGCGGCTTCGCCGAGAACCTGATCCAGTACCACAACCTCGATCTCACTCACCCGCACACGGTGGGCTTCCTCGGCTCGATCCTCGGCGCCATCGTGCTACTGCTCGTGCTGCGCCTGGCCGGCCGCAGCCGAGGCGGACGGCGCCGTTAGTAACGGGCGGGCCCGCAGGACCCTGGCCGCCAGGCGCGTAGCCGCACCGGAACTCGACTACGCCAGCTGAACTGCTGGGGTACCAGGACTCGAACCTAGACTAACGGGGCCAGAACCCGTCGGGCTGCCAATTACCCCATACCCCATTGCGGCGAGCCAGCAGGCCCGCGCGCGCCTGTGCAGTGTAGCCGAAATCCTGACCCAGCTACCAAACGGAACCCCGCCGCCGGGTCACTGCCCGGCCCGCCGCCGGGTCACTGCCCGGCCCGCCGCCCGGGCGCAGTGCCCTCCGCGCCCGCGCCGGCCACCGCCGCGTCGTCGCCGAGCAGCCAGCACCGGGCCAGGTGGCCCGGGGCGACCTCCAGGTCGGGTGGATGTGTTGCACAGACATCCATGGCAAAGGGACACCGGGAGCGGAACTTGCAGCCCGTGTCGAGCGTGATCTCACGGCGTTCGGCCTCCCGGCTGGCCCGCGCGGCCTGCCTGGCCCGCCGGGCGTCGGCGAGCGCCTCACGGGAGACCGTCGGGTCAGGCGCGGCGCCGGCCAGGATCTGGGTGTACGGATGCGAAGGCCGCAGGATCACCTCGTCGCTCGGGCCGTGCTCCACGATCTCGCCCCGGTACATCACCATGATCTCCGAGGAGAAGTGCCGGGCGGTGGCCAGGTCGTGGGTGACATACAGCATGGCCAGGTTCCGGTCCTGCTTGAGCCGGTCGAGCAGGTTGAGGATCTCCAGCCGGATCGACACGTCCAGCATCGACACCGGCTCGTCGGCGAGCAGCACGTCCGGGTTGGTGGCCAGGGCCCGCGCGATGGCCACCCGCTGGCGCTGGCCACCGGACAGCTCGTGCGGGTGCTTCCCGGCGACCTCGTCCGGCGGGTTGAGGTTGACCGACCTGAGCAGTTCGTGCACCGCCTGCTCCAGGGCCTCGCCCCGGGGGTGGTCCAGCCGGAGCTGCAAGGGCCGGATCAGGTGATGCCGGATGGTATGCATCGGGTTGAGGGAGGCAAACGGATCCTGGAAGACCAGCTGCACCCGGTGCCGGTAGCCGCGCAGGGCCTGGCCGTGCCGCCCCGCGGGCGCGCCGTCCAGCAGGATCTCGCCTGAGGTCCGCTTGACGAGCTGGGCGAGCGCCCGGACCACGGTGGACTTGCCGCTGCCGCTCTCGCCGACCAGCGCGAGGGTCTGCCCCTCGCGCAGCTCGAACGAGAGGTTGTCCACCGCCAGCAGCTTCCCGCCACCACGCTGGCCGAACTCGACGGTCAGGTCGCGGACATCGAGGACGCTCACTGCTCGCCTCCCGCACTGTCGGCGGTGACCGGGCTCTCCGGGCCGTCCGGGCCGTCCGGGCTTTCCGGGCCGTCCACCGGCGCGGCAGCTTGGTCATCAGCCCGGGCGGGCCGCTCTCCGGGCACCGCCGCGAGCTCGTCCGGCGGGCCCCCCGGACGGTGCTGCGGGTTATGCAGATGGCAGGCCACCCGCCAGCTTTTGATCAGGGCCGGATTATCAGCCAGCAGCCGCTCGGCGGGCGCCTCCAGCTTTGGGTGGATGGTCTGGCACGGCTCGAACCGGTAGTCGCAGCGGGGGGCGAACGGGCACCCGGCGAAGTCATCGCGCAGGTCGGGAGGGATTCCCGGCACGCCGCGCAGCTCGCGCCGCGCGCTGCGCATGTCTGGGAACGAGCGGAGCAGGCCCAGGGTGTACGGGTGCGCGGGGGCGGTACCGACCGCCTCGGACGGCGCCCGCTCCACCACCTCACCCGCGTACATGACCGCGAGCCGGTCGCTGACCTCAAGCAGCATGGACAGGTCGTGGGTGATGAAGATGACGCTGAACCCGAATTCCTCCCGGAGCCGCTCGATCTCGTCGAGGATTTCCCGCTGCACCACGACATCGAGTGCGGTGGTCGGCTCGTCCAGGATGACGATCTCCGGCTCCAGGGCCAGGGCCATCGCGATCATGACCCGCTGCCGCATGCCGCCGGACAGCTCGTGCGCGAAGCTGTTGATTCTCTTCGGGTCGATGCCCACCATGTCCAGCAGCTCCCGCGCCCGCGCGTGCCGGGCGGCCCGGTCCATATGCTGCCGGTGAGCTTCGAAGATGTCATCAAACTGCCTGGCCACGCTGGTCACCGGGTTGAGCGCGTTCATCGCGCTCTGGAAGACCATGGAGATCCGGTTCCACCGGAACGCGCGCAGGTCCTCGCCTTCCAGCGCCATCACGTCGACCGGCGCCTGCTCAGCGGGATAGAACGTGATGCCCCCGCCGGTCATCTCCGCGGGCGGCCTGAGCATCCGGGTGAGCGCGTAGGCGAGCGTGGATTTGCCGCACCCGCTCTCCCCCGCGATGCCCAGCACTTCGCCGCGGCGCAACTCGATCGTGACATCGCGGACGGCCCGGGTGGGGCGCCGCCCGGCGTATTCAACGCTGATGTGCTCCGCCCGCAGGACCAGGTCCGGCTCACTCAGGCTGCGCCCCTCCGGCTCGCTCATGCTGCGCCCCCCGCCTGCGGGGTCGCCTGCGCCCGGGCACGCCTGCCCGTGGCCGGGCGGTAGACCCGCAAGCGCGGGTTGAGCAGTTCGTCCAGGCTGAAGTTGATCAGCGCGAAGCCCATGCCGAGCAGCGCGATACACAAGCCGGGCGGGACGAACCACCACCAGGCGCCGACCGAGAGCGCCTCGCCGTTGTACGCCAGGCTGAGCATGTTCCCCCAGGTCAGCAACGTAGGGTCCCCGAGGCCGATGAACGCGAGGACGGCCTGGGTGAGAATCGCGAAGATCACCCCGAAGATGAAGTTGGACACGATGATCGGGAGTTCGTTGGGGAGGATCTCGATGAGCACGATGCGCCAGGACCGTTCCCCCGACGCCCGCGCGGCGAGCACGTACTCGCGGTTGCGCACCGAGAGGGTCTGCGCCCGCAGCACGCGGGCCGCTGCCGCCCAGCTGGTCAGGGCGATAATCACGGTGATCGGCAGCAGGCCGCCCGCCTTCACGTAGGCCAGGATCACGATGACCAGCGGCAGGGTGGGAATCACCAGGACCACGTTGGACAGCAGCGACAGCGCCTCATCGACAAACCCGCCCGCGTAGCCGCCGCCGATGCCGATGACGATCGAGACGATGGTGGCGATCAGCCCGGCGCCCACGCCGATCTCCAGCGTGGCCCGGGCGCTGTCCACCGTCTGGGCGAAGACGTCCTGCCCGATCTCGGTGGTGCCCAGCCAGTGGCTGAGCGACGGTGCCGCGGTGGTGGAGTGACCCAGCTGGTCCGGGTTGGTCAGGAAGAGTGGCCCGAAGATCGCGAGCAGCACGAAAAACCCGACGATGCCGGTTCCGGCGACCAGCCTGGGCGACCGGAAGGCGGCCCGCAGCCTCCCGGTCAGGCGGCCGGGGTCCTCGCCGCCGGTCTCGGCCACGACGGCGGCGACGACGTTGGTGGCGGTCACCGGGACAGCCTCGTCCGAGGGTCGATGAAGCCGTGCAGCAAATCGACGATCATGTTGGCACCGAGGACCGCGAATGTGATCACCAGGAAGATCCCCTGCATCAACGGGTAGTCGTTGTTGGTCACCGCCTGCACCAGCTTCTCGCCGAGGCCCGGGTAGGAGAAGACGTACTCCATCGCGATCGCGCCGCTGACCACGAACCCGAGGGAGATCGCGAACCCGGAGACGCTGGGCAGCACCGCGTTACGGGCCGCGTAGCTGATCATGATCCGGGACTGCCGCAGTCCCTTCGCCTCGGCCGCCACGACGTAGTCGTCGGACAGCGTGGAGACCATCATGTTGCGCATGCCGAGCAGCCAGCCCCCGACCGAGCTGATCACGATGGTCAGCGCGGGCAGCACGGCATGCTGGACGGCCGAGGAGATGAACGGCAGGTTCCATCCCTCGTTGAGTTCGGAGTTGGTGTCGTACCCCTGGCCGAGCGGGAATACGTGCCAGACGTTGCTGGAAAAGAAGAACAGCAGGAGCAGCGCGAGCCAGAAGTAGGGCATGGCCGTGAGCAGGGTGGTGGCCGGGATGATCGCGTCCAGCCGGGATCCCCGCTTCCATCCGGCCAGCGCCCCGAGCCCGATGCCGAGCGCGAAGCTGATGATCGTCGCCGTACCGACCAGGGCCAGCGTCCAGTAGATGGCCTGGCCGATCTCCGCAGCAACCGGGGTGGGGAAGTCGGTGATGGACAGGCCGAGCCGCATGTGAGCCAGGCCGTCCACGTACTGCCAGTACTTCTGGAATATGTTCCCGGTGCCCAGGCCGAGCAGCTTGGTCAGGACCTGCGCCTCACCGGGCGGGACCGGGCCCGACTGTGACATCTTGCTGATCAGGGCCTCGACCGGGTTACCGGGGATGAGCTGCGGCAGCAGGAAGTTGAGGGTCAGCGCCGCCCAGGCGGCGACCAGGTAGAACCCCAGCTTACGGGCCACGTACCGCACCCTCGGCCCTCCTTTCTCCGGCGCTGGTGCCGGTGTGCCCGACACGGCTGGTACTGCCGTAGCCGCCCGGCGGGGGACGCTGCGGTCTGCGGTCCGCGGCATCCCCTCCGCCGGGCGTCTTCCCGGCCTCTGGCTGGGTCAGCCTCAGGCCATCGGGGTCACTTGTTCACCGGGACGAGCCGCGCCGAAATCCAGCCGATATCCGGCTGGATGTACACGGCTGGTGCCCCGTAGGGGTTCGCCGTGGTGGGGATGTTTCCGACATGGTGGCCATTGAACTCGATCTCGTTCTGAGCCTCGTAGAGCGGGATCAGAGGCAACTGCTGGGCGAAGATGTTCTCGATCTTGTAAAACGCAGGGTTCTGCACCGACGTGTCGGTCGTGTCGGCGATCTGGCCGAGGAGCGAGTCCACCTGCGGGTTCCGGTAGCGACCGTAGTTACCGACCGTGTCCGCCGTGCCAATGGCCGGCGCGATCGAGCTGTCCAGAAGCGAGTAGTAGTAAGACCACGGGTCCGGGGTGAAACCGAAGCCGGCGATGAGCAGCTGGAAATTGCCGTTGTCCTGGTCGGACGTGAACGCGGTGTAGGCCTCCTGGTCGATGACGAGGTTGATGCCGGCCGGCTTGAGTTCCTGCTGCATGATCTGCAGGGCGCTGAGGTAGTCGGTGTAGCCCGCGACCATCTTGACGGTGAGGGTCAGCGGCGTGGCGACGCCCGCCCTGGTCAGGATGCTCTTCGCCGCAGCCGCATCCGGGCTGGGGAACTTGGCGCTGGCCAGCGATGGGTCCAGCACCGAGTTGTAGTTCGGCGTGATCAGCGCCTCGGGGTTACTGGGCGGGGCATACCCGTTGTAGACCGTGTTGCTGATGGAGGTGCGGTCGAGGGCCGCGCTGATCGCCTGGCGGACGGCGAGCTTGGTGGTCGGGCCGGTGGACATGTTCGGCACCAGGAAGTTGGTGGCCAGCGGGATGTCGCTCACCACGAACTTCGGGTCCTTGGCCAGGTAGGTCTTCTTGATGTTCGGGATGAAGGCGCCGGTCCAGTCGAGCTGGCCAGCTTCGATCGCCGCGTCCATCGTCGTGTTGCCGGTGTAACCGATGAAGCGGACGGTCTTGAAGTGCGGCAGGCCCGGCAGGTAATAGTGCGGGTTCGCGGTCAGCTCGAACACCTGCGGGGAGAACTTGGTCAGGGTGTAGGCGCCGGTGCCGACGGGGTGCTCGTTCAGGAACGTCGTCGGGTTACTGATCGACTTCCAGATGTGCTGAGGCACGATCTCCACCCGGCCGAGCGCGTAGTACGCGTCCGTGTAGGCGGCCTTGGTGAAGTTGATGGTCACCCCGTAGGTGCCGTTAGCTGCGACGCTGGCCAGCGGCAGCGCGTACTTGTTGAGTGCCGTGCTGTGCAGCGCCTGATCGAAGGTGTAGACAACGTCCGCGCTGGTGAACGGCTTGCCGTCGGTCCACGTGACGTTGTGCCTGAGCTGGACGGTCAGCGTCTTGCCGCCGTTGGACCACGCGTAACTGAGGCCGAGCCACGGCTTGATATCGCCGGTCTTCACCGTGTTGTAGAAGAACATCGGCTCGTAGATCATGCCGTTGGTCGCGTCCTGCTGGTTAGGGGAGTACATGTTGAAGTCGTCGGTATAGGCGGGAGCCCCGGTGGCGACCGTGAGTACTCCGGAAGGGCCAGAGGACGACGAGGTACCGCTACTGCCACCGCTGCTGCCCCCGCAGGCAGCAAGCACGCCGGCGGTTACCACGGCGGCACCGGCGGCAATCGTTCGCACGCGCCAGGGTCTCAACGACATTGGTGATTCCTTCTTTCTTTCGCCCTGGGGTCACTTAGGTCGCCAATACGTCAGCGGCACGTCTCGCCGTAGCGCGCGAACTACGGCCGTCATGGCCACCGGTCAATCGACGTGGATGTTCGGTTATGCAGTTCAGGAGCTTGCCTGCGGCAATCGGCTATCCGGGATCTCCGGGTCGACTGAGCGAAGCACTATACCGGTTAAGTGTCAACCCTTCATGACCTCAGGTGAAGCAGGATCATGGTCTCGTTCGGGTTTCGATCCCGTGTCGGCGCGGTTAAGAAGGGCGCTGACCATCGGCTCCGCAAAGGTCCGGCCTGCGGGCCAGCCAGCCCTGCGGGCCAGCTGGGCTCAGGCGGCGACCAGCGGAGGGCTCGCCGTGCTGCCGCGGATGGTGAGCACCGGTGGCACCTCCTGGAAATGCCCGACCGCCTCGCCGCTCGCCACTTGCGCCAACGTCCGCGCCGCATGCGCCCCATACGCTGGGATGTCCCTGCTCAACGCCGTCAGCGGCGGGTGGACGAGCTCGCACAGCGGGGAATCATCCCAGGCCACAATCGAGAGCTCCGCTGGCACCTGCACGCCCATCCGCTGAGCGGTGATCAACCCCGAGATCGCCATGAGGTCGTTGTCATACATGATCGCGGTAGGCCGCCGGCGGCCGCGCAGCAAAGTCCGGGTCGCCTCAGCGCCGCGCTCGCGCGTGTAGTCGGCCTCCACGCAGACCGACTCGACCCCTGCGGACCGCGCCGCCTCGGCGAAGGCATCGGTCCGGATCTTCGTGTGCCAGAACCTCGGGATGCCGGTCACCCGCGCGATCCGCCGGTGCCCGATCCCGGCGAGATACTCGACGGTGGCGAGAGTCGCGGCCGCGTCATCCTGCCACACCGCGGTCAGCGATCCAGCGCCCAGCGGAGTGCCGATCACCACCGCAGGCATCCGCAGTTCCTCAAGGACAGCCACCCGCTGGTCATCGATCTGCAGGTCGACGAGGAACACACCGTCCACCCGCCGCTGGGCCCACCACGAGCGGTACATGGCGATCTCGGCCGCCTGATCCTCGGCCGTGCTGAACAGGAGTGCGGCATGATCCCCGGACAGCTCCGCCTGAATGCCGGCCATGAGCTGCATGAACCAGGGCTCTATCCCGAGCATGTTCGGCGGCCGGTCGATGATCAGCCCGAAGGCCCCGGCCCGGCCATCGGAGAGCGCGCGGGCCGCGCTGTTCGGCTGGAAGCCGATCTCCTCGGCGATGGCCAGGATCCGCTCACGTGTCGCCGCGGATACACCAGGCTGGCCGTTGAGCGCGAATGACACCGCCGCCTTGGTCACGCCCGCGCGGCGAGCGATGTCGGCGATGGTCGGACGTTTCACGCGATGCCTCCCCGCGATTGCGCAGGCCAGTGTAACAAGCGGCCGGACGCCGTGACGGGGCCAGATCCCGGCGCGCCGCCAGCACTCAGATGTATTGACACTTAACCGGTATAGTGATTCGATCGCACTGGCTCGATCGCACGGGCTTGTCGCACGGGCTTGGCACGGGCTTGTCGCCCTGGTTTGTCGCACTGGCTTGTCACACTGGCCTGGGAGCCGCACGCATCCGACGCCCGCTTCTGTTCCAGAGGAGACCTTTCCGCATGCGCAGAAATTCTGCCAAGATCATGGCCGATGGGCGGGCGGTCAACTGGCTGGGGGCTAACTTCTGGTCGCGCACCGGAGGCCCGCTGATGTGGCGGAACTACGATGCGCAGACGGTCCTCGGTGAGCTGCGCGTGCTGCGCGAGCACGGCCTCGCCGTCACCCGTTCGTTCTTCTACTGGCCCGACTTCATGCCTGAGCCGGACCGGATCGACGAGGAACTGACAGCCAGGTTCGCTGACTTTCTCGACCGTCACACCGAAATGGGCATGCAGACCGTGCCCACCTTCGTGGTCGGCCATATGTCCGGGGAGAACTGGGATCCGTCCTGGCGCCACGGGCGCGATTTGTATAGCGACGTCTGGATGGTCGCCAGGCAGGCATGGTTCGCCGGGGAGATGGTGCGCCGGTTCGGCGCGCACCCCGCGGTGTGCGGCTGGCTGATCACCAACGAGATGCCCATCTATGGTGGCGAGGCCCCCCGCGAGACCATCGCCGCGTGGGCGCAGATCATGGTCGACGCCGTCCGGGCGGCGGGCGGCAACCAGCCTGTCTCGCTCGGGGACGGCGCCTGGGGTATCGAGATCAGCGGCCGGGACACCGGCTTCTCGGTCGCCGACAGCGCGCGGCTGTGCGACTTCATCGGCCCGCACGTGTACCCGGTCGGCGACGACATTGTCCGGCAGCACTACGCCGCGGCCTGGGCCTGCGAGCTCGCCACCACCTTCGGCAGCCCGGTGATCATGGAGGAGTTCGGGCTCAGTTCCGACTTCGCCTCCGACGAGAACGCTGCCCACTACTACCGCCAGATCCTGCACAACAGCCTGCTGGCCGGCGCGACCGGCTGGCTCGCCTGGTGCAATTCCGACTACGACGACCTGATCCACCAGGATCCCTACCGGCATCACGGCTTCGAGCTGCATTTCGGCCTGACCGACTCACGCGGCCGGCCCAAACCTCAGCTCGCCGAGATGAAGGCGTTCGCCGACGTGCTGGCCGCGGCCGACATAGGCCGTTGCGAGCGGGCCGACTCCGAGACGGCGCTGATCGTCCCGGCCTACCTGGACACCAGCTTCCCGTTCACCGACCCCGGTGACCGCACCTACCTGGCGCAGACGCTGCACCAGTCGTATGTCTCCGCCCGGCTCGCCGACCTGGCCCCCGCCGTGACCAGGGAGAGTTCCGGCGTCGCCGCAGGTGCCCGGCTCTACCTGCTGCCCTCGGCCAAGCACCTGCTCAGCCCGACGTGCTACGACCTGGAGCGGCTCGCAGCCGACGGCGCGACCGTGTACGCGTCCTACTCACCAGGGGATAACGGCAACCACCCCGGCCCCTGGTTCGCGAACCTCAACTCGCTGTTCGGCATCCAGCACCAGCTGCGCAACGGACTGGTGGATCCGATCGAAGACGATCAGGTGACGTTCACCTTCGCCCGCGACTTCGGCACGATCACCGCCGGAGCCCGGCTCACCTTCAACGTCGCGGGCACCCGGTACAGCCGGGCGTACCTGCCGGTGCGGCCCGACGGGGCGGAGGTCATCGCCGTGGACTCCCGTGGCCGGCCCGCCCTGCTGCTCCGCGCCGCGGGGGCCGGCTCGCTGGTGCTGTGTACCTATCCCATCGAGCACATGGCCGCCGTCACGCCGGGCGTCAACCCGGAGGCGGCCAGCGTGCTGTACGACGCGCTGGCCGTGCACGCCGGGGTGAGCAGGCTGGTTACCGTTGACGATCCAAGGGTCGCCGCCGACATCCTGGTCCATGCCGATGGCACTCGTTTCGCCTGGCTGGTGAGCCAGGCCGCCGAGTCCGTCGCGGTAAAGCCGCAGCTCGCCGCCGGCCTGCGGCTCTGCGCCCTCGACGGCGACGCGGTCAATGGTGAGGTCAGCCTGGTTCCGTTCGGTGTGCGTGTTTTCCGTCTCGCGGGTGGGCAGGAGATCACTGGCGGGCGGTGAGGCCCGCCCGCCGCCGCACGCCCGCCCGCCGCCGCACGCCAGTCGCCGCCCGCACCGTAGGAGCGCAGATGCCCTGGTTCGACCTGCCCCTCGCATCCCTGCGGGAACACCGCACCGGGGCCGAGGAGCCGCCCGGCCTGGACAGGTGGTGGGCGGAGCGGGTGGACGAGGCGCGCGCGGCTGCCCGCCCACCCGGGGTAACCCGATATGCAACGGACGCATATGGCCCACTGCACGCCTACGATGTCGAGTTCTCGGGGGCTCGTGGCGACCGTATCCGCGGCTGGTACCTGCGCCCGGCCGGGGCCGGCGACGCCCAGCTGCCCCTCGTGGTGCAGTTCATCGGGTACGGCGGCGGACGCGGGCTCCCGGCCAGCCACTCACTGCTCCCCTCGGTCGGCTATGCCGCCTTCGTGATGGACACCCGTGGCCAGGGCGGCCGGTGGACCGTGGGCGCTACCGGCGACCTGGCACCGGGGCCCGAGTACTCCACCGTGATGACCCGGGGCATCGCCAGCCCCGAGGACTACTACTACACCAGGCTGTACGTGGACGCGGTGCGCGCCGTCGAGACCGCCGCGGGATTCGCCGACGTGGACGACTCCAGGATCGCGGTGAGCGGCGCCAGTCAAGGCGGTGCCCTCGCGCTGGCCTCCGCCGCGCTGCTTGGCGATCGGATCACGGTCTGCCACGCCGACGTCCCGTTCCTCTGCGATATCCAGCGCGCGGTGACCCTGACCGCCTCGATGCCGTACGCCGAAGTGGCGGAATTCCTGGCTCAGCACGTGGACCTGGAGCAGGTGGCCATGGACACCCTGAGCTATGTGGACTGCGCCCTGCTGGCCCGCCGGATCACCGCTGACTGCCTGGTGAGCGTCGGGTTGATGGACGACGTCTGCCCGCCGTCGACCGTGTTCGCCGCCTACAACGCGATCAACGCCACCAAGGAGATCGCGGTGTTCCAGTTCGGGGTGCACTCAGTCCCGCCGGCGCACCTGGAGACTCAGCTCCGGCATCTCAGGCGACGGTTCGCTCCGGCCTGACCAGCCTGCTCGCCTCCGCGGCGGCAACGGCAACGGCCGAACATGCCCGGGTACGGCTGGGCCTGCCGAGCCGACGGCTGGGCCTGCCGAGCCGACGGCTGGGCCTGCCCGGCCCCCCGGGGGGGTGGGGGAGCCGGGCAGGGGCCGGTGGGTCAGGGCCGCGCGGGAGCGGGCGGGCGCTTGGACAGCCTGGTCAGCTAGCCGCGGTCATCGCCTTGGCATGTGCGCTCAGCAGCTGAGCGGCCGCATTTGTCGTGTTGCTCGGGTCGTTGTCCCAGATGATGCGGTAACCGTCATAGTCAGGGTAGAAGGAGCCGTCGTCCACCCGCGCGGTCAGCAGCCAGAACTGGTCTCCGGCGCCACCATTGGCCAGCACAGCGCCGGTCCACGTTTTGTAGCCGGCGTCCCTGGTGGCCTCGTCGGGGACGCCCTGCGTGGCATTGATCGCCAGGCCGTACTCCTCAAGCACGACCGGCTTGTGCAGCGCCGCCCCGTCCGTGAGGTGGTCGGTGATCCACTTGGTGCCCCAGGTAACCGGGTCGGTGCCCGGCTTGGAGGACGGATTCTCCCCCCAGCCCTGCGGGTAGAGGTGCACGGTGCCGTAGTCGATCGTGGCCAGGGCGAGGAAGTCCTTCCAGCGGTCGCCCTCGTAGTTGGAGTACGGGTAGTCGGGGTTGGTCGCGTCGCCGTAGAAACCCTCGTCGCCCGTGGTGACCAGCTGACGGGGAGCCAGGCTCTTGACGTAGGCGCTCATCTCGGTGACCCAGGTGAGCAGCCGGGCGCCGGTCTTCTCGCTGCGGCTGCGCGGCTCGTTGGCCAGCTCGAACGTCATGATCGTCGGGTCGGCGTTGTAGCGCAGGCCGGTATAGGGATTCATCCGGTGCGTCACGAACTTGGCGTATGCCTTGTAGCAATCGGTGATCGCCTTGGTGCTGTAGAACAGGTCGTGGTTCACGCCGGTGGTGTAGGTGTCATCGGGCAGGTTGAGGAACCACTTCACGTACTGCTGCATGCCGCCGTAGTCGGGCCAGTTGTTCACCAGCGCGAGCACCAGCCGGATGCCCAGTTGCCCGGCCTTGTAGATGGCGTAGTCCAGCGAGTCGAACGCCGCGGTGTTGTACACGTAAGGCGCCGACTGGAGCGGGGTGTAAGAGTTGCCCGAGCCGTCAGCGAACGCCCAGGCCCGGACGACACTGAGGGACATCGCCGCGGCGTCGTCCAGCGCACTGTCGATCATGTAGTGCGACTGCTGATGCAGGTAGTAGGTGTTGGTTCCGCCGAAGCGCAGCGGCTTGCCGCCGACGGAGAACTTCCCGCCGCGGACCGTCACGAACTCCTGGGGGTGACCCGGGAACGTGCCGCCCGAGGCGAGACCAGCGCGGGCGGCGGTCGCCGCTGCTGCGGGGATCGCCCCCGCGCCCATGGCGAGTCCCGCCGCCCCGGCGACGGTTCCCGCGAGCAACCCGCGGCGCGTCGTCCCCGGCCGGGGATCATCCGGACTTGAAGAAGAGCCTGCGGCCATCTCGAACCTCCATTGGTCGCACCGGCCCGGCCGGTACCGGGCCGTGACATGAAGCAGGCGGGCGCGGGAGGTGCAGCCGCCGCGCACACTGAAGATGACATCACTAGACCGGTTTAGCGTCAATGGTTACAGCCGCAATGATCTGACCCGATATACCGGTTTAGTCACCATCCCGCAAAACCGCCGGGCGGCGTCCATGATCACGGAATATCTCGGACACATAGACCCAGAAATCTTCCGTGATCACGGGATCGGGGATCCCGTAGCCCAGTTGGCGCCCCGGCCGCGGGGGCCGGGCCCGATGGCGGGGGCCGGGCCCGATGGCGGGCGCCGGGGCCGGGGCGGGGGTTAGGCCGGGGGGGTGAGGGCGCGGGCCAGGCGGGCCAGGGTGCGGTCGCGGCCGAGCAACTCGATCGACTCGTACAGCGGCGGTGACACCCGCCGCCCGGTCACCGCGACCCGGACCGGCGCGAATGCCTGCCGCGGCTTCAGCCCGAGCTCTTCCACCAGCGCGTGGTGCAGCGCCTCCTTGATCGCGGCCGCCGTCCAGGGCGTCACGTCGGCGAGAGCCGCCTCGGCGGCCTTGAGCACCGGCGCCGCGTCGGGCGTGAGCACCTTGGCCGCGTCGCCAGGGTCGACCGCGAACTCCGCCTCGCCGATCAGCAGGAAGCCGAGCATGCCGACCGCCTCGGTGAGCCTGGAGATCCTTTCCTGGATGAGCGGCGCGCCCGCCTCGATCAGCTGAGCTTGCTGGTCGGTCACCGGATCGGCCGCCAGCCCCGCACCCTGCAGGAACGGCGTGATCCGGGTGACGAAGTCGGCTGGGTCCAGAGCGCGGATCTTATCGCCGTTGATCGCTTCAAGCTTGGCCGCGTCGAACTGGGCCGGGTTCGGCCTGACCCGGCTCAGGTCAAACTCGGCCGCCATCTCGGCGAGCGTGAAAGATTCCCGGTTCTCCCCCGGTGACCACCCGAGCAGCGCCAGGTAATTACAGATAGCTTCAGGGAGGAAACCCTCGCGGGCGTACCAGTTGACCGACACCACGCCGTTCCGTTTGGAAAGCCGCTGCCCGTCTTTGCCGAGAACGTAGGGCAGGTGGGCGAAGGCGGGGAACTCGCCTTCGGCGACGCCCATGGCGCGGTAGACCGCGATCTGGCGCGGGGTGGAGGAGAGCAGATCCTGCCCGCGCACCACGTGAGTGATCTTCATGAGCACGTCGTCCACCGCTACGGCCAGCGTGTACAGCGGTGAGCCGTCCGCCCGCACGAGGACGAAGTCGGGGACGTGCGCGTGGTCAACGGTGACCTCACCGAGGACGAGATCGGTGAACGTGGTCGACCCGGCTGGCATCCGGAACCTGAGCACTGGCGCGCGGCCTTCGGCCTCGTAGGCGGCCACCTGCTCCGGGGTCAGGTCACGGCAATGCCCGTCATACCCGGTCGGGCCACCCCCCGTGCCGGCCCGCGCCGCCGCCCGGCGCTCGGCCAGTTCCTCCTGCGTGCAGTAGCAGTAGTAGGCATCCCCCGCGCCGCGGAACCGCTGCGCCCAGTCCGCGTAGCTGGCCATCCGCTCGCTCTGCAGGTACGGGCCGTAGGGGCCGCCCACTTCCGGCCCTTCGTCCCAGTCCAGGCCCAGCCAGCGCAGCGTGTCCAGGGCGGAATTGATGTACTCCTGGGTCACCCGGGTCTGGTCGGTGTCCTCGATCCGCAGCACGAACGTACCGCCGGTGCGCCGGGCGAAGGCCCAGTCGTAGAGCGCGGTCCGGATGTTGCCGACATGCAGGTCCCCACTGGGCGACGGGGCGAACCGGACCCGGACGCCGGCCCGCGGCCCGTCTCCGGTCTGTTCAGTCACGGGTCACCACCGTGTTGGCCAGCGTGCCAATGCCCTCGATGGTCACGGATACCTCGTCTCCGTCCTCCAACGGACCAACCCCCGCAGGTGTGCCGGTAAGCAGCACGTCGCCCGGGAGCAGCGTCATCACCGCGCTGATGTACTCGACCAGCGCGGGCACATCATGCAGCAACTGGGAGGTACGGGCCTGCTGCCGGACCTCGCCGTTCACCGACGTGCTGAGGGCCAGGTCGCCAGGATCAACGGCCGTCTCGATCCACGGGCCCAGCGGGCAGAACGTGTCGAAGCCCTTGGCCCGGGTCCATTGACCATCCCGGGACTGCAGGTCGCGGGCGGTCACGTCGTTGGCACACGTGTAGCCGAAGATGACGCTGGCGGCCTGAGCGGCGGGCACCTCGCGGCACAGCCTGCCGATGATCACCGCGAGTTCCCCCTCGAAGTCGACCCGCTGGGTGAGCTTCACCGGATACCCGATCGGGTCCCTGGGGCCGGTCACAGCGGTGGACGGCTTGAGGAACAGCACAGGTTCGGCCGGCGGCTCCCCGCCCATCTCACGTGCGTGATCCGCATAGTTCCTGCCCACCGCCACCACCTTGCTCGGCAGCACGGGCGCCAGCAGCCGCACGTCGTCGAGCGGGTAGGTCACCCCGCTGAACTGGACGCTCTCCCCGGGCGCGAACGGGTGCCCACGCAACTCAGCGATGGCCAGGCCACCGCCCGCGGCGGCCGACCCGCCGCGAGCTGAAGCACCGTCTCCTTGAGCCTCCCCCACCACGCCATAAGCGACGTCGCCGTCCTTGGCGAATCTCGCGATGCGCACTACACCTCACCCTTCGCGGTTTCTGGTTTCGGTTCAAGCCTACTGACCGGCCGACGGCGGGCCGACCCGCCCGAGGGAGGGCAGGGGTTCCCGGGCATCCCGGCGGGCCCGGCACCACGCGCGGATGACCCCACCGACGCCAGCCTGGTCTTCAAGCCCGATATTCAACCCCTGGCATTTCCACCCAGTATTTCAGCCTTTGCCGCATCTCGTTGCAGCCTGTTGCATATGCCTTGTCTCGCCCGATCCTGCGACGGAAGCTGCGGAAACATCGCCGCTGGGTTGCCGGACCCGCCCGCCGATGACGGCAATGAGAACGGGCCGAGACTCTTCGAGAGGAATATGGTGTACCAACTGCTGCGCACGAAACTCGCCAAACCATTGCGCACCACCAGCTTCAGGCTGCTCATCGTGGCGACCGCGATCGCAGCCCTGGGTGGTGCCCCGGTTGCCGCCCAGGCCAGCACCACTCACGCCATTCACGCCATTCACGCCATCTCGCGCACCTCTGCCGCCCTCCCGCAGCTCGCGCCCCCCGCGGCGGACTGCCACCTCGGTGCCTGGGGAAACAAGTCCGGACCCGACGAAGACGGCATCACGTGGCAGTGCAGCTGCCACTCGCGGACAGCCACTGACCCGACTCTGACCTGCGAGTGGATCGCTGTCGACTATCCCGAGGCGAACACGCCCTGGACCAACCTCCATTCTGGTCTCGTCCTCGAGGTACAACACTCTGAGCTGTTCGATTCGGCCACGGTCGATATCTGGCCCTACAACGGGAGCAACACCCAATATTGGGGGGTCGTGCCGCACGGGTCGGGCTGGAACCAGATCATCAACTACAACAGCGGCCTGTGCCTGGCGGTAGGCAATAGCGGAAGCACCGCCCAAGGCACCGACGTCATCCAGTGGCAGTGCAACGGCGCCACCGACCAGCAGTGGATATTCGTATTCAGGGGGATTTACCACAGCGGGCTGCCGGTCTTCAGCATCCATGACCGCAGATCGGGTCTGTGCCTGGACGTTCCGCACTCCTCCACTACGGCTGGAACGGCCTTGTGGCAGTGGGCCTGCAACGGCTCGGACGCACAAAACTGGTGGTAACCAACCGCTGATTACAACGAGGCGGGTACGCGGGATGGCCGCCCGGCCGGAGCGGCCGTCCCGCTGCCTTCACGCTGGGCCATTGACGGTGTGCTCGCGGAGCACGGCCACGCCCCCCGGGGCGATCTCAAACCGACCGTCCGCCCGCTGGCCGGTCAGCAGGTCCACACCGCGTGCGTCCACCACCGCCGCGTCAGTTGTGTGGTTGAGCACGAAGAGCCAGCTGCGACCGCCATCGCTGTGCCGGCGCACGATCTCCACGCCGGCGGCCGCGGCGGCCATGACTGGCCCGGCACCGGCCCGCGCCGCCGCGACCGCGAACAGCCGGTCGCGGGCGCCCTCATCGAGCTGGGTCGACACGTACCAGGCTGTGCCTGCCCCGAAGGAGTTCCTGGTGACCGCCGGCTGCCCGGCGAGCGGGCCCGCCGCATAGCTCGCCAGCACGTCCGCCTCCTCGGCGCGCAGATCCTCGCTCCACAGGGTGCCGTGGCCGCCGGTTATCGGCCCGGCACCTTGGGCCAGTGGCGCGGCCTCATCGACCAGTGGTGCCATTCCATAAGACAGGGCCACGGTCTCGCCGCGGGCGAGCGGGCGGAACTCCTCGACCCGGATCCCGAATACGTCGCGCAGCCCGCCGGGGCTACCCCCAGGTCGCGCGTGATGCTGGGAGTCCACCATGCCACCGCCGAAGGACATCACCACGTGCCCCCCGGCCGCGACGTACTGGCGCAGCGCCCAGGCGCCCTCATCGGAGATCAGGTACGCGCCCGTGGCGAAGATCAGCCGGTACCGGGACAGATCACCGTCGGGATGGACGAAGTCGCAGACCACCCCAGCCCGCCACAGCGCGGCATGATCGGCCCGCACCAGGTCCAGGTATCCCACCTCAGCCAGTGGAATCCCCCGGTTCTCCAGGGCCCACCAGGAATCGGCATCCCACAGCAACGAAACCTCGGCCGTCACTGTGGAACCAACGACCTCGCCGAGGCACGAGACGGCCCGGCCGAGCTCGCAGACCTCACGGAAGATCCTGGTGTCCGGGCCGGCGTGCGGCACCATCGCCGGGTGGAACATCTCCGCGCCCGCGGGGGACGCCCGCCACTGGAAGAACATGACGCTGTCCGACCCGCGGGCCAGGTAAGCGACGCTGTCCCGCAGCATGCGGCCGGGCTCCTTGGTGAGGATGCCGTCGCGCTGGTAGATGAGGCTGGTTGACTGCTCCATCAGGATCCACGGCCGTCCGCCGTTAAAGGACCGGGCCCGGTCAGCCCCGAAGGCGATGTCCGGATGGCCGTCGTGGCCCGCCGAGCCGAGGTAGTGGTCGATCGCGACCACGTCCACCTCGCGGCTCCACGCCCAGAGGTCCAGCAATTGGTAGTGAGGCAGCATGAAATTCGTGGTCACCGGGACCTCCGGCGTATGGCGCCGGATAGCGTCCCGCTGCTCGCAGAAACTGGCGAGCATCTCATCGGACCAGAAACGGCTGTAGTCGAGCGCGTGCGACGGGTTCGCCAGCCATTGCGTCGCGCGCGGCGGCAGCACCTGCTCCCACGACGAGTAGCGCTGGCTCCAGAAGGCGGTGCCCCATGCTCCGTTCAGCGCGGCCAGCCCGTCGCCGCCCGCCCCGTAGCGGCCCTGCAACCAGCCGCGGAAGGCGCTCGCCGCGTGATCACACCAGCAGACCGTGCCGTATTCGTTGTGCACATGCCACATGGCCAGGGCGGGATGCCCCGCGTAGCGCTGCGCGAGCGCGCCGGCCATCCGGGCCGCCGCGGCCCGGTAGGCAGGCGCCGCCGCGCAGTAGGTATCCCGGCTGCCGTGCCAGAGCCGGGTCCCATCCTGGGTAACCGGCATCGCGTCCGGATGGGCGAGGGTGAACCATGGCGGCGGGGACGCCGTAGGGGTGGCGAGCACGACCCGGATCCCATTACGTGATAGCCGCTCCAGCGTGCCGTCCAGCCAGCCGAACTCGTACCGTCCCTCGTCCGGTTCCAGGATCGACCAGGAGAACACGCCGACCGTCGCGGTATTCACCCGGGCCTGGCGCATCAGGGCGTCGTCGGCCGCCCAGACCTTCTCATCCCACTGCTCCGGGTTGTAGTCGCCGCCGAACCACACACCCGGTGCCTCCGGCGTCATGACGTGGAACCGCCGGCCGCGCCGCGCACGTGTATCGAGGCCAGGCGCTGGCGGCCGCGCAGCACTATGTAGAGGTCTCGGACACCCTCGGCCGCGACCAGGTCGGCGCTCACCTCGGTCCACGCGTAGCGGCCTCCCGTGCACGGGATCGTCAGGGAGCCCAGGAACTGGCCATCGGCCGGGTGATCGCACCACAGTTCCAGGCTCGCCTCGCCCGGCTCCTCCCTGGCCACCCGCGCGGTGACGGTCAGGCGCCCGCTGCCCCCGCCAGCGGGGGTGGCGCTGGCCGGGGTGGCGCTGGCACCGTCAGCCAGTTGCGCCGCGCGCAGCAGGATCCAGCCCGCGCCGTCCCCGGCCGACCCGACCGCGTCGCCGTCGGCTAGCGCGACCGCGTCACCGTCGGCAGGCATGGCGTCCACCAAGGTGATGCCGTCGTAGTCGTCGAAGTCCGCTGCCTGCACCGTCGTGCCGATGACCGGCCGAGGGGCGGGCCGCCAGCCGCGGATCGTGACCAACGTGGACTGCCGTATCGCGGCGCTTGAGGAACCCGCCATCACCTCGTAGTTGCCGGGATCCACGGTCATCCGGTGCGTGGCGACATCCCAGAACGCCAGCGACGACACCGGCAGCGGGATCTCGACCGTGGCCATCTCCCCCGGGCGCAGCGTGACGCGCGCGAACCCGGCCAGCTGGCGCCGCGGCCGCGGGCACCGGGGAGCGAGGGCCCGCGTGTAAAGCTGAACGACCTCGGTTCCGGTGCGTGACCCGGTGTTGGTCACATCCAGCGTGGCCATAACCGTGTCTCCGGCCCGCGCCTCGGTGGCGTCCAGGCGCAGTTGCGCGTAGCCGAAGGTCGTATACGACAAGCCATGCCCAAACGGAAACAGCGGCGTGCCCTCGAAGTACAGGTAGGTTCGCCGGGCCTTGATGATGTCGTATTCCAGCAGGCCGGGCAGGTCGGCGAGGGACGCGTACCAGGTCTGCGGCAGCCGGCCGGCCGGGTCCTGCTCGCCGAGCAGGACGTCCGCGACCGCGTGGCCTGTTTCCTGGCCGCCATGGCAGGTCCACGCGATGGCGGGAACGTTCTCCTGCGCCCAGGTCAGCGCGTACGGGTAACTGCTCATCACGAGCAGCACCACGCGCCGGCCGGCCTCGCAGGCGGCCCGCACCAGCCGGTCCTGGGTCGGTGGGAGCGCCAGTGTGGTCCTGTCCTGGGTTTCCCGGCCGTTGATCAGGGGATCGTTGCCGACCACGACCACGACGGCGTCCGCACCCTGCATCGCGCGCACCGCCTGCTCGATCCCGTCCTGGGTGACGTGCCAGCTGAAGCGCTGGGCCCGGGCGGCATCGGGCGCCGTGACGGCGAGGCGGCCCCGGGACGCGTCCATGGTCACATAACGTCCTGTTGCGGCGCTGCGCAGCAGCACGCTGCCGTCCGCCCGCGCTTCGCGGACGAAGGCCTCCCGAACCACCCAGCCGTTCGGCCGATCTTGGTCGGCCACGAGCGAGCCGTCCTCTTTGACCGTGAGGTAGCGACGGCTGGCCGCAGCGCGCAGCGTGACGACGTTGCCGCCCCAGCCGAAGACGTCGAACTCACCGAGTTCCTGCTCGGGGGGCGCCGTGTCCCCGGCCGACCGCTCCTGGGCCGGCCTTTCCTCAGCCGACCGCCCCTGGGCCGGGGCCATACGCAGCGCGACACGGTTCACGCCCTCCGCGCAGATGACCTGACCGCCCATTGGCCGGAGCGCTTCCCGCAGGCCTTCGGCGACCGTGACCTGGTAGGGCATCGTTCCGCTGTACCAGTCCTCGCCCAGCCGGTCGGCGAACGGGCCGACGACCGCGATCCGGATGCCCGGCCTGGGCGTAATCGGCAGCGCGCCATCGTCGTTCTTCAGCAGAACGATGGCCTGCTGGGCCGCCCGGCGGGCCAGGTCCCGGTGCCCCCCCGTGCTGATCGACTCAGGGCCAGTCGCCCC
>JAWWPY010000051.1:0-5167 GCA_033854735.1 Streptosporangiaceae bacterium | reverse complement strand
CGACAGGCGCGACCGGACCACAGGGTCCCTTCGGCCCGCAGGGCACGATCGGCGCGCAGGGGCCGGCCGGTCCGGCCGGTGCCACGGGTGCCAACGGCAGCACGGGCTCGGCCGGTGCGACGGGTGCCAACGGTGCCACTGGCTCGAACGGTGCGACCGGTGCGCAGGGCGACACGGGTCCGCAGGGTCCGCAGGGCGTGACCGGCGCGGCCGGCGCCACGGGCGCGAACGGCGCCACTGGCTCGAACGGTGCGACGGGCGCCAACGGCGCGACCGGTGCGAACGGTGCGACCGGTGCGCAGGGCGACACGGGTCCGCAGGGTCCCATGGGCGTTACCGGCGCCACAGGTGCCAACGGCGCCACCGGCTCGAACGGTGCGACCGGTGCGCAGGGCGACACGGGTCCGCAGGGTCCGCAGGGCGTGACCGGTGAGACCGGCGCCACGGGTGCCAACGGCGCCACTGGCTCGAACGGTGCGACAGGCGCGACCGGACCACAGGGTCCCTTCGGCCCGCAGGGCACGATCGGCGCGCAGGGGCCGGCCGGCCCGGCCGGCGCGACCGGTACGAACGGCACCAATGGCTCTAACGGCACCACCGGCTCTGACGGAGCCACCGGCCCGGCCGGCCCGCAGGGGAGCACAGGTCCGCGTGGCGACACGGGTCCGCAGGGTCCCCAGGGCGATACCGGCCCGCGGGGTCTCCAGGGTGACAGTGGGCCTCGCGGCGCCACCGGTCCGGCCGGTCAGACGGGTCCGGCAGGTCCCACTGGAGCCACCGGCACTGCCAGCACCGTGCCCGGCCCTGCCGGGTCGACTGGAGCCACCGGAGCCACCGGAGTCGTCGGTGCGACGACTGTCGTCACCGGCACGGCCGTGTCGATTCCCGCGATGAGTGCCGTCGGCGCGACATTCTCGGCAACGGCCAGCTGCCCGGCCGGGCAGAAGGCGATCAGCGGCGGTGGCACCGTCACGAACACGGCGGGCGCCAGTAAGCAGGTCGCCGCGATAACCGAGTCGAGGCCGACAACCCTCACAACGAATCCGACGGGCTGGACGGCAACGGCGACCGTCGCCATCACGGACCCGGGCGGAGGAACGATCACGGCATACGTGGTCTGCGCCTAGTACGTAGAACAGCGCAACTAGAAGAAGAGAGGGCTCCGAAAGGGGCCCTCTCTCGCGTTTGGTGTGTGATGGGTCGGTGAGGCGAGTGGCGGGCACCGCTTCGGCGAAGATCGCCCGACGTACACGTAATGCTGTGATCAGGCTGTCGGCCTTCACGTAACTCGTCGCGACAGCTCGCCATGGCCTCGTCGACCCAAGGCTGCGTTCGGATGCAGTCAGGGCTTGGGACTTCCTCGTCCGAGCTAACGCGACGACTCCAAGGGGAATGCGCCCGAGAAATCACCGATCACGGTAGGGAGTCGCGTAGGCCCGGTGGCCGGGATTCACGACGCGTCGTGCATATGCGATCCGATGGCGCCCATCGTTGAGTCCTCTCGCCTCGGAGGAATCGGAATTCCAGCCGTCGACTGAGGCTCCGGCGCCCTTCGATCGCGGGCCCGCCGCTGGCCGCGAGGTCACGGGTCGAACTCAGCCCTGGCACCGCTCGCGATCGGCCATGGCCGGCCGCAGGCCTTCACGGTGCAGCTGATGGCACAGGCCGCACCGACCCCGACCGCGCCACCCGGAGCGCCTGCGCCGGCGAGGGGTCGTACACCTCGACCTGGTAGTCGACGCCGGGAAAGGCGAGGTGCACGCTCGTTGGATGGCTCTGGTCGACGACCGCGACACCCCCGCGCGGTATCGATATCCGGTGTGCACCCGCGAGGTTCTTGAGCGCTTGGAGCGCTCCACGAAACGGGTACGTCGCGACGATCAGATAGATCGAACGCTTCACACCAACCTTCACGTTCGGCGGCAAGTAGCGGACGAAGACCTTCCCGGCAGTCGTGCGCGTGAGCTCGTACAGCGTGGACGCAGCCGGGCCGGCCCAGTAGATCGGCTGGTTGATCGACTGCGTGAGCGTCTCGAGGCCTTTGGCTGAAAGCCCGACGGGTCCGATCGGCCTGGCGTTCGTCGTCGCGATCGGGTCAGCGGAGGATCGGGAGTTGTTGCCATCTGGTGTGCCGACGATGACCCATGCGATGACGCCCGCCGCGACGGCCAGTGCGACGACCGCGCCGATGCGCACCCGCGGCCTTCGGAGGGGCCCTCGACGGCGAGCCTCGGGCGGCTCCGGGTCGGGCACCGGTTCTTCCATTTCCCGCGGGCCTTCTCCCGCCGGTCGACGGCGCCGGATTCGCATCAGTAGACGGTGACGATCTTGCCAGACGTGACCAGCGCTCGCGCGTGTGCGAGCGATGGGTCGAAGACCTCGACCTCCTCGTTCGAGCCGGGAAAGGCGAGGTACACGCTTCGCGGAAAGTGGGGGTTCACGGCGGCGAGGCCGCCCGCAGCCATCGTTATGAGATGGGCGCCGTTGGCGCGCCCCAGTCGCCTGATCGCCGCGAGAGCGTTGGCGACAGGATACGTGCCTACCGTGAGCTGGGGCGCCACGGCGCCGACCGGGGTACCGGCTGGCAGATAGCGGACGAGAAACCCGCCCTGAGTCGTCTTGGTCAGCTCATACGTCTGGCCAGGGCGCGGGCCTGCCCAGTAGATCGCACCCTTCGCTGCCGCCGCGACCTTGGCCAGCCCCGCCCTGGAGACTGCAACCGGGCGGTTCTCAACCGGACTTCCCGGAACCGGCTGTACTCGCCCCGCCTCGACGAGGCGGCGAGCACGACCCGGGGATGGATCGAAGACCTCGATCTGGTAACGGGAGCCGGGATACGTGATCCACGCGTTGAGCGGGTGTGCCTTGGTCGAGAACGCGACAGCGCTCGACGAAATCTTGAGCCGCACCGCGCCGGGTTCGCTCGCGGCTCGTACAGCCGCCGCGTAGGCGCCGGGGAGCGCGTACGTGCCGATCGTCAGATACGGCTTCGTCGATCCGATCTTCGCGCCGGCCGGCAGGTACCGGATGAGGATACGGCCGGGTCCCGAGCTCGTGCGTTCATAGGTCGCGCCGGACTGTGGGCCGAGCCAGTAGATCGGCTGTTGCAGGCTCTTCGCGAGCTTTCCGAGCTCGGCAGGAGAGTCGCTCGTCGCATCCGTATGCTTCGAACTGCTTCCACCGCAGCCTGCGAGAAGCAGCGCGGAGAGGATGACCGTGCCGAGTCCGGTGATTGTGCGAGACGTCGATCGGACTCGGATCGACGTCCGCACGAGATGACCGGCTCCGTTGCGTTGATGCAAGGTTACGCTCAATCCCCTCCCTCCTTCAATCCTGGAGAAGACTCCGCTTCGATCCGGGTACTTCGGGGGTGCACTCGCGCATGAGAGTACCGGTTCGGCCGGGTGATCGTACTGGGGTGAGCGTTGTCCGGGGATGTTTCGCATCCGCACGAGCAAGCGGTGTCCCGCGAAGTGCGACGTAGGGAGACCATTCCCTGACGCGGGCGCGATGACGCCTCAAAGATCGCAACGTTTGCGGGAAACGCGCCAATCCCGCGGGGATGACTCGTCTTGACCGCGGGTCGGGCCCCGAGGACGGTGGCAGGTCGCTGGGCCGGTTCTGCACCGACGGCGGCGGTAGTGCCGAATCGCCGGTGCTGAAGCGTCGTTGCGCGACCCTTGCTGCCGTCGAGGATCGCGGTAGCGGCGGGAGATGTGTTGGAGTCGCCGCGACGCCCGACTACGCTCACCCCGACGCCGCGCACGCCACCGATCGGAGATGACAATGGAACGCCACATCCTTGGACGCACGGGCGTCTCGGTCAGCAAGCTGTGCCTCGGCGCAATGATGTTCGGTGCCTGGGGCAATCCCGACCACGACGAGGCGATCCGGATCATCCACGCCGCTCTCGACGCGGGCGTCAACTTCGTCGACACGGCCGACGTCTACGCGCGCGGCGAGTCAGAGGAGATCGTCGGGAAGGCACTGGCCGACGGCCGGCGGGACGACGTCATCCTGGCCACGAAGTTCCACGGGGCGATGGGCGACGATCCTAACCGGCAAGGCAGCTCGCGCCGATGGATCATCCGCGAGGTGGAGGAGTCGCTGCGCCGCCTGGGCACCGACTGGATCGACCTCTACCAGGTGCACCGCCCGCGCACCGACACCGACATCGAGGAGACTCTGGCCGCCCTCACCGACCTCGTGCACCAGGGCAAGGTCCGCTACATCGGCTCCTCGACCTTCCCGGCCAGCCAGATCGTCGAGGCCCAATGGATCGCGCGCGACCGGCGTCTGGAGCGCTTCGTCACCGAGCAGCCGGCCTACTCGATCCTCGTGCGCGCGATCGAGAACGACGTCCTGCCGACCTGCAACCGGCACGGCATGGGCGTCATCTCCTACAGCCCGCTGACCGGGGGCTGGCTATCGGGCCGCTGGCGCAAGGACGCCGGCCAACCATCCTCCTCGCGTGCCGAGCGGCTACCGGAGCGTTTCGACCTCTCGACGCCCGCCAACCAGCGCAAGCTCGAGGCCGTCGAGCAGCTGGCCGAGCTCGCCGACGAGGCCGGGATCACGCTCATCCAACTCGGGATCGCCTTCGTCCTCAACCACCCCGCAATCACTGCTCCGATCATCGGCCCGCGCACCATGGAACAGCTCGAGAGTCAGCTCGCGGCAGCCGACGTCACCCTCGACGAGGCGGTGCTGGACCGTATCGACGAGATCGTCCCGCCCGGCACGACTGTCAACCCCGCCGACAACTCCTTCGACAATCCGGCGTTGCGGCCGGCGGCGCGGCGGCGCAACACCTAGCGCCGGCGACCGCACCCGGTGGCTGCCCAGATTGCTCGACCGAGTCCTTCCGCATCGCCCAGGCCCGACTGGCCGCTCTCAAGAAGCGGCAACGGGCCGCGGGCGCGCGAGCGGGGCCAGGCTCGCCCGACAGGGTGGTGGGTCCGAGGTCGCTGGTTCGAGTCCCGACTCTCACCCTTACAGCGCGTCCGCGTTTGACGCATCCTTGTGACCATGGTTACATGATGCGGTCAACTCCGGAGGGGGAGAGGCAATGAAGCGCGACCACGCTGTACTCAGCCGTAGAACGGTGCTCGGGGGAGCGCTCGTCGCGCTGCTCCCGCTGCCCGAGCAGGCGATGGCCCATGGGAAG
>JAWWPY010000050.1:0-3433 GCA_033854735.1 Streptosporangiaceae bacterium | reverse complement strand
ATCCCTCGCTCATCCACCGGCTCACCTACCGCCGCGCCAACCACCACAACCTGCACGTCCGCGGGTACAAGGAAGAAGGCACCACCACCACGCCGTTCGACATGGTCATGCTCAACGACCTCGACCGGTTCCACCTCGTCATGGACGTCATCGACCGGGTGCCCGGGCTGGGCAGCCGCGCCGCGACGCTGCGGCAGCAGATGGCCGACGCGCGCCTCGCCGCGCGCGCCTACACCCGCGAGCACGGCGAGGACGATCCGGCGATCACCACGTGGACCTGGCCGGGGCAGGACTGACCGGTGCGGGTACTCGTCGTCAACGCCGGCTCCTCCAGCGTGAAGCTGCGCCTGCTCGACGCCGCTGATGCCGTCGAACGCAGCGCCGACCTGCGGGCAGGAACCGGCGGATTCAGCGTCTCCGGCCTCGCCGGGGCCCTGCGCGGCTGGCCGGAGCCGGACGTGATCGGCCACCGCATCGTGCACGGCGGGACGGCGTTCACCGGCCCGGTCCGGATCGACAGGGCCGTCCGCCAGCAGCTGCACGACCTGACCGCCCTGGCCCCGCTGCACCAGCCCAAATCCCTGGCCGCGCTCGACACCGTCAGCGCGCACCTGCCCGGCGTGCCCGCCGTCGCCTGCTTCGACACCGCCTTCCACACCACCATCCCTCCCGCCGCCGCCACCTACGCGATCCCCCGCGAATGGCGGCGCCGCTACCCCATCCGCCGCTACGGCTTCCACGGCCTGTCCCACGCCTACTGCTCGCGCCGCGCCGCCGAGCTGCTCGGCCAGCCCGTGGCCAGCCTGCGCATCATCACCTGCCACCTGGGCGCGGGCGCCTCGCTCGCGGCCGTGCTCGGGGGGCGCAGCGTGGACACCACCATGGGCTTCACCCCGCTCGAAGGCCTCGTCATGGCCACCCGCTCCGGCACCGTCGATCCCGGGCTGGTGCTCTGGCTCGAAGAGCACGAGCACCTCTCCCCGCACGACGTGGCCACCGCGCTGGAACAACGATCCGGCCTCACCGCCCTGGCCGGCACCCCCGACATGCGCCAGGTCGAGGCCGCGGCCGGCCGAGGCGAGCCGGACGCCCGGCTGGCCCTCGATGTCTACACCCACCGCCTGGCCGCCGGCATCGCCGCCATGGCCGCGGCCACCGGCGGCATCGACGTGCTCACGTTCACCGGCGGCGTAGGGGAAAACTCAGCCACGGTCCGGCGGCGAGCGGCCGAACGGGTGGCCTTCCTCGGGGTCGCCATCGACACCGCCCGCAATGGCACCGCCCGCCCCGACCGCGACATCACCGCCGCCGGGACGGCGGTGCAGACCCTGGTCATCAGCGCCCGCGAAGACCTGCAGATCGCCCGCGAGGCCCGCCAGCTGCTTCGGCGCTGACCGCCGCAGCGCTCCCGCCGGCCCGGCCCGCACGGTCCGGCCGCGCCCGCCTCCCGGCCGGATTCGCCGCAACGAAAACCCCAGCGTCCCCATCGACGCCGTCCACCCTGGGGTGGCCTCGCCCGGGGCCAGGATCAGGAGTCGTCGAAGGCGGCGTCGCGCCAGTCAAGGGCGCTACGCAGGCCGTCCCGGCGGGCGATCCGGCCGAACTCGGCGCTGGCCGGCGTCAGGTGGAACATGGCGTCGAAGTCGGCTCCCTCCAGCGCGCCGAGCCGCAGGCCGGCGATCTCGCTCCATCTGTTGATGACGTGCTTGTGCAGGGTCAGCGCGTCGAGCGGGGTGTGGGAAATGCGGCGGCACAGCGCGGCGCAGCGCTCATCGAGCTCCGTGTCCGGCACGACCGCATTGACCAGGCCCAGCCTGAATGCCTCATGGCCATCGATGGTGTCGCCGGTGAAGAACAGCTCCTTCGTCCTGGCCGCGCCGATCTTCATCGGGAGCATGCCCATCGTGGGCGGGATGCCGAGGCCCCGGGCCGCGGGGTGGCCGAACCGCGCGCTGCCGGAGGCGTAGACGAGATCACAGACGCCGATGAGGTCGAGCCCTCCGGACAGGCACGCTCCGTGCACCTGGGCCACGATCGGCTTGCGGTAGTTCCAGATCCGCAACCAGCGCTCGATGCTCTCCCGCAGCCGCTCACGGTCGAGTACCAGGCTGGACTCGCCCAGCTCGGCCGGCCCGGCCTCGCCGGCGCCCGCCCGGGGCCCGTCGCTGCCTGGCAGCGGGGCGCTGCCGGGCGGACCGGCGGTGTCCGGCAGACCCGCGCTGTCCGGCAGACCGGCGTTGTACACCGATGCCCCACTGGACAGGTCGTAGCCGGAGCAGAAGCCGCGGCCGGCGCCCCGGATGCGGATGACGCGAACGCGGTCGCCAGGCCGCAGGTCGGCCAGCGCGTTCTCGAGCTCGTCCCGCATCTGGGGGCTGAGGGCGTTGATCACGTCCGGCCGGTTCAGGGTGATCGTCGCAACGGCCCCGTCGATCCCCACGTCGATCGTTTCGTTCGGCACGGTCAGGCTCCTTGGCATGTGGTCGGTCCCCGGGACTGGGCGGCGAGGGCCTTCCCCAGGGCGCTGAGCTGCTGACTCGCGTTGCCCAGGCTGAATTCAATCTGCTTTCCGAGCAGGAAGTAGCGGTGCAGCGGATAGCTAAGGTCGATGCCGGTCCCGCCGTGCACATGATGAGCCGCGTGCAGCACCCTATGACCAGCCTCGGCGGCCCACCACTTGGCGATGGTGACCGCCTCGGTAGCGTCGAGTCCCGTGGACAAACGCCAGGCGGCCTGGAGCGAGGTCAGCCGGACGGCCTCGGCGTCGATCCATGCGTCGGCCAGCTGCTGGCCAACTGCCTGGAACGTGCCTATCGGCCGCCCGAACTGTTCCCGGCTGCGAGTATGCCGGGCGGCCAGGCGCAGCGCGGCGGCGCACACCCCGGACTGCAGCGACGCGAGCGCCGCTTCGGTGCGCAGCAGGAAGTCGGCCAGGACGTCGCCGCCGCCGCCGATGCGGTCGTCTTCCCCGACCGCCACGCCGGCCAGGTCGAGCGCGCAGGCAGGACGCCTCTCGACTGTGACCTGGGGGACCAGGGAGACGCCCTCGGCGCGCGGGTCGACGAGGAACATCGCGACCATGCCGTCGTCGGTGCTGGCGGGGACGACGATGCGGTCGGCGGCATCGGCCAGCGGCACCTGCGATTTCGAGCCGTGGAGCACCCAGCCGGGGCCCGCCCGCCGGGCCCGGGTCTGTGGCCGGCGCGGGTCCGCGGGGCCGGGTTCGGTGTGTGCGGCAGTGAGCAGTGTGTGCCCGGTGATGACACCCGGCAGCCAGTCGTGGCGCTGCGCCGGCGTGCCGAACCGGTCGATGGTGAGCGCGCCGAGGACGACGCTCTCGAGCAGCGGGACGTGCGCGGTAGTCGCGCCGACCTGCTCCAGGACGTAGTGCAGCTCCAGCAGGCCGAGGCCGGCGCCGCCCACGTCCTCGGGC
>JAWWPY010000049.1:0-4760 GCA_033854735.1 Streptosporangiaceae bacterium | reverse complement strand
GCGGCTGAACGTTTTCCCGCAGTACCGCGACACAGTCGACGGGCTGGGCATCCACTTCCTGCACGTCCGCTCGCCGGAGCCGGATGCGTTCCCGCTGGTGCTCACGCACGGGTGGCCGGGTTCGGTGCGCGAGTTCCTGGAGGCCTCGGCCCGCTGACCGACCCGCGCGCGCACGGCGGGGACCCGGCGGACGCGTTCCACGTGGTCGCGCCATCGTTGCCCGGGTACGGCTGGAGTGACAAGCCGTCGACGACCGGGTGGGGCATCAGTCGCATCGCGCGCGCCTGGGACACCCACATTACGAAGTGTCGCTGGAGTATTAAGCGGACGGCCCGGGCGCTGCGGTCCCCAGGCCGGCTGGTGGCTAGCCACCGACCCTGCCCGCTGCCGGGACCAGGGAAAACTTCCGAGGCCGGAGAAACAGGCCCAGCGACTAAGGTGCAGGCGAGTTCCTGCCTCTGGCGATGCACCGAATGATCAGGCGCAGGTACCGCCACCGCCGAGCTTAGGTCCCAGGTGGGAGAGGATAGCCCCGGTGTAGGTGAAGAAGGCGCCCGCATAGGCATCTGCCGAAACCCGGCCCGTCAGGCCGGAACGGTGGGTCGGGCGGGCTCCCCGGCCCGGTGCCGGTGCAGTGCGCGGGCGGCCGCGGCCAGAAGCAGCAGCGCGCCGATGCCGAGCAGGGTGCTGCCGATCAGGCCGATGACGAGCGGGACGCCCAAACTCAGCCCTTGCGTGAAGCCCACCCAGACGTAGGTGAGCAGCGCGCCGGCGGCCAGCGCGAGCCGGTGCGCGGCGCCCCAGCCGCGCCTGCGCGACCAGCGGACGCACAGCGTCACCGCGACGCCGGCCAGCACGAACCAGGCGGCGACCGAGATCCAGGGCGACGTGCCGCCGACCAGGAACGTCTGGCCGCCCCAATACAGGCTGCACAGACCGAAGGACGCGCAGCCGACCGCCCGCGGGCGGGGAGCGGCGGTGTCGATTCGGGGCCGCGGATTGCGGCCGACCACGAAAGCCAGCACGGCCAGCCCCACGACGGCGACGGCCGCCCCGGCGAACTGCGCCCACGACGCCATAAAGTGCTCGCTGCTGTGCTGGGAGGCGGCCAGGAACACCGACCCCGCCATGAACACCACGGCAGTGACCATGAGCCCCGGCCTGCCCAGCCACGGGCGTCCGGGGTCGCGGTCGAAGGACTCGATGAGCGCGATCGGTACGCAGATGCTCCACACCGTGTGCATCGAGAGCACGCTCTGCAGTAGGGCCACGCTCGTGCCGAGCCATCCGACCTGCGTCCCGCCGTAGACGGCGCCCATGTCGACGCCGCCGTAGTGCGGGTTCCACAGCATCTGGTCGATGGGCCCCTCTTCGATAAGGGCGTAGGCGGCGCCGAGCAGCACCATCGCCGGCCAGCCCCGCCCGGTGCGCCGGGCGGTCTCCCTGACCAGCAGCGCCCCGCCCCCGTACAACGGCGCGAGGTAAGGCAGCGCCGGCAGCGCAGTGATCGGCTGATTGCCCAGCAGGTACTCGCCGACGAGGGGCGCCAGCAGGAACAGGGCGAACGCGAGCCGCAGGCGGTGCCGCGGGGCGGGATGTTCGGTCACGTCACCGACGGTAGGCATTCTGTGGTGGCGGCGGCATCTGCCGGGTGGCCAGGAACGCTGGCCACCCGGCCAGATCTCGATCAGCCCGTGTCCGCGTCGTGGGCCAGCAGTGCCAGCTGGATGCGGTTGTCCAGATCCAGCTTGGCCAGTGCGCTGGACAGGTGGGCCTTCACCGTGCCCGTGGACAGGTGGAGCCTGGCGCCGATCTCGCCGTTGGACAGCCCCTCGGCCACCGCCGCGGCGATCTCGCGTTCCCGGTCAGTGAGCGACGCCAGCCGCCGGCCCGCCTGCTCAGCGCGCGTGCCGGCTCCGGTCAGGGCATGGTCGATCAGCGTGCGCGCGGCCGACGGCGAGAGCACCGGCTCGCCCCGGGCGGCGCGGCGTACCGCTTCGACGATCTCCTCGGGCTCGGTGTGCTTCAGCAGGTAGCCCGCAGCGCCTGCGCGCATCGCCTCCAGGACCAGGCGGTCGGTGTCGAAGGTGGTCAGCACGATCACGCGGGGCGCCGAATGCGTGCCGGCCAGTGCCCGTGTGGCGGCGATGCCGTCCATGACCGGCATCCGGATATCCATCAGCACGACGTCGGGGGCGTGGCGCCGGACGGCGTCAGCGACGCCGGCCCCATCCCCGGCCTCGCCGACCACCTCCATGCCATCGGCCCCGCGCAGCATCATCGTCAGCCCCACCCGGACCAGGGGGTCATCGTCGGCCAGCAGCACGCGGATCACGGCTGTCACCTCGCCGTCCACGGCAGCCGGGCCCGCAGCGTGAAGACTCCGCCGATGCGACCGTACTCCAGGGCGCCGCCGTCCAGCTCCACGCGCTCGGCCAGACCGACCAGGCCCGTGCCCGCCCCAGGAACCTGCGGAGCGCTCTCCTGGTCCGGCAGCGGGTTGGCGACCTCGACGGTCAGGGCCGAGCCGGGTGCGCCGGCCAGCCGGACCGCCACGCGGGTTCCGGGAGCGTGCTTGCGGGCATTGGTCAGGCCCTCCTGGACCACTCGGTAGGCCGTGCGCTGGAGCTGCGGGCGCAGCGCGTCCGCAGCTGGTCCGTCGAGTCCGTCGTGGAAATCAACGGGCTGCCCGGCAGCCCGCGCTTCCTCGGCCAGCCGCCGCAGATCGGCCATGCGCGGCTGGGGTGCGGTGCCGCCATCGTCGGCACGCAGGACGCGCAGCACGTCGTGCAGCTCCTCCAGAGCCTGATGGGCGTTGTCGCGGATGATCCGCGCGCTCTCGGCGACCTCCGCAGTGCCGAGGCCGGGCGCGGAGCCGGCGTCATGCTGCCTGCTCCGGTACACCAGCGCGCCCGCGTGCACTGACAGCAGCGATATGCGGTGCGCCAGCACGTCGTGCATCTCGCGAGCGATGGCGTCCCGCTCAGCGCGGCGTGTGTCGGCCAGGCGCCGGGCGTGATCGCTGCGTTCCCGCTCGGCGTCCCGCCGCATCGCCAGCACCCAGAGCCGCCCGGCCCGCAGCGCGCTGCCCCAGCCGAAGAACACCAGGTAATACGCGACCGCGACGGCCGCCCCGATCCAGCCGTCCCGGCGCGGCCCCGGCAGGATCAGCATGGACGCCCCCGCCGCCGCCATGTACAGGCCCAGCACCGGCAGCGACCAGCGCCACGGTACCCGCCGCGCCAGCCCCATCGTGATCGCGATTCCCGCACCTGAGGCGCTGGTCGACAGCGCCTGCGCCGGTACCGCCAGCAGCGCGACGGCCAGCGGGAAACGCCGCCGCCACCACAGGGACAGACAGGCCAGCGCGCCTAGCGCCAGGTCCAGGCCCTGCATCAAGGCCGACACTGGAACTGCGTTCCAGGCGAGACCGGCCACCACCAGGCCGAGCAGCACCGCGCCGCAGAAAACCAGGATGTCGATGACCCAGCCCTGCGGCGTGCGCCGCGTCCGGCTCATATCACCGTCCGCGAATTCCGCGGGCAGCAGCCAGCGGAGCGCGAAACCGCTGCCGTCTGCCACCCTCCAAGGTTAAGGCGACGGCCGGTGCCCGGCCTCATCCGCCCTGATCGGCCTGAGCGCGCGTCCGGCCCCGATTCGCGACGAGTTCTGCACCAACCGCCGTCGTCGTGGTATCTCGTCTGAATCCGGTTCGTTCGATGGCGGCGACACTCAGCCGCTGCCGCGGCTAGGGGCGGTGGTAGATGTCGGCGCGGTGGTCGATGTCGAATGCGTGCACGGTGCGGGTGTTTTCGTCGATGCGGTAGACGATCCGGTAGGTTCCCCGCTGGGCACCGTGGCAGCCGGCGAGGGGGCCGAACAACGGCTTGCCGACACGGTGCGGGTTGACAGCGAGCGTGGCGTCGCAGAATTCGAGCACGGCTGCGGCGACAGTCTCGGGCAGCCGGTGAGAGATCGCCCGTCGGGCGGCAGGCTGGAAGCGGACGTCGTACTGCCCGGCGGGTTCGGGCGTCACGCGCCGGTGGCGCGGCGCCTAGCCAGGTCCTGGCGGACGGTGGCCGGATCGGCACCGGGCTCGCCGCGGCCGAGCGCCGCCAGGCTTTCGGAGATCCGGGCGACCGAGTCGGTGTCGCCGAGGATCTCCAGGGTCATCTCCAAGCCTTCCAGGTCGTCCACCGACAGCAGGACGGCCTCAGCCTCGCCGTTGCGGGTCAAGGTAATCCGCTCGTGCTGCTGGCGCACCCGCCTGGCCAGCTCCGACAGGCGTGCCTTCGCCTCGGACAGCGGCACGGGCGTAGAAGCGATCGTCATAGTCAAGAGTATAGTCCGCAGTAGTCAGATCATGGACCTACCAGCTGGCGCAGCGCCGTGACCTCCCGCCGGAACCGCGACACTGCCTTTCATGATCGCGGTGGATCAGGGGGCGTCGGCGAACCCTGATCCACCGCGATCATGAAAGAGGGCATGCAGGACGTAGCGTCGGCCCGGTTCGGGGCCGCCGCCGCGACTGGAGCAACGCTGTTCGTCCACACTTCGTCGGCGCGTGCGGGTCGTGGACCGAGTAACGCCGGTATCCGCTGCGCAGCGTGACGATCCAGTGGCATATAACGCCCGTGTTGGGATTTATCCCACGAATTAAGACAACGCTAAGTGCTGACGCGCAATGATCAGTGTGTGGCTGCTCGACTGGCCAGGGGGCCCGGAGGGGGCGGCCCTGGCCCGTGATCCTGGCCCGTGGC
>JAWWPY010000048.1:0-7898 GCA_033854735.1 Streptosporangiaceae bacterium | reverse complement strand
GGTTGGGGGTGTCCCGGCTGATCAGGGCGTCGAGCGGGATGCCGTAGTACCCGGGACCTCCGATCATTTCCCACTGCGATGGCTTTCCCGCCCCGGGATGGTACTCAACCGGCCAGGCGCCGGCCGCCACCATGCCGGGGTCTTGCGTTCCCGAGAGCGCAAAGTCGTCGGAAAGTTCCTGGCGGGTCAGGACGTGCCGCGATTCGCGCACACCTAGCTGCGGCCCTGTGGTGACGATCCGGGCGTTCTCGGCGCCGGGCAGGGAGCGGAACACCTCCAGGTAGGCCCAGGCCTGGGCGCGGGCATGGCGTTCGGCTTCGGCCAGCGACTTGGCGTCTCGCACGTCGACGTCCTCGTCCGCGAGATAGGCGACCATGTCGCCGGAGCCGGGGAGCCGGACCACCAGCCCGGTGTGCGAGGTCAGCGGCCCGATCCCGGCGGCCTGCGCCGCGGTGATGGCCTGATGGATCGCTGCGCTGCCGGCCGACTCCGGGATTCCCGCGTAGCGGACCCCGAGTGTCCCCGTCTGCGCCCGGCCATCGGTCCCGTACCGCGTGGCAGCGCCGCCGTGCAGGGCGAGGATCGCGTCCCCGGTGGCGTCCACGAAGCTGGGTGCTTCCAGCGAGCGGGTTTCGCCGAACATGCTCACGGTGACGCTCTCGATGTTCGCACCGCGCCGGGTCGCGTCGATGAGGTCGGTTTCGAACATCACGTCCACGCCCGCGTCAGCCACCACGCCATCGAGGGTGACCTTCAGGGCTTCGGGGTCAAAGACCACATACACGGCATGGGCGGTGTGCGGCGGCGTCACCGCATCCAGGCGGCGCAGCCGCGCTAGGACCTGTTCAGCGACTCCGAATACGACCTGCGCCGGGGCTGGCCCGCTGCCGGAGAGGTAGAGCCCGCAGTAGGTGGTGACGCTTCGCAAAGTGGCGGCCCCGCCGAGAAATGATCCTCGCTCAATCAGCAGAGTGTGCGCACCTGCCTGAGCGGCGCCCACCGCGGCTCCTATACCGGCCGCGCCACCACCGGCAACAATTACATCGTAGGCAGACATGGTTCCTCCTTCAGTTCGTATGGCCCGGGTGCCCTCCGCTTGATCGGCTCGGCCATGCGTCCACTGCACATCCCACCCCGCACCGTAGGCAACGCCGATATCTGGCAAGCCCCCGCCCGATACCCCTGGGATATGGTGGGCGGGTGGAGCTGCGGCATCTGCGCTACGCCCTCGCTCTGGCCGAGCACCAGCACTTCGGCCGCGCCGCCGAGGCCGTCGGCATCGCGCAGCCGCCGCTTTCCAAGCAGATCGCCGCGCTCGAGCGGGAAGTCGGGACCGCCTTGTTCGACCGCACCCCGCGCGGTGTGTACCCGACCGCCGCCGGCGAGGCTTTCCTGGTCCGCGCACGCCGCGTCCTGGAGGAAGCGGCGGCAGCCTCAACCGACGCGCGGCGCGCGGCCCGGGGCGAGACCGGACGATTGCGGATCGGTTTCATGGCCTCGGCGCTGCTGGAGTTCCTGCCCGCCGTGCTGCGCCACTTTCACGCGAATCACCCCGAGGTCCAGCTCCACCTGGAGGAGATGTCCAGCGCCCGGTCAGGCCGCGCGGTGATCGAGGGGACCTGCGACGTGAGCCTCACCCGCGGTGCGCCACGCGGAGCGGGCGCCGAGCACCTGTCCTCGGTCCCCCTCGGCCGGGACCGGCTGGTCGCGGTCGTGAGTTCCGCGCACCCGTTCGCCGGCCAGCCCACGATCACGATCGGGCAGCTGGAAGGACAGACGCTCATCATGTCGCCGCCCGACCAGGAGCCGGCGACCACCGCGGCGCTCGCACCGCTGCTCGCGCACGGCTTCGAGCCCGTTCCCCACATCCCGGCCCGGGCCATGGACACCATCATCAGCCTGGCCGCCTGCGGGATCGGCGTTGGGCTTGGCCCCTCCAGCATGCGGGCGGTGGCGCGCCCGGACATCTGGATCTGCGAGGTGAGCCCGCCTACCGAGCTGCCCGAACTCACCCTGTCCTTCCGCACCCAGGACCGCTCTCCGGTGCTGAGGGCATTTCTCGGCTCCGCCGGCACCGTATGGCCTGGCCTGCGAGACGCGCTGCACCAGCGCGGCATCAGCGCTGACAGCGCCGGGAGACAGCAGCACCGAGCGCTTTAAGCCGAAATTCCGCTCCGGAGGAACTAACATCCCTGTGACTAGGGAAACTCGCTGGGTAATGACTACCGTTGACATGTAAATCCAGCACCTGGAGCTGTATGACCAGGGCAGACACGACGGGCTCATAAGCCTGGGGGAACTTCGGATTAGCCAGTACTCCTGAAAATGCGCGCCTGCCACTGCGAAATGAATTACCGCGGTAGCGATGCCGACGATGGCCAGGCAGTACACCACGACCCGGCCACGAGGAACGGTGTGCTCATTGGCGTGCGAAGGGTTCGTTGCTTCGTCAATGTCGGTCATCGCAGCATCGTCGGCGGCGCGGCGGGCGCGGTGGCGCGGCAGAGGATGAGGGCGGCGGCCAGTAGTACGCCAGCGACGGACAGGCTGTGCAGGACGCCGATGTGGTCGCCGACGAACCCGACGACCGGCGGGCCGGCGAGGAAGGCCAGGTAGCCGATCGACGAGGCGGTACCCACCCGGGGGGCGGCGTACCGGGGATCGTCGGCGGCGGAACCGAGGCCGACCGGGAATCCCAGTGAAGTCCCCAGCCCCAGCAGCACGGCACCGGCCACCGCGACCGGCAGGAACACACCGAACTCGATCAGGAGCAGGCCGATGAGGGCGGTGGCTGCGCACGCCCGCAGGACCCGGACCCGGCCATACCGGTCGATGAACCGCGGGCCGAACCAGCGGCCGGCGGTCATGGCGGCCAGGAAGACGGCGAACATGAGGGTGCCCAGGACAGCGGCCGCGCGGTAGCCGTCGATGACCGCGAGGCTGAGCCAGTCGTTACCGGTTCCTTCGACGAAGGCCATGCAGAACACGAACAGACCGATGAGCACGGTCCTTTTCTCGGTCCACGCCGCGAGCGGGCTGCGCCGGGCGGCCGACTTGGCCCGGTGCGCTCCAGCGTCGGTGCTGGGCAGGAACCTCAGGGCCGCCGCGGGCACGGCGACCGCGACGGCGAGCGCGACGGCGAGCAGGTGAACGGTGACCGGCACGCCGAGAGCGACCATAGCCGCCCCGACGGCCGCCCCGGCCACCGTGCCGATGCTCCACCCGGCGTGGAACCTGGACAGGATCGCGCGGCCCAGTGCGTGCTCAACGGCAGCACCCTGGACGTTCATGGCGACGTCCCAGGCGCCGGTGCCGAAGCCGAACAGGAACAGCCCGGCTGCCACCGGAGGAATGCCCAGCCGGTAGCCGACCGCGACGATGGCCAGGCCGGCGGCCGAGATCCATGACATCACCACCACTGTGCGGGTTTCCCCGAGCCAGCCGATGACCAGTCCGGACAGTGGCGTCGCGATGACCGCGCCCACGGCTATGCACAGCAAAATGAGCCCGAGCACACCGGGAGTCACCCGCAGTTCGCTGCGGACCTGCGGAATACGAGAGGCCCAGCTGGCGAAAATGAAGCCAGCGCTGATGAATACGGCGTAGACAGCGTTCCTGGCCCTGCGGATAAGCGCATCATCGGCACCGCGCGCCGCCCGCCGGTTACTGCCCGCACTCATGAATTGCGGGTTCCAGGAGAGCCGGGCTCAAAACGCGGCCCGAGGCTCATGCCGCCCAGTGTGTCACAGCGCGGCGTGTGCCTGGCGGCTGGCGAGTTCGCTATGCCATGCTCGTGTTGTGCGTCCCACGCTATTCGAGTTCGCCGGAGGCGAGCCCGCTTTCCTCGCCCTGGCCACTGCGCACCACGCGAGGTGCCTGAGCGACCCCGAACTGAACCACCCGTTCTCACATCCCGGCCAGCACCCGCAGCACGTTGAACGGCTGGCCGCCTACTGGGCCGAGGTCATGGGCGGACCGCCGCAGTACTCGCAAACGTGCGGCGACCAGAGCGGGCTGCAGCACATGCACGCAGGCAACGGAGACATGAGCGATCTGGGCCGGCGATTCGTGGACTGCTTCGTCCGCGCCGCCGACGACGCCGGATTGCCCGAGGACCCCGAGTTTCGCGCCGTGCTTCGCGCCTACATGCAGTGGGCGGTTGACGACGTGCTGGTCTACTCGCCCCACGATGCGATAGTTCCGGCAGGCTTGGCCATGCCGCGCTGGTCATGGGACGGCCTGCAAACTGGGGCGCCATGACATATGCCGCTGACCCGCGCGTTGATGCCTATATCGATGCCCTGCCCGATTGGCAGCAGGCGATCTGCCGCGAGGTCCGGGACCTGGTCCATGGCGCTGACCCGGAGGTGTCCGAAACCATCAAGCGCACCCGCCAGCCGTACTTCGTCCTGCAGGGCAACATCTGCGCGCTGCTGGCGGCCAAGGAGCACGTCAACGTGTTCCTCTACGACGGTGCCATCGTCCCTGATCCCGAGGGGATCATTACCGGCGGCCACGGCAACCAGACCGCCCGCACCATGGCCGTCCGCCCGGGCGAGCCCATCAACGCGGCCGCCCTGAGCACCATGTTCAAGCACATCATCGCCAACAACCGAGCGGGTGGCTGGCGGAAACTGAAGAGCGAAGGCTAATTCCACCGGCCAGCTTTCGCGGGACAGCGAGCCGCGATGGCCGCCGCGCGTTGGGCCTGGCTCCCGGGCTGTGACCCGTGGCGCCCGCGGTGATTTCGTGAGCCCACCCCGTGCCGGGCCTTGACGCCCACCACTCCGTTAGGCAAAACTAACCGTTAGTGGATCCTGACCGAGCAAGCGACGGCTGGAGCGTGCTGGCGGACGGCACCCGGCGCGCCATCGTCAGCCGCCTGGCCGACGGGCCGCAGGCGGTAGGAGCACTGGCCGCGGGGCTGCCGGTCAGCCGGTCGGCGGTCTCCCAGCACCTCAAGGTTCTCAAGGACGCCGGCCTGGTCAGTGAGCGCGCGGCCGGCACCAGGCGTGTCTACCGGCTCAATCCGGTGGCGGTGGCCGCGTTGCGCGATCAGCTCGACGCCTTCTGGCAGAGGGCTCTGGCCAGCTACGTGGATGTTGCCGAACAAACGACCAAGGAGAGTCCATGACCCGGACCGAGGTCCCCGTTGTCCGCAAGCAGGTGGTGGTCAACGCCCCTGCCGAGCAGGCCTTCGCCGCGTTCACCGAGAGGTTCGGCGACTTCAAGCCGCCGGAGCACAACCTGCTCGCGGCACCGATCGCCGAGACAGTCTTCGAACCCCACGCCGGCGGGCACATCTACGACCGCGCCGTCGACGGCAGCGAGTGCCGGTGGGCGCGGATCCTGGCCTACGAGCCACCAGCCCGCGTGGTGTTCAGCTGGGACATCAGCCCGCACTGGCAGGTCGAGACCGACCCGGAGCTGACCAGCGAGGTCGAGGTCCGGTTCGTGGCCGAGGGACCGGACCGCACCCGGGTCGAACTGGAGCACCGCCACCTCGGCCGGCACGGTCCCGGCTGGCAGTCGGTCAGCGACGGCGTCGACGGCGACCAGGGATGGCCGCTCTACCTGGCCCGGTACGCCGCCCTGCTCGAGGGCCGCTGACATGGCACCGGCCATCGCCAGCACAGTGGTGGACCGGCCCGCAGCAGCGGTGTTCGCCTACGCCACCGACCCCGCACGCTTCCACGAATGGCAGCAGGGCGTCACCGGCGGCCACCTGGACCCGCCCGGCCCCGCGCAGGTAGGCACGAAGTGCCTGACCACCCGGCGCATCGGCGGAGCCAGCCGGGCCGTCACCTCCGAGCTCACCCACATCGACGCACCCAGGACATGGGGCGTGCAGGGCATCGACGGACCCGTCCGCGCCACCGTTGACGTCACCGTGGAACCCCTGACCGAAACCAGGTCCCGGCTGACCATCACGGTCGACTTCGACGGGCACGGCATCGGCAAGCTGCTCGTCCCGCTCATCGTCCGCCGCCAGGCACAAAAGGAAATGCCAGCCAACGTCGAAGCCCTCAAGCGACGCGTCGAGGCCCAGCAACCACAGCACCCGGCATAGGACCAAGCCCAGGAATCCGCCTCGCTCCCAGGAAACCGCCGCGGCGGCACCGCCCGGGCTGTAGCCCGTATCCACGGCGGCCCCTGCGCTATCGTCGGCGCGTGCACTGCCCACGCTGCGGACGCCTGATGGCCGAAGGACCACTGACATCTGTGTGCGGTTACGGCGCGATGGAACTGTCGCAGGTCGCACACAATGCCCTTCGCGCTGTCGCCGACAGCGACCCGGTTGCCGCGACCGAGTCCTCCGTGCGCTGGGGCGGGGAGTGGTACTGCCCTGCTGACGGAAGCCGCATGCATGAATCACGAGGTCAAGTCCACTGCCCTGCTTGCGGCAGGCACCTCACGGGATCGATTCTGTACCAGCTCATCGAATTCCATACTCATCGGATCGTCATCGCCGGTGATGGAAGCACGTGACTTCCGGCATGAGTCAGAAGTGCGGGCAGGGGATGGCCGGGTCGAGGATCTTGGCCGCTGCCTCCCGGCCGGCGACGGGAAGGCCCACCGGGTCGAGCAGGCCCAACTGGACGAGGACTGTGGCCTGGTCCCAGTAGATGTGCTCGTAGGAGATCTTCCCGTTCTCCACCCCGACAATGACGACAAAGGCCACGGAGACCGGCCGGCCCGTGGGGGCGACGCCGGGGAGCATCCACTCGATCTCCTGGGTGTGGGTGAAGGAGATGATGAGCTCGTCGACGAGCCGCCCATCCCCGAGGGTCCGTGACACTTCGGTGAACTCGACGTCGGGTGGGAAGAACTTTCCGACCAGATGGTCGGCGTAGAATGCCCGGACCTCTTCGCGGCCGGCGCCTCCGACCATGGAAGGTACGTTGACGAGGTGAGGGTTGTCCGTCATCGTCGCCAGCGTTGTCTCAAGGTCCCCGGCGAGTTCCGCGTCCATGTGCTGGGCGAAGAGGTCCGCCATCGCTTGCGGATTGTGCTGGCTTGGCACTGATTCTCCTAGTTTATGGTTAATCTCAGCCTCGGCCCACAGTAAACGGCGGAAACACACGTTATGCCTCCGTCGGAGCACCCGCCCAGCCCGCGGCTTTCGCTTGTCTCAGCGGTGGAATGAACTGGGCTGATGTTATCCCCGGGATTATCAGCGGGGAAGAGTTTCGCGAACGCTTCCGCTGGCACCCTGAATCGGAGGGTAGCGCGAGGACTGGTCACCCTTCCCGCTAACCACGGCCTTAAGATAGTGAGCATTATCAGTGATATCTGTGCCTTTAGGGAAATACTCCCGCAGCAACCAATGGCTGTATCCAACACTCGGTCATGCCGGACGGTGCGGAAGCCTGTTCAGGGTCAAGGAGCGGTGATGCTGGCGAGGTATCCGATGAACTTGAGGTCGCCACCGCCAGAGCGAAACCTGTCTGCCTGCTCTACTTCTTCGAGGATCCCGGACCCGGCTACCGGTCGTGCAGAGCCTCTGCAGTCGGCAGAGAGCAAGCAGGAAGCACCCACGGGCCGGCCAGGCCCAATAGACGTCCGCGGCAGCCGAGCTTGCTCCTGGGACCGTTACTCGGGCAACACCGCACATGCCGCGTTCCGTGAGCCCGACGGTGCGAGGCGGGCCTTGTCGACTCTGGCCATTCGTGTGGATCTGGTCATGGGTGTTTGCGTGCCTTGACGGCCAGCACGACGGGCGTTGGTTCACCGCCTTCGGTGAACCGCTCGAGCGTTAAGCCAGCGTCGAGGCGCGCCTGCCCTGAGCTGGCGCCGCGATCGGGGGTGCTGGCTCATCGGCTCTACTGAGTGCGTTCGGTGAGACGGCGGGCCTTGGCATGCGCGCCGCAGCCGTCCATCGTGCACCAGCGGCGTGA
>JAWWPY010000047.1:0-6158 GCA_033854735.1 Streptosporangiaceae bacterium | reverse complement strand
CAGCACCGATTCCCCCCGCAGGCGCATCCGCCGCGCAAGGTGATCGAGCAACGCACCCGAGCGGTGCACCGGCTGGTTGACCGGCGAAGAAGCCATGCCCTCAGTCTACCCGAGCCCAACATATTATCTATGTGCTATAAACGACTTGTCCTACACAAACGAAATGGAGCAGCGACATGGCCCATCTGCTGCACATCGACTCCAGCATCCAGGGCGATCGTTCCATCAGTCGCAAACTCAGCGCCCGGGCAGCCAACGCCTGGCGCGCGGCGCATCCCGGCGGCACCGTCACCTACCGGGACCTCGGCCGCGATCCCCTGCCGCACCTTGATGCGGCCGGCGGGCTGGCCCGGATACTGCCGCGCGACCAGCACACCGCGGCCCAAGCCGGGTCCTGGGCGCTGACCGAAGAGCTGGTCAGCGAGATCAAGGAAGCGGACACGATCGTGCTGGGCCTTCCGCTGTATAACTTCGGCGCACCCAGCAGCGTCAAGTCCTGGGTCGACTACCTCATCGCCCCCGGGCTGTCCATCGACCCCGAGACCCACGCCGGCCTGCTCGGCGGCCGCGACTTCGTGGTGCTCGCCAGCCGGGGCGGCGGCTACGGCGAGGGCACGCCACGCGAAGGCTGGGACCACGCCGAGCCGTGGCTACCGCACGCCATCTTGTCCACGGGCCTGGAGCCGCGCTTCATCACCGCCGAGCTCACACTTGCCGAGGTAACGCCGGCCATGGCCGACCTGATCCCGCTGGCCGCCAAGAGCCTTGCGGCGGCCGAGCAAGCGATCGACGGTCTGTGGTCCCCGGCACCCGCACTGGCCTAGGACCCCGGCGTAGGGGCTTGAGCAACAACGGAACTGCCAGTGGCGATAGCGATCCGAGAACCGCTGGGTTACCGTCGGTGGTCGTTCGGATCTCGAAAGAGTATTGGCGGCCATAGGGATCCGTCGGTGGTCATGATCGCGATCAGTCCATCAGCGTCTCGGCGCAGGGTCGCGCCAGCTGGTTGCATGCCGTCTCGGGAATCCCGTCCGGGAGTTTGCCGCCGTTCGCGACCAGGTCGGCGGCACCGACCCCGCCCAGGTCCAGGCGCTCCTCGGCCAGGCCTCCATCGGGACCGCCGCTCGGTACTTCCGCGCTGGCAGCGCCGAACAGGCCGCCACCGTGGACCGCATCTTCAAGTAGCGGACCAAGCCCACCCCCATCGAACGCTGGATGGCGGTAGCTCCGCCCGCGCCGACTCGCTAACGCCAATGGCCGACCAGTTGCTGGTCAAGGCCCGGCAGCGGCCTGGCCGGCCAACTGCCGACCGCGCGCGCCAGCGCGCCGTCGGGCAGCGCATGCAAGAACCGGCGGAAACCCGGCTCTGACGGCGGAACATAGCCGCCGACCCGGGCCGGCCAGCGGGCCCCGAACAGCCGCAGCGCGTCCTGGCCGAGCCTGCCCGCATAGCCGGCGATCGCTGCCGCGGCGCCGGCGCCCTGCACAGCGCGTGCAGCGATCAGCGCACCCACGCTGGGGGCAAGCGCGCACCCGGCCGAGGAGATCGCGAACAAGCCCAGCCCACCGCCAACACCCGGCGGCCGAACCGGTTACCGAGCGCCGCGGCGGTCATCAGCAGCACGGTGAAGCTCAGCGTGTACGCGTTGACGGTCCACTCCAGCTCTTCGAGGGAAGTACCCAGGTCGCGCCGGATAGCCGTCAGCGCGGTGGCCACGACCAGCATGTCGAGGATCACCATGAACGACGCTAGCGACGTCAGCGCCAGTACCCACCCTTGCGCCGACCTCGTGCCCGCAGGGCCCGGGCGCGCCCCCGCCTGATCCGTCTGCACGGTGTTCGACATCGCTTCCTCCCCGTCGGCTTCGCCGCCCACCGTCGGCTCCGTTTAGTTAGACGACGAAGCAAGCCGCCGATTTGACAGGCCCCGGTCCGGCAGCGAAACCCCCCCGCCGGCCTGGGTGGCGGTCAGACGGCGGGCAGCGTCCGGAGCCGGCGCTCAAGCTCAGCGCGCTCGACGTCGTTTGCGCTCAGTGCGATCGCCTGCCCGTAGGCCCGTGCCGCTCCGGCGAGGTCGCCAGCGCGCCTCAGCAGCTCGGCGTGAGCGGCGTGCAGGGGCTGGTAGCGCTCCAGCGCCGGATCCCCGAGCAGGGGCCTGAGCAGCTCAAGCCCGGCCTCCGGCCCGTCGGCGAAGCCGACCGCGGTGGCGCGGTTCAGCTCGACAACCGGCGACGGGCTGAGTCCGGCCAGCGTGCCGTAGAGGTCGGCGATCTGCCGCCAATCGGTCGCCTCCGCGTCGGAGGCCTGGATGTGCAGGGCGGTGATCGCGGCTTGCAGCTGGTACTGGCCCGGCCGGCGCAGCCGGAGCGCGCGGACAAGCGCCTCCAGCCCCTGCCGGATGAGGGTTTGATCCCAGAGCGAGCGGTCCTGGTCGTCGAGCATCACGTATCCGCCGCGCGCGTCGACGCGTGCCGAGCGGCGGGCGTCATGCAGCAGCATCAGCGACAGCAGCCCCCACACCTCGGCGTCGTCGGGCATCAGTTCGCACAGCAGCCGCCCGAGACGGATCGCCTGGCTGCACAGCTCGCCACGCACCAGGCGCTCACCCTCGGTCGCCGAGTAACCCTCGTTGAAGATCAAGTAGACGACGCGCAGCACGCCGTTGAGACGGTCGGGAAGCTCGTCGTCGGCGGGAATCCGATAGGGGATGTGGGCGTCGGCGATCTTCCGCTTCGCGCGGACGATGCGCTTGCCCATCGTCGGCTCGCTGACCAGGAACCCACGGGCGATCTCCCCGGTCGTCAGACCGCCCAGCGTCCGCAGCGTCAGCGCCACCCGCGCGTGGAGATCGAGTGCCGGGTGGCAGCAGGTGAAAATCAGCCGCAGCTGATCGTCGGCGACCGCGCTGTCCTCGTTCATCGGCGGCCCCTCCTCCCGGTCGAGGCTGATAAGTTCGCCGAGGCGCTCTGCGCGGTCGGCCAGCGAACGATCGCGGCGGAGGCGGTCGATCGCACGCCTCCGCGCCGCGACCGTGATCCAGGCTCCCGGGTTCGCCGGCACACCATCGCGCGGCCACGCCGCGACGGCATCCGCGAACGCATCCTGCACGGCATCTTCCGCCAGCTGGAAATCACCGACGCGCCGGATCAGCGTCGCGAGGACCGCCCCCCGCTCGTCGCGAAACGCCCGCGTCACCGCGGCGGCGACCCGGTCATCCATTCCAGACCGCCGATCGCCGCGGCCGCTCACGCCCGCTCTTGAGCCGCCTCATCGGGGGCCGGTATCGCCACTGAGATCGACGATCGGCCGCACCTCGACCGACCCATAACGCGCCGAGGGCAGGCGTGCGGCATGCTTGAGCGCCTCGTCGAGGTCGGCGCACTCGAGCACATAGTAGCCAGCCAGCACCTCCTTGGTGACTGCGAACGGCCCATCGGTCAGCTCGACCTCACCGTCGCGCACGCGCAGCGTCGTGGCCGTGTCGACCCGGTGCAGAGCGCCGTTCGAAACCAGCAGCCCGCTTTCGCGGAGGCTTTCGGTCACCTCCCTCCAGAGGGGCATCTCCGTCCATCTCTCCTCGCTTTCCTCCGGGGTGGGATCGGTGGAGTAGAGCAGCAGCATGTACTGCGACATAACGCCTCCTCGCTCATCCTCGCCGCACCAGACACGGCCGTTACCACTACGACGCAGCACCTCTCGCGATTTGGACACATCCACGCGGCGCCCGGACGCCTCGGCCCGGTCGTTCGACTGTCTCATCCGGAAGCCACCTGAGCGGGTGGTGTCCGATCCCCGGGGCCGGTAAGCAGCCAGCCCGCCCGCCGCTTTGGCGGCCGTTGTCCAAATCGCCAGGGGCGCTCCGTCGGTCTAGATGAGGGCCGCCGGGCACGGCGAACGTGTTCGACAGCCAGATCGTGCGGAACCCGGCAGTTCCGACACAAGCCAAAGAGGAGCAGATGATGGAGCTTGCAGGCAAGGTGGCACTGGTGACTGGCGGCAGCCGCGGAATCGGGGCTGCGATCGCCCAGCGGCTGGCCCAGGACGGGGCGGATATTGCGCTCACCTATGCGAGTGCCGCCGACAAGGCGCGGGCCGTCGCCCAGCAGATCGAAGACAAAGGAGGCCGCGCAGTAATCATTCGGGCCGACCACGCTGATCCCGGCGCCGCTGCCGACGCGGTCAAGCAAACCGTGCGGCAACTGGGACGCCTCGACATCCTGGTCAACAACGCCGGCATCTTCACCGGCGGGCCGCTGGAGGACACGACGATGGAGGACCTCGACCGCATCCTCGCCATCGACGTCAAAGCAGTCTTCCTCGCCTCCCAGCAGGCCGCCCGCTACATGAGCGACGGCGGCCGGATCATCAACATCGGCTCCGCGCTTGCTGACCGCGTCCCCGGACCTACCCTCACCCTCTATTCGATGTCCAAATCCGCGCTCGGCGGTCTCACCAAAGGCCTGGCCCGTGACCTCGGCTCGCGGGGCATCAGGGCGACTCTCGTCCAGGCCGGCCCGATCGACACCGACATGAACCCAGAGAACGGTCCAGCTGGTGACTTCCTGCGCAGCGTCACGAGCCTCGGTCACTACGGCCGCGCCGAAGACATCGCCGCCCTGGTCGCCTTCCTGGCTGGCGACGGTGGCCGCTATGTCACGGGCACCGCGATCACCATCGACGGCGGGCTCGCCGCCTGACCACTGGCTGCGCTCGTCGCCACACCAGCAGGGACGATCCCTGGCCGGCGGGCCAACCTGGCAATGACTACTGGAGGCAGTCATGCGCAGACTCATCGAATCCACCCTCGTGGCACTCGACGGCGTCATCGGCGAGCCAGCAGCCTGGGCCTCGGAGTACTTCGACAGCGAGGCCCAGGAGAAAGCGCTCGAGCAGCTGAAGGCGAGCGACGCCATGCTGATGGGCAAGCACACCTACGAGATCTTCTCGCAGACCTGGCCCAATCTCAGCGGCCCCTACCCGGACCGGATGAACAGCATCGGCAAGTACGTCTTCTCGTCAACCCTGGAAAGAGCCGACTGGGCCAACTCGACCATCGTCAGGGGCAATGTCGCGGCTGAGGTGGCAAAGCTCAAGCAGCAGGACGGCCAGGACCTGGTGATGTACGGCCACGGCCCGCTCGGCGAGACCCTGCTCGCGCATAACCTGCTGGACGAGCTTCAGTTCGCCATCCACCCCCTCCTCGTGGGCCACGGAGCGGTGCTCTTCCGGGAGGGGAAGGGAACGACGCTGACGCTCGTCGGGACGAGGACCCTGCGGACAGGCGTCGTCATCCTCAGCTACAGGCCGGTGGCGGCCTGAGCGGCGCATGCTGAGGCCGCCGACTGCCAGCGCCCAGCCTGCGCCTGATCCCGGCGACCGCCACCACGCCAACGCAGATCACCAGGCCCACCCCCAGTCCAGGCCCGGCTGCTGGAACTTCTCGGCGTGGACCCGGCCCGCCCGCCATAACACCAGGCCCAGGCCCCCCGCGAAGTTGATCTATATCCACGTGCGAATTACGGGGCTAGCTGGCCAACGGCGTCGGCACCATTCAGCCGGAGGTCGCCAAGTAATAGGGCCGGTCCGGAGAACCCCGATGTTGCTGGACGACGAGGCGCGTCGACCCGTTCGCCAGACGACTCCACGCGACAGAGAGAGGCCGGACATGGCAACCGCAACCCAGGCCGCCCGCGGGGCGGCCAAACCAGGCTGGATACTGGCGATCGTCTCGCTCGGGGTGGTCCTTTCCAGCCTCGACCTGTTCGTGGTCAACGTCGCCCTGCCGTCGATCGCCACCGGCCTCAGCCCAGTGCAGCACTGAACGGAGAAACTTACATGTCCCAGATATCTGCCGCCGCGGCCGTGGGCCAGAGCGGGCATCAGGTTCGTCGCTGGCGCGCGTTCGCGGTGCTGGCTGTTTCGTTCTTCATGACGGTCGCGGACCTCGCGATCGTCAACGTCGCATTGCCGACCATCGGCCGCAAGCTGCACATGCCGGAATCGGCCCTGCAGTGGGTCGTCACCGGCTACTCGCTCACCTTCGGCGGTTTCCTGCTGCTCGGCGGCCGCGCCGCGGACCTGCTCGGGCGCCGCCGCATCCTGATGGCCGGCCTGGCGGTGTTCACCGCGGCCTCGCTGGGCTGCGGGCTGGCAACCAC
>JAWWPY010000046.1:0-5391 GCA_033854735.1 Streptosporangiaceae bacterium | reverse complement strand
GGCCGGAGAACCACATCTCCAGGATGGACTTCACGCTGCCTACCCAGGGCATCAGTACCGGATTGGTGGTGTTGAGCACCACCACCGTGTTCGGGTTGGCCGCCGCGACCGCCTCGACCAGTTGGGTGCTGGCCGCGGTCAGCGATTCGGGGGCCGAGATCGTCGCCGGCGTTGACCCGTATGGGTTGGGCATCGTGGTGGTGGCGCCGTTGTCGTTGAGGAACACGACCGCCAGCTTCTTGCCCTTCGCGGCCGCTGCCGCGTCGGCGATGTCGCCGCTGTCCCGGGAGTAGGCGAAGCGGAAGCTGGCCGGGCCGCCGGTGGTGTTGCCGAAGGTGATCGTGACCTGGTGGTAGGTCCCTCCGCTGAGCGTGCTGGCCGAGGTCGCCTCGTTGGTGAGGCCGGGTTCGGTGTAGCCGGTGTCGGTGGGCGTGCCGGGCAGCGCGGCGCTGTGCGCGCCGGTGACACCCCTCCCGTACACATCGGCCGGGGCGCTCAGCGTCTGGGCCGCGCCGTCCAGCGCGAAGGTCACGCCGGAGGCGGGCACGCCGCTGCTGAACTGGACCCGGAAGGTGTAGGTGTCCGTGGCCGGCACGTACACGTCGCCGGTCCATGTGTAGTTGCCGGCTGCGAGCTGGCCGTGGCCGGAGGCGGTGGTGAAGTCGATCGAGGAGTCGGTTCCCGGCGACCCGGGTCCGGTGGTGCGATCCAGGTGGCCGGTTACCGACGTGGCCGAGTCGGACAGCGCCGAGGACGGCACCGGCTCGCCCGACGGGGCGTTCGCCGGCACGTAACTGAACGCGCCGGGATCCCCGCTGAACGCCTTCAGCTGCTCCAGCGGGCTGATCGCGTCCCGGTCGGCGTAGCCGACGGACGCCTCACCGGTCGGGTCAGCGATCGTGTACTCGGCCCCAGGGCCGGTAACCAGAACCCCGCCGCTGAGGTCGCTCCGGCTGATCGGCAGGGCGCTCTTCTCGTTCTTCAGCAGCACCGCCCCTTCCTCCGACATCTTCTCCACGACCGCGGCGTCACCATTCTTCGTGCCGACGTCGGCGGGTGTGGCACCGTGGCTGGGCCCGGCCGGCAGCAGCGCGTTACCGGTCCGGTCGCCGTTGATACCGCCGGGGTTGGTGCACGTCGCGGCGACGGGAGCCTGGTCGCAGCCGAGCATCCCGAAACGCTGCTCCTGGTACAGCATGGCCGCCAGCGCCTGGTTGAACACCGACAGCGGGACCGAGCCGTTGGCCACGGCCTGCACCAGCGTGCAGCCGGTCGCGGGGCAGCCCGGCCCGGGCACGCCAGCCACATGTACGGCGCCGGGTGTCGCGCAGGACTCTGCGTTGCCCGAGGCGTCGGCGCAGGTGTCACCGGTGGGGTCGAACGCGGATGGCGGGCCCCCGAAGCCGCCGCTGGATGTGGTGCTGAGGCTGTTGCTGTCGCTGAAGTACCCGCTGGCCGTCGGCTGCTCCTGAGCCTCGCCCTGGAAGATGGCCGAGGTGCTGTGCGTCGCCGGGTAGTCGGAGCCGACCATGGCCTGCGAGCCCCACAAGTCCCGCAGCGCGTAGGTCAGCGTCAGCGGCTGCTCGCAGGAGTAGTGCGATTCGTTCAGCGGCCAGGTCTGCGGGCTCTGGCCGGTGGCGTACGGGCTCAGGGCCGCGGTGCTGCTCAGCGACGAGACCGAGGCCGGCAGCGTCGTCGAAGTGTCCTGCCAGATCTGATAGGAGCACATGGTGGCCGCGGCCCGGGCGTTCACGAAGCCAGCTTCATACGGGGTCAGGTAGATCTGGTGCAGGGCCTGGTCAGAGATCTGCGTGTTGGTGTTCTGGTTCTGGCCGTTGTAGACCGCGAAGTGCTTCATCTGCGACAGGGCGCCTGCGCCCTGAATTCCATTGATCTGCGCCGCGACTGACTGGCCGCTCAGGTAGGGATCCTCGCCCGTGGTCGTCAGGTTACGGCCCCAGTTCGGCAGCCGGTCGATGTCGGTCTGCGGCCCGAACAGCCCGGTCACCATCAGCTCACGTGCCTCGGCGCCCTCGGTCTGCCCCCACACGCCCGCCAGGCTGCGATCGAACGAGGACGCCAGGTTCATCAGGGTCGTCGGACCGGTGGTGTTCTCCGCGTTCGGGCCCGAGAACGTGTTGACCCCCTGCGCGTCGGTCCAGCAGGGCGGCATGATGCTCGGCGTCGTACCACGGGGAGCAGCCGTCGGGCCTACGTTGTTGCAGGTAGTGTTCGTCCCGCCGTGGAACAGGATGCTCGCGTTGGCCAGCTCGGCCTCAGTGGGCGGATTGCTGGGCTCCAGCTGCGCGATCAGGTTCAGCACCGCCGGAGTGTACGGAGCATCCGCGGCGACCGGCGGGGAACTCGACGTCGCGGGCAGGCGCACGGGCAGCGAGTACGGGACGTCTGATGGCGTGCTGCTTCCCCCGTTGCTGGCTGCTGCCGCGGCTGAGTCTGCGGCGACCGTGGCCGGCTGGGCCGGTCGCGGGGTAGCGGAGGTGCTCGCTCCAGCCGGAGATGCGAACATGGCCGGCAGGAGAATGGCCACCGCCGCCGCGACTGCCGTCGTCGGGAGCTTTAGCAGAAGACGTCCAAGCCTCCGATATTGACGGCTGGTGTAACTATGGTTACGCACGGGCATCCTTCCGCCAGGCTGACGAACCCCAATAAGCCGCAACGTAACGCCGGGTCCATTAATGAAACGGAAACGTTTTGGCCACCCCATTAATGTTCTGTTAACAGGCAGGGACCTGATGCCGACGCCAGGATCCGCGGCCTGCATACGATCTCGGCCCCGGAGTGCGAGCGCAGCGCGTGTCTCAGCTCGGTCCTGGTCGGTAGGTCGGTGCCCGTGCGCTCGCAGGTCAGGCCGGCCGCAACCGCGCATATGTCAAGCAGTCTGGCGAGGTCCTGGCCAGAAAGCGCCCGGAGGCCCGCGCTGGCCTGGCTCAGTTGGCCCAGGCCTCCGAGGAGGGCAGCGGTGAAGGCGTCGCCGGCGCCGCTGGTGTCCACGACCCGCGCGGGATAAGCCGGCCGGTGCAGCACGGTCCGGGTGCCGCGGAGGGCCATGGCACCGTCACCACCGCAGGTGATCACGACGAGTTCGGGGCCGAGGCGAAGCCAGTGGGCGGCCGCGTCTTCCAGCGCGCGGCCCGGGTACAGCCAGGCGATGTCTTCGGTGCTGGCCTTGACCACGTCGGCCGACATGACCATCCGCTCGACGAGCAGGCGGCCTCGTGCGGGCGTCCCCAGCACGTCCGGGCACACGTCCGGGTCGAGGCAGACAAGCGCTCCGTTGCGGCGCTGGATGGCCGCGGCCTTGAGGATGCGGGCCGCGCCCGGCGCGACGCAGCAGGCCAGGGACCCAAGGTGAAGGATGGTGGTGGCGACGGGGATCCGCGCCAGCTCAGCCGCGCTCCATTGCCAGTCAGCGGTGCCCTGAAGGTAAAGCCTGGCGCGGGTGCGAGACGCCGCGCCGGGTGTGGCGGCGGGTGTGGCGGCGGCGAGCGTGGTGGGCTCGTCAGCTTCCGCTGCCGCACCCAGATCGACGCCGTTGCGGGCAGCGTGACGGCGCAGGATCTGGCCGAAATAGTCACTGGACAGCCGGGCCATCAGCGCGGTCGGGTGGCCGAGCCGCGCCGCTCCTACCGCAACGTTGAGGGCGGTTCCGCCTGGAACAGCTCTCAGCGTGGTGCTGTCCGGTGTGGGGACCAGGTCGATGAGTGCCTCACCGATGACTGTGATCATTGCCCGCTCCGCTGATCAGCAAGTCACGTTCAGCCGATTTCCGGCAGAACATGGTGGCTGGAAGGTAACTAACACCTGACAGTGAAGCTAGCCCGGCCTAAGGCGTCAATACTTACCTATATTTAGCCGATTTCCGGTATAAAGAGCCCGGAGTCCGCTATGTTGCCGGTGTGGGAGACCCGTTTCCCCTGCGCCCAGGTGACCGTCAGCTGCTCGCCATACTTCGCCAGCACGGCGAACTCCGCCGCAGCCAGCTCGCGCGGCTGTCCGGTTTGCCGCGCAGCACGATCACCGACGCGGTGACGCGGCTTCAGCGCTCCGGCATCGTGGTGGAGCGGCCGATACCCGCGGCGGCGGGGACCAGGACGGGAAGGCCGCCGAAGCTACTGGCGCTCGCGGCCCCCTCCGGCTTCGTCGGAGCCATCACGCTGACGCACGGCACGCTGGAGGCCGGCGTGCTGGGCTTCGACGGCACGGTGCATGGACGCCGGGCGGCCGACGCCCATGTTCATGATCTCGCGGACGGGATTGTCGAGCCCGGCCTCGCGCTGCTCGATCAGGCACTCCGCGAGATTTCCTGCACCCGAGACACCCTGACGTGCGCTGTCGTCGGGGTACCCCTGCCCGTCGTTCCCGGGCGCGGCCTGGGGGGGCCAGCGCCCAGCGAGGCCGGTTCGGAGCGATTGCGCCTGCGGCTTCGGCCGGTGCCGACGTGGATTCATACTGATCCGTCGATTGACCTCAGTCAGCGGCTCGGCGTTCCGGCGTGGCTCGAGAACGATGCCAACCTCGGAGCGCTCGGCGAGGCCGAGTATGGCGCGGCCGCGGGCCTGACCAGCTTCATCTACATCAAGATAGTCCAGGGTATCGGCGCCGGTCTCATCCTGGACGGACGGCTGCATCGCGGCACCAATGGCCTGGCCGGCGAGCTGGCTCACATACATGTTGAGGACGACGGCGCCGTGTGTGGCTGCGGCGGCCGCGGCTGTCTCGCGACGACAGCGAGCACTCTGCAGCTCGTTGACTTGATCCGGGCCGTGCATCCCGGTGCCGCCACGATGGCGGACGTGCTGTCACTTGCCGCCGACGGGGACGCAGGCGTCCTGCGGTTGCTGCGCGACCTGGGCCGGACTATCGGGCGCTCTCTCGCCGATTTCTGCGTCTACCTGGCTCCCGACGGCATTGTTCTCGACGGGCTTCTGCAAAACGCGGGCGCCCCGGTAATCGACGGCATCAGGGAAATGCTGAATCGCTATGCCCCACCTGCGGTGGGGGCACAGCTACGGGTGGTGGTGGGGACGCTAGGAAATCAAGCCGAGCTGCAAGGTGCCGCTGCGCTGGCCCGCCGCAGACAATTCGGCCAGGAAATCCCGCTGAACTCCGGGACCGGATCGCCCGCCGACCGGCCCTGAGCGGCTCCTTGAGGTCAGGATGACCCCGAGCACCGGCGCCGTCATGTCCGGTCATGGAAATGCCCGGCCCCTGGCGGGTCCGGGCCGGGTGTGTGGCGGTGGCTGTGGTCAGGCTGCGTGGTGGCGGGGTCAGGCTGCGTGGTGGCAGGGGACGGTGGCGGTGTGGTCCTTGTGTGCGCATGGGTGGCACGGGACGGCGGTGGTGGCGGAGGTGGCGCAGGGCCGGGTGGCG
>JAWWPY010000045.1:0-6603 GCA_033854735.1 Streptosporangiaceae bacterium | reverse complement strand
CGGGCTGGGTCGACGAACACCGCCTCGATCCCGGCCAGGTCGGCGTCCCGCACATCGGACGCCGACGTCGCGACCCCGTGTTCCACGCCGTAGGCCCCGGCGTTCGCTTCCGCCATCCGCAGGTGCAGCAGGTCGCGGTCAACGGCCAGCACGCGGCGGCCAGGCCCTGGGCGGTTCTGCACTGGGCGGCCCGGCGCTGGACGGATCGGCACTGGGCGGGCCGGCACCAAACGGCCCTGGGCCAGCGCCAGCAGATCTCCGCCAATTCCGCAGCACAAGTCGGCCACCCGCTCGAACGAGGCGTAGCGAGCCGCGCGATGGCGGGCCACCACCTCCGACGAGGACTGCTCCAGGCCCGGCCGGGTGAAGAACATCTGCATCGCCCGGCTGAATTTCGCGCGAGCCTGCAGGCGCAGCTCATGCTGGGCGATCCCCGCCGCGACCAGGTCCCCGGGGTACCGGCGGCGCAACTCGGTGCCCAACCGCAGCGCCGTGTCCGGCGTCACCTCCTGGTCGGCGAGCTCGTCGAGCAGCTGCCTGCCAAGTGCGGAGCGCAACATCTCGAACCGCGCCAAGGCGTCGACTTCCATAATCACAGTCTGCTAGCCCGGGAGGCCAACCCCGGACCCCCAGGCATAAACCCTTCCATGATCATGAAGATTTGGGGCGGCATAGGGCGATGCGCCAAAGGGGAAACACCAGGCCCTGCCAGCCCGGCCGACCGCATGATCATCGAATGGACAGCACAGCTATGACCAGTTGACCACCACCGGCCGCGCGGGCAAAACCCGCCAGGGCGCACCCCGCGCGGCCCCTGGGTGAGGAACCACACCGACACAGGAGGCCGGTCCACCCACCCATCCCCGCCCGCGCGGGCGCCCGTCCGCACGGACCTGCCGCCCAGCACAAACACGACCCACCGCGCCCTGGGGGGCGCGCGCCACTCAGGAGCGTGGACCAGCGAGCCAGCAGCCCTGCTTCAACGACAGCCCGGCCGTTCCGGCGTGACCGCGGGGCCATCGGCCAAATGCGAGAATGCGCTGATGACCCTCGCGATGATGCTGGTCCGCCCAGAGGGCATCTGGCAGTCGGCCGACCATCGTGTAACCAAGGCGGGCGTGCGCCAGCCCGACGCGTCAAAGCAACTGGCGATTCACTGCCGGCCGACACCCGGGGGAGGACCCAAGATCCTGCTCGCGTTCACGGGACGCGCTGAGATGCCCGACGGCACGCCCACTCTTCAGTGGATCCGGGAAACAATCCGAGGCGAGTCGAGGTTCATCATGCCTCTGCTTGAGCACCTGCGAGACCGGCTGACTCGGGATGTCGGGAAGTCCAGCGGCTGGCAGGCCCCCCTGGTGATGATAGGCGGGATCCTTGAGGCCAACGGGCGGCGCGGATTGCTCCAGATAGCCAACGTAGACCCCTCGTGGCACCCGAGGCGCGAGTTCAAGCTGCTGGTTACCGAGATAACGGAGCCGAAGTTCATGGCCATCGGCAGCGGCCAACCTCACATCACCCGAGAAGATGCGAAGCTCGCGGTCGCGCAATCAAAGATCCGGCCAGCGAGGTGGGAAGACCACCTCGGGCTGCTCGCGAAGGTGAACCGCCGAACCGCCGAGCGTGCCAGGAACACCGTCAGCCCATGGTGCGAAGTGACTTATCTCAAAACCGGAGACGAGGCTGCCATCGGCCGGTACTTCCGCGAACCCGGCGATCCGCCCGTTCCCATCGAGGTCAACGTGATGCTAGACGGAATTGATCTCAGCGAGATGGTCCGCCCTATGCTGAAGAACGGCCGTTTTGCTGGCTGGCCGAAAGAGGAAGAGGAGCGAGCGACACGGCGGACAGTTGAGGGCCGCCCGTAGCAGCACTAGCAGGCAAACCACCAGGCTCTAGCTAGTCCGCACCGGCAAAGCCGGCACCGTCACTGGCGCGCCGAGCGCGCTCCACTGGCCGGGCAGAGGAGCAAAGCAGCGGAACGGTAATACGCCGTGGAGGCTGGCAGAGCCACACAGCAGCCACTGACCGCGGGAATCGCCAGAATGAGGCGATGTATTTTTGCTTCCTCGCGATTATCTCTCTATCTCTATCTCTCTCTGCGTTCAGCCGCGCCGTGACTGTCATGATCGCGCTCGTCCGCGCAGACCCCAGCCATCGCGCGCGCGCTCGTGCCATGGTGGGCATGGTGGGCCAGAGAGCAGCCAAGCGACCCAGTCCCGTCAGCGGCAGGCGAGTGGGCGGGCCGCGGCGACAACAAGGATGAACGCATGAGGCCCCTGCGGCACAGTTACACCAATCGCACGCTCGGGGACGGCGCTACCGTTGTGAAGCGCTACCAGGGACCTGGCGCCATCATCCGGTCCCACCGTGAGCACGCCGTGCTGCGCGCCCTGCAAGGCCAGCTCCCTGTGCCGCAGATCCTGGATTCCGGCGACGGGCGCCTGACCATGACGTTCATCAGCGGTATCCACGGACAAGAGCTGCTTGATGCCGGCCACGGCAGTGGCATACTGCGGGCCTGCGGCACCATGCTCCAGCGAATCCACCAGATTGACACCGGCGAGATCACCGCCGCGCTTCCCAGCCCCGCAGGTGACGGGGAAGTGCTCGTGCACGGCGACTATGGCCCCAACAACGTTCTTCTCGACCCGGCGACCCTGGAGATCACCGCGGTCCTGGACTGGGAGTGGGCCCACGCGGGAGATCCTGTCGAGGACCTGGCGTGGTGCGAGTGGATCCTCCGCATGCACCATCCCCGCCACGTGGGCCTGCTCGGCGTGTTCTTCGACGCCTACGGCGGGGTAATCCCGCCGTGGTCCCATCGCAAAGCCGTCATGCTCGACCGGTGCCAGTCCTTGCTTGTAATCTGCCACCGGCAGAAGACAGGAGGACCCGGGGAAGCGCAGTGGGCCCACCGCCTTGCCGTAACCGGAGCATGGCACGAATGACCGAGCACACGTGCCCGACACTTGTCGCACACGCACCTGCACATACTTATACATCCTGACCAGGGAAAACCCAGGATTCGAGATCACGAGCCCGAGAGAAATGCCCGCAACGGTAACCACAAGGAGACCTGAGCAGCCAAGGCGAACTGCGGGCAGGCCTAATCCACGTGGGGGACAGCGCCACCCTCAAGGCCGTGAACAATACGCCGCCGGATCGACGGGTGGATGTCGTAGTCATCAAGCCTGGCCGGTGGCACCCAGGCAACCTCCGACGCCTCATCGGTCGTGGCAAGGCTCCCGCCGATAACCCGGCCTGCGAAGCAGGCATTCACCGGCTGGCGCACCTCGCCGTCCCGGTAGGCGATCACATGGCCGGGATCGCTGAACACCCCGACCAGGGAAATGACCTCGATGTCCAGGCCCGTTTCCTCCCGGCACTCGCGGATGGCGCACCGGGTCAGCGTCTCGTTCTTCTTCAGGCCGCCTGTGGGGATGGTCCACCGCCCGGAATCAGGCCGGCGCAAGAGCAGCAGGTCACCCTCGCTGTTACGGACCATCACGCTCGCTGACGGCTTACGGCTGGTGGGCTTAGGCGCGTCCGGGTCATGCCAGTAATCCACACGGCTCGGCTTCCCGCGCTTCTTGCCGCTCATCGTGCGCGGCCCTCATTCTCACTTTCACCCAGCGGGCGCGCTGAACCCCAGACCCGCTCGAACGACTCCAGGTAGGTCCCGTAGTAGGCCCCGTCCACCCGGCGCAGGTGCAGCACGGGCGTGTGCGCGGCCAGAAGCCCGTACACATGCGTGTTGATCAGCATCTCGTCATCGAACCGGTAGATCGAGTTGTACAGCGGTGTGTCGTGCAACCGGATCTCCGCCAGGCCGGCCAGCGGACGGTAGTAGGACAGGACTGAGCGGACCCGCCCAGCGACCCCGCCACTGATCCTGTACTCACCATCACGCGCCGCCAGGCTCCCGCCACCCGGATCACCCAGCAGCAGCCGGACCCGCACCCCAGCCTCCGCCCTGGCGACCAGCAGCGGCGTCCAGTCCGGGTGCTCCTCCGTGAGGAACAGGCCCGCGAACGCCAGCAGGTCAACGTTCCGCTCCGCCTGCCGCAGGAGTTCCGTCCACAGATGACCCGGCACATCCGCACGGCGCGGATACGTCGCGACCATCTCCGCGCCGGCCAGCGCCCCACGGTCCACTGCATCCGGCCACAGATAGCTCTCGTCCTCCCGCAGGATCGCCGCTACCCGGTAGCGGGTGCGCGGGTACGGGACAACAACACCCCGCAACCACCGCTCAACCGTCTTCGTGGACACCTCCGCCGTCTCGGCCAGCGCCTCGGTGCCCAGCCCAGCCCGCAGCATGCACCGTCGCAGCCGCTCGTTGACCATGCCCTGATCCTCCCACAGAAGGCCATCTCCGGCCACCAAAGCTGTCGCTAGATGTCTGAAGATGTCTCCGAGTGTCATCGCGATGGACTACCCGCCAGGTGTCAACTGCTCGTGATCACCCAGACACAGGAGGAATGATGGCCCGCCCGCCCTGGGACACCGGCCACGCCGGGAGGAACCAGACCGCACCCAGCACAGCCGATTCCCGGTTTGATCCCTCGGTTCCGCATCCGGCCCGTGTCTACAACGCCTGGCTCGGCGGGAAAGACAACTACGCCGCCGACCGTGACGCCGCCGATGAGGTGATCCGGCACAGACCGCAGGTAGTCGCCGGGGCGCGGGCCAACCGCCATTTCCTCGCCCGCGTCGTGCGGTTCCTTTCTGCTGAGTGCGGCATCCGCCAGTTCATCGACATCGGCACCGGCCTGCCCGCGCCCGACAACACACACGAGGTCGCGCAGCGGATCACACCCGCGTCCCGCATCGTCTACATCGACAACGACCCGCTCGTCCTCGCGCACGCCCGCGCCCTCCTCACCAGCACCCCCCAGGGAACCTGCGACTACATCGACACCGACCTGCACGACACCGCCACGATCCTGCGGGGAGCTGCCCGCACCCTGAACCTGGCCAGGCCCGCTGCTGTGCTGCTGCTCGCGGTGCTGCATTTCGTGCCCGACGCTGACGGCCCGGCGGGCATCGTGGCCGCCCTGGCCGGCGGATTAGCGCCCGGCAGTTACATCGCCATCTCACACCTGACGGCTGACTTCGCACCCGCCACGGTCGCCGCAGGCGTGGACGCGTACAACACCCTCGTGCCGCAACCGCTCACCCCCCGCACCCTCGCTCAGGTCACCGGCCTGTTCGCCGGGTCGCCCCTGCTGGCACCCGGCGTCGTGCCGCTCACCCGATGGCACCCCGACCTCCGCGACCCGTCCCCGCCGGACTGCGACCTGTACGCCGGGGCTGCCCGCACCTCCGGACGGCGCATGTGACCGCCGCGCACGACACCCCCAGCGGCGCGCTATGCGACCCGCAGGAACACGACACCGCCGAGCGCATCGAATGCGGCAACCCCCGATGGGCAATCATCTGGGGCACCCACAGCCGCCGGTACTTCGCCTTCCCCCGCTTCACCGCCGCGCCCGGCACCATCATCACCGCCCCCGCCACCACCGAACTACTGGACCGGATGCGGCACGCCGAACTGTCCGCCCGCACGCGGCACCCATGACCCCCAGCCAGGCACTCACGCCCTGCGCGACGCCCTCGCCACACACGGCATCATCACCGCCGGGATGACCCTCACCGGCCGCACCGGGATACTCCACCCCGCACACGGCCCGAACATCGGCTACCACCACGGCCTGTACTGGTGGCCCGCCCACCGCCCGCACGCCAGCAGGCCCCTTTACGCCATCCACCACGCCAGCGACCCAGCCGGCGCAGCCCGCCGGATCACCGCGAGCCACCAGCCAGCCACCTCAGCAGAGGAACGACAATGCCCGACACCATCCCAGGCGGCCTGCCAGCCAGCGACCCGGCCAACCCAGCCGCCGAAGCCGACTCCGACGCCGCGAGCCTGACCAGCCTGCTCCGCGACTACGGGGCGCTCTGGGACATCACCAGGACCCCCACGGCCTCACCGCAGAGCGCCGCCCCCCGCCCGCACCCCCGGTAATCGTCACCGCCACGACCGCGCCTGCCCTCCGCGAACTGCTCGAACACGGCTACGACACCAGCAAGCTCGCCGCCATCGAGCGCGACTACAGCGGCCCGTGGCACATCGAGCACATCGACCCCAGCACAGCATGGGTCGCGGTCACTCACCACCACGGCCTCACCCGCCTGATCACCGCAGCCGACCTCGACACCCTCCGCACCACCCTCAGCCGCGACCCAGCCGAACCCCCGGCATGATCGCCCGCCGGATTGCCCGGTATGCCGGACTCAACACGAGCCCCGGAGACAGCCCCGGCATGAACCAGCCACCAGACCCGCTAACCCACCCGTCCCAGCTGTTCCCGGTCACTCGGGATGAGGATGTAGCGGTCATCCTGAGTGACCGGGAACACCCGCAAGCCCCACCATGTCAGTATTGACGCAACGCCCTATGGCGGGAATCCTTCGTGATCATGGCTTGGTTCCATGCTGTGGCGGGGGTCGGCGACCGGGGTGGGCAGCCAGATCCGCACTCGGGTGCCGTGGCCGGGCCAGGATTCGAGCGTGGCCTGGCCGCCGTGGGCCACGGCG
>JAWWPY010000044.1:0-4678 GCA_033854735.1 Streptosporangiaceae bacterium | reverse complement strand
ACCACGGGCCTCTCCAACCCGACCGGAGTCGCCATCGACTCGCGCGGCGACCAGATCATCGGGGACGAGGCGAACCAACGCGTGCGGCTGGTGGCGGCGTCCTCATGCACCTCCGCCTGCCCCTTCGGTCTCTCGTCGATGACGGCCAAGGACATCTACACCGTGGCGGGTAACGGGGTCCCCGGCTACTCGGGTGACGGCGGACCGGCCACCATGGCTGAGCTTCACGGTCCGACGGGCGTGGCCACGGATGCGAGAGGGGATGTGCTGATCGGCGACGCCGTCAACAACCGCGTCCGCATCGTCGCGGCGTCCGCATGCGCATCATCGTGCCCGTTCGGTCTGCCCTCCCTGACCGCCGGCCACATCTACTTGGTCGCCGGTAACGGCAACACCGGCTACACGGGTGACGGCGGACTCGCCACCGCGGCAGCCGTCTACTACCCGGTGGACGTCACGACGGATCCCCGCGGAGACGTGCTCATCGCCGAGAACATCGGCAACTTGGTGCGGATCGTGGCCGCCTCCTCGTGCTCGTCCGCATGCCCCCTGGGCCTCGCCTCGATGACGGCGGGACACATCTACCGGGTGGCCGGCAACGGCACCGCTGGCTTCTCCGGTGACGGCGGACGCGCCACCTCCGCCGAGATCAGCGACCCGTACGGGGTGGGCGCGGACGCGAAGGGCAACCTGCTGATCGCCGACAGCAACAACGCCCGGGTGCGGATGGTGGCCACCTCAGCCTGCTCCTCGGCCTGCCCGTTCGGCCTCCCCTCGACCGTAGCGGGGGACATCTACACCGTCGCCCACACGGCAGCGGGGTATCCGGCCTTCCCGACCGGCGTGACCGCCGACTCCAAGGGCAACCTGCTGATCGCCGACAACGGCTCCGCCAGCGTACGAATGGTGGCCGGCGCCTCCTGCTCGTCGGCGTGTCCGTTCGGTCTGCCCTCGACCACCGCCGGCCAGATGTATGTCGTGGCCGGCAACGGCAGCTCTGGCTACTCGGGCGACTCCGGAGCTGCCGGCGCGGCCGGAATGAGCGATCCCCGCGGCGTCGCGACCGACTCCAAGAGTGACGTGCTGATCGCCGACAGCGTCGACAACCGCGTGCGCATGGTCGCCGGGGCCTCGTGCTCGACCTCGTGTCCGTTCGGGCTCGCATCCACCGTCATCGGCCACATCTACACGGTCGCCGGCAACGGCAACATCGGGTACTCGGGGGACGGTGGCCCCGCCACCTCCGCCGCGATCTGGAACCCAGACGGCGTCACCGTCGACGCGAAGGGCAACCTGTTCATCGCCGACAGCTACAACGCCCGGGTGCGCATGGTGGCCGCCGCCTCCTGCTCCTCCGGGTGCCCGCTCGGCCTCCCTTCCACCACCAGAGGGGATATCTACACGGTGGCCGGCACCGGCAACCCGAGCTACTCGGGCGATGGTGGCCGTGCCACCTCCGCCGATTTCAACCAGCCGGAGGGCGTCACCGTCGACTCCAAGGGCGATCTGATCATCAGCGACACCCTGAATAATCGTGTGCGGCTGGTGGCCGCGTCGTCGTGCACGTCCTCGTGTCCGCTCGGCCTCCCCGCGACCACCATCGGTGACGTCTACACGGTGGCCGGCGGCGGGTCCGGTGGCCTGGGTGATGGCGGCCCGGCCAGGTCGGGCCAGCTCGCCCTTCCGGCGGGCGTCGCACTCAACGCCAGGGGTGATCTGCTAATCGCCGACGTCAATGACGGCCGGGTGCGACTGGTGGCTGCGGCCGCCTGCTCCTCCTCCTGTGCGCTCGGATTGCCATCAACCACGCGTGCCGACATCTACACCGTGGCCGGCGGCGGCAGCAGCGTAGGCGACGGCGGCCCGGCCACCTCCGCCTTACTCGGGCTGTCGGCCAACTTCACCTCGGGCGTGGCCCTCGACGCCAAGGGAGACCTGCTGATCGGCGATGCCAACAGCGGCCGGGTGCGACTGGTGGCCAACGCATCGTGCTCGTCCTCGTGCCCGCTCGGGCTGAGCGGGACCACACGCGGCGACATTTACACCGTGGCCGGCGGCGGCACAGCCGGCCTGGGCGACCGCGGCCTGTCCACCGCCGCTCAGCTCACCTTCCCATCGGGCGTGGCGGTCAACGCCCGAGGTGACCTGTTCATCGCCGACGCGAAGAACAACCGCGTGCGGGTCGTCGCACTGCCCCCTCACAACACCGTGCGGCCCGCGATCTCAGGCACGCCGAAGGTGGGTCAGACACTGACCACCACGGCGGGAACGTGGACCAGTCCGAGCGCCTTGAGCTACGGCTATAGATGGCTGCGGTGCACGAGCACCGGCACCGGCTGCGTGATCATCACGGGCGCAACCGCCACCTCCTATACGCCGACGAGCGCCGACGTGGGCCACGAGCTCTCGGTCTCAGTCACCGCCACCGACCAGGAGGGCCAGGCCGGTAGCGCCTCAGCCATACCGGTCGGGCCCGTGACGAGCTGAGCAACCAGTCGATCGGGCGGCCGGCGCCGGTGCCGGCCGCCTGCAGGCCTCTGTGATCTCCGGCCGACGTTGGTGGCCCACACGTTTCGACAGTCTCACTGGTGCGGCGCGCACCTCTGTGAACCAGGCGAATATTTATCCACTCGGGTCTTGCAAACGTCGTGGGTATGAGTTACGATCACGCGCTGCACCAACTGGTAACCCTATGTCAAACCTGATCACCACAGCCAAATTCCTTTCCGAGCCGACGTCGACCGCGTCGGTCATGGCGTGCTGGCATCGCTTCGATCCGACGCGCCAGTACGGCAGCGGATTCGCCCTTTGCGCGAGGTGTGCACGCTAGATGTAGCGCAGAACACCACCGCAGCTATGGGCGACCCAGTGGGTCGCCTTCTTTGTTTCTGAAGGCAAATCAGACAATTATCGACTAGAAGGTGATGCTCAGCTTGAAAAGTTCTAACTTCAATTGAGGCCCCGCTTGAGAGAGAAAGGTCCTCCACGGTCTGTCGCCGGACTGCGCGTGTGTAAGTACTGTTACTTTCGCCTGTCGATTTCAATGGCACTGTTGAGCACCGGGCTCCAACACCCCTCCACGTAGGACGCCGCGCCCCAGGGCCGGCGATCCAGGGTCGAAGGGTAGGCGAGTGGCATGAACAACATCGTTGGCGACGAGCGAACGACCAATACATGACCGGGGCGTGTCCAGAATAGCCGCGTGTGCGTCGAGCTTCCTACCGGAAGCTGGACAGGCACGCGAGGTTCGCGACGCGCCGGCGGATAGCTCAGTTGGCAGAGCGCCTCTCTTATGAGGAGGAGGCCGCCGGTTCGAGTCCGGCTCCGCCAATTCACGTGACCGTAGCTCAGCCGGTAGAGCGCTCGCTTGAAACGCGGGGCGTCGCAGGTTCGACCCCTGCCGGTCACATCATCACGGCTCCGCAGCTCAACACACGGCAGAGCTCCCTGGCTCTTAACCGGGAGCATGCAGGTTCGACGCCTGCCGGGGCCACTTCCGGGAAGGACTGCCATCGGCGCGGTATCCCGTCCTGAAAACGGGTGGGGCTGTCCAGCCCTGGGGGGTTCGACTCCCTCTCCTTCCGCTTGCTTCGCGGGCATGGCCGAGCTGGAAAGGCAGCGCGTCGCTAGCCCGCATGCGGTCATCCGCTCGCAGGTTCGAGTCCTGCCAGCCAGACCTGAGCGCGGTAGAGGAGCGGTTGTCCTCGCGAGCCTCATGAGCTCGAGACCGTGGGTTCGAATCCCACCCGCGCGACTCTGATGGGGGCGTAGCTCAGATGGCCAGAGCGCTCGCTTGTCGGGCGAGACGCCGCCGGTTCGAGCCCGGCCGTCCCCGCTGTGGCCGTGGTGTAGGGGCGAGCATTCGGGGTCGTGATCCCCGCGGCGCCGGTTCGAATCCGGCCGGCCACCTCCTTCAACAAGCGGACGCTGAGCATCGGCGAGCTCACCGGCCTGTAACGCCAACGCCTCTGGCTGTGGTGGTTCGACTCCGCCCGTCCGCATCACCTTGGGGATGAAGCTCAACCGGGAGAGCGCCTCGCTTGCATCGAGGAGGATCGGGTTCGACTCCCGACATCTCCACTACGGAAGCAGAGGCGGCTCAGGACCGTTCGCGCTACTTGTTCCCGCCCCGCCGGAACCGCGACATCAGGCGCCTTAGCCCGCTCCCGATCTCCGGGCTCGCGTCAGCGGCGATCTTGCCGACCGTGTCGTCAGTCTTGATGGTCCCCAGCTCCTCGTCCGTCGCGGGTGCGGGGCCCCCTCGAGCGACTGTCGCGGCGGCCTCCGCGCGGTAGGCCGCGCGGCGGGCTTTGGTGGCCTCGATCTCCGCCTGCAGGCGAGCGACGTGGTCGTCGGGATCAGGCGTGGCAGGGGTTGCGTGTCCGTCGTCTGTCATGAGACATATTCCAGCATCCATCCGGTCATGGAGGGCATAAATTCGTGCGGACCCGGGTTCGGCTTCATCCGCGGACTCCATCTCCACCTCCTGTCCGCCTCCGTAGTGTCAGTGGCAAGCACGCGCCCGTCGTACGGCCGAGGTGCGGGTTCGAATCCTGCCGGAGGCTCCTTCCCACGCCCGTAGCTCAGTGGACAGAGCGCTGCCCCGCGACGGCAGCGGCCGCTGGTTCGACTCCAGCCGGGCGTACCTGCTTCATCTCGCGGACGTAGCTCAGACCGG
>JAWWPY010000043.1:0-10600 GCA_033854735.1 Streptosporangiaceae bacterium | reverse complement strand
GCGGCCGGGGCAGTGATCCGCGGCGAATGGCTGCTTCACGTACGATCCGGGCGTGGCTGAGATGGCCGCGCTCGCCGAATGGAGCGCCGGGGAGATCGCAGCAGCACGGGCCGGATGGGGTGCCGGGCAGATGGCCGTTCCGGCTGAATGGGGCGTGGCGCAGTTCGCCGCGCGGGCCGGATGGGGTGCCGGGCAGATGGCCGTTCCGGCTGAATGGGGCGCCACGCAGATCGCTGCACCCACCCGATATGGCAGCGAGGAGAGTGGGCCGTGATCGTGGTCGCCGGCGAGGCACTCATCGATCTGCTACCGATACCCGGTGAGCAGCACCATTTCGACGCCCGGCCGGGCGGTGCCCCGTGCAACGTCGCGGTCGGCCTGGCCCGCCTGGGCCGGCGGACCTGTTTCCTGGGGCGAATCGGCACCGACACGTTCGGCCCGATGCTCCGGCACCATCTGAAAGACGCTGGCGTGGACCTGTCTATGGTCGTCCCGGCTTCGGAGGCAACGACGCTGGGGGTCGCCGTCCTCGACGGCCACGGTAAGGCCGAATACAGCTTCTATGCCAACGGGACCGCCGACTGGCAGTGGGGGGAGTCCGAGGTTCCCGACCTATTGCCCGCCGATGCCCGCGCCCTGTACGTGGGTGGTCTCGCGCTGCGATTCCCGCCCGGTGCCGCGGTGCTGGAAGGGCTAATGCGGCGAGCCCGGCGTCAGGACAAAATACTGATCTTCTTCGACCCTAATGTGCGCAGCGGATTCGAGTTCACGGCCACCGCCGAGCGGAGCCGGGTTGAACGGCAACTCGCGCTCGCCCACGTCATTAAAGCTAGCGAGGACGACATTGCATTGCTCTACCCCGGCCACCGATACCGGGAGATCGCCGCCGAGTGGCAACGCTTGACGGCCGGGATCGTCATCGTGACGCGCGGCGCCGAGGGCGTCTACGCGCTCACGGAAGGAGGTGCTGAGATATCAGTCCCGGCGGTTCCCGCCAATGTGGTAGATACCGTCGGCGCCGGGGATGCCTTCGCCTCCGCCCTGCTGGACGGGCTGGTCGGCCACCTGCCGCACGAGGCGGCCCCGGCGGCTGGCCTGCACCGGATGGATAGCGACGTAATACGCCGCCTGCTCGAAAGGGCATGCGTTAGCGCGGCTTATACGTGCGAGCGGGCGGGGGCCGAATCAGCCGATGCGCGCAGCCTCGAAGATGCCGTCCAGCGCGCGGCGCGGGCTCGCGTCGCCAACCCCGAACTGAGCCGGTAGCAGCTAGCCTGTCATGGGTCAATAGTGACCATGTAATCTCGTAGGCAATGCACGAGCTGTCACCGGGCAACTGCTCTGCGCTGATCAGGAGATGTCGTTGTCCCAGCTCATTCGGCCTACTATGCGCGATGTGGCGGCGCTGGCGGGTGTCAGCCTGAAAACCGTGTCCCGCGTTATCAATGGGGCGACAACGGTGGATCCGGTGCTGGCCTCCCAGGTTCAGCGGGCCGCCGCGCAGTTGAATTACCAGCCCAACCTCACCGCCAGCAGCCTGCGCCGGGGCGACCGTAAATCGTTGATGATCGGCCTGATGCTCGAGGATGCCGCGAACCCGTACTCGGCGAGCATCTATCGGTCGGCGGAGGATGTGGCCCGGACGCGAGGCGTGGGTGTCCTGGCCGGAAGCCTCGACGAGGACGCCGAACGGGAGCGGGAGCTGGCCGCCGCCCTGTTCCTGCGGCGGGTGGACGGCCTCATCATCGTCCCGGCCGGGGAGGACCACAGCTACCTGCTCAACGAGCAGCAGATGGGCACGGCGCTGGTGTTCGTGGACCGGCCGCCCCGGTTCCTGGCCGCCGACAGTGTGGTTTCCGACAACCGCGCCGGGGCGGCCAACGGCGTCCGGCACCTGATCGCGCACGGCCACCGCCGGATCGCCTACCTGGGTGATCTCACCTCGATCGCGACCGCCCAGGAGCGCTTCGCCGGATTCCAGGACGCCTTGCGCGAGGCGGGTCTCGCCCCCGACCACCATCTGGTGCGGCAGGACCTGCACACGATCGATGCTGCCGAAGCCGCGGCGAGCGAGCTGCTGACCGGGCCCAACCCGCCGTCGGCGCTGTTCAGCGAGCAGAACCTGGTCACCATCGGCACGATCCGCGCGCTTCGCGACACGGCTCTGCAGCACCGCACCGCGCTGGTCGGCTTCGACGATTTCCCGCTCGCTGATCTCCTGGAGCCGGCGGTGACGGTCGTGGCTCAGGACCCGGCGGCCATCGGGACGCTGGCCGCTGAGATCCTGTTCCGCCGGATCGACGGGGACGCGTCCCCGGCCCGGGAGCACGTAGTCCCGACCCGCCTCATCGAGCGCTCCTCGGGAGCGATCCCGCCTCCCTGACCCCAGGCCGCACGGGGAGGCTGCCCGGTGTTCCGGCCTCTAATGAACTTGTAAATACACTTGCAAGTTTGCGGTAGCCGTAGTAGAACTTCCCTGTAAGCAGCCGTGAAGGGAGGACCCCTCGATGTTGATGCGCTCAGACCCATTCCGTGAGATGGACGCCCTGGCTCAGCAGATAGCTGGGGCGGTCGCCCGGCCCAGTGCCATGCCGATGGATGCCTACCGTTCTGGTGAGGCGTTCCTGGTGCTGTTCGACCTGCCCGGCGTCGCGGCCGACTCCATCGAGCTGACGGTTGAGCAGAACGTTCTCACGGTCCATGCCACGCGGACCCGCCCGGAGGCTGAGAAGGTCGAGATGCTGGCCGCCGAGCGACCGCACGGCACGTTCAGCCGGCAGCTGTTTCTCGGCGAGACGCTCGACACCGATCACATCGACGCGAACTACAGCGACGGTGTGCTGACGCTGCGCATCCCGATCACCGAGCGGGCCAAGCCCCGCAAGGTCGCGGTCAGCAGTGAGAAGCGCGAACCGGTGTCGATCCACGCCTGACATGACGCCGGGCGGGGAATGGTTCTCGGCAGGCCAGACGCCGCCACCAGCAGGACTCGACGATCTGCACTGGCCCCTGTATACGGTTGGCCAGGTCGCGCAGATCCTGGGTGTCCAGCCGTCTTTCCTGCGGCGGCTGGACACCCAGGAGATCGTTCAGCCGGCCCGGTCGGAGAGCGGGCAGCGCCGCTACAGCCGCCGGGAAATCAGTCGCATCGAGCAGGTCGTCGGCCTGGTCGGGGAGGGCTTCACCGTGCCTGCGGTCCGTCGCGTGCTGGAGCTTCAGGCCGAGGTGACCGAGCTCCAGCGCCAGCTCGCCGCCGAGCAGGCTAGGAACGAGACGCCACCGGACCGCTCCTAGACACGGCCTCACCGCCCGCCGGGACCAGCAGTCACCGGCAAGCCGTGATCGCCCGGGACAGCCCAGCACGCGTGCTGCGAGAATAGGGAGAAGAGGGCAATCATCGCCGGCCTCCTTGGCTGCGACGCGCTGGGCGACCTGCCCGGGCGCAGCGCCGTTGGGGACATCCTCGGAGGGTTATGACCGCGACGATGGCGGGGCAGCCGATCGAGGCCTCACCGGACTTCGATGTCCGGGACCTGACTGACGGTGCGGGCCTGCTGGCGGGGACCGCGAACGTGATCATGCAACTCGCCCGGCCTGAAGTCGGCCATGGCGTGGTAGAAAGCACGGTGGAAAGCGGCCAGATGATGCGGCATCCGCTGAGGCGGACGCGGACCACGGTCACCTACTTCTCGGTGGCCATCATGGGGACCCCCGAGGAGCGCGCGATCTACCGGCGTGCGGTGAACCGGTCCCATATCCAGGTTCGCTCCGCCCCGGAGAACCCGGTCAGCTACAACGCGTTCGATCCGCAGCTTCAACTGTGGGTCGCCGCGTGCCTCTACCGGGGCGTGAGCGACATGTACACCCTGCTGCGCGGCCCGGCCGACGAGGCGACCGCCGACGCCATCTATCGCGAGTCACATCGGCTCGGCACCACTCTGCAGGTCTCCGAGAAGATGTGGCCCAGCGACCGCGCCGAGTTCGAGCGGTACTGGGATGCTGCCCTGGCCGAAATCCGGATCGATCCACCGGTACGCGAGTACCTGCACCGGCTCACGATGCTGGGCTACCTGCCCCGGCCGTTCAGCGTTGCGCTCGGCCCATTCAACCGGTTCCTGACCACCGGATTCCTGCCGCCGCCGTTCCGCGATCAGATGCAGTTGCCGTGGACCGAGCGTGACCAGCGGCAGTTCGAATCGCTGATGCGAATGATCGCTACCGTCAACCGCCTGCTGCCATCACCGATCCGCCGGTTCCCGTTCAACGCCTGCCTGCAAGACCTGCGCGTGCGGATCAGGATGGGAAGGCGCGTCCTCAGTTAGCGGCGCAGGCGCAGCCCGCGCGGAGTGGGGCGGAACCCGGCCGACTCCAATGCCTGGGCCAAGGGCGAGTCGTGCACGGCCGCGCCGTCGGCGCGCTCCACGGTGAGCCGCCCGAGCGCGCCGCCGCGGACGGCGTCGGCCAGGGCGGCCGCCGAGGGGCCGAGCACGGCGGGGACACTGGTCCAGGACAGCAGGGTCCGGCCGCCGCGTTCCACATACAGGACCAGGTGCCCATCGGCGAGCACGGCAAGAGCTCCGGCCTTCCGGCCGGGACGGTGCCCGCCCGGGGTCTCGTCCGGCCGGTCCGGCCAGGGGAGCGCGGATCCGTACGGGTTGGCTGGGTCCGCGGCGGCCAGCACGAGAACGCTCCGCGGCGCGTCCGCCTCGGAAGGCGCCCCCGGAACCGGGTCTCCCGGACCGATCGCCCACGGGTCCGGCGCTCCCGGGCCGGGCGCCCCGGGAACAGCCAGGACGTCGGCGTCCGCCGCCATGGCGCGCATCCGGTCCACCGCGCCGGGCAGCGCGAACTGCGCGGCGCCGAGGCCCTCCACGAAGTAGCCGCGCCGGCACTGGCCGGCGTCCTCCATGGCCCGCAGCACCGGGTAGAGCGCGGAGAAGCCCCCTGGCACCCGCTCGGTGGCTACCGCCCCCCGGGTCAGGATGCCGTGCCGGTCGAGCAGCATGCGGGCGACGGCATGCAGCCGCCTGGTCGGGTCGGTCTCGCCGGGCAGCACCAGCGACCAGCGGCCGCTGACCGTCGGCGGCCCCGTCCGGCTGGGCATGGCCGGACGTCCGTAGCCATGCCGCCGCGCGCCCTGCCGCCCAGGCCTGCCGGCCACCCGCAGCCCGCCGGTCACCCCGGCGCCGCTGATCACCGCCGAGCCGCCGGCTGACCGGATCCCGCCGGCGGCCTGGCCTGGCACCCACGGCCTACCCGAGCTGAGCACGGTGCGCAGCGGGGCCAGTGTGTCGTTGCTGATCCGACCTGACCAGACCAGGTCCCAGAGGGCCGCGGCGACCGCGCCGTCACCGGCGGTGCCCCGCTCCTCCTCTGGCAGCATGGTCACGGCCCGGTCGCACAGCATGCGGAAGAACATCCCGCCGCCCCCGTCCAGCGCGGCGAGTACCGCCTCGTGCAGCGGCGTCATCGAGATGTCCCCGGGCGGCGGCAGCAGCAGCGGGGCGGCGGACGCCGGCGCCAGCACGACCCAGCCATCGCCACCGGGCAGGCCGCCCGCGCCTGACCAGACCACCTCCCCGGCCGCGGTCAGCTCGTCCAGGGCCGATGGCTGGTAACCGGCCACCCGGCCCGGCAGCACCAGGGTCTCAAGTGCGGAAGCTGGCACGGCGGCGCCCGCCAGCTGGTTCACGGCGTCATAGACCGCGTCCGGGCTCGCGCGCCGGGCGCCGCCCGGCCCGGCGGCATTTCCGCGGCCGCCCGCCACCGCGGGCTGGCTTACGTTCTGCCAGGCGGGCAGGAACCTGGCCAGGGCTTCAGCCGGGGCGGGTTCCGCCTCCTTGCGGAGCTTGGCCAGGCAGCGGCGGCGCAGCAGCCGCAGCACGCCGGCGTCACACCACTCGGTGCCGCGCCCGCCGGGCAGGAATTCCCCCTCCGCCACCCGGCCTTCGGCGGCGAGCCGGCGCAGCGTGCTCGCCACCACGGCCACGCCGAGGCCGTACCGTGCGCCCGCCGCCGCCGCGGTGAACGGGCCGTGACAGCGCGCGAACCGCGCCACCAGGTCGCCGAGCGGGTCAGCTACCGGCTCGGCGAACGCGGCGGGCACGCCGGGCGGCAGTGGCACGCCGAGCGCATCACGCAGCCGCCCGGCGTCCTCGATCGCCGCCCACCGGGTTTCGCCGGCCACCCTGACCTCGAGCGCCCGGCGCTGCCTGACGAGGCCGTCGAGCCAGCCGGGCGCGGCCTGCTGGTCCACGCAGCGCTGCGCGACCTCGGAATCCGAGAGCGGCCCGATCGTCCGGAGCAGGTCGGCGACATCCTCGGCATCGCGACACGCCCGGCCCCCGGCGAGCCGCTGCAGTTCGCGTTCGGTGTCCTGCACCACCGACGGGTCGAGCAACTCCCGCAGGTCGGCCTGGCCGAGCAGTTCCGCGAGGAGCGAGGAGTCCAGCGCGAGCGCCTGGGCGCGCCGCTCGGCCAGCGGCGCGTCTCCCTCATACATGAAGGCCCCGACGTAACGGAAAAGCAGCGACCGGGCGAACGGCGATGGCGCCGGCGTCTCGACCTCGACCAGCCGGATCGCGCGGCTGGCCAGCTCGCGCATGAGGGTGACCAGCCCGGGCACATCAAACACGTCCTGCAGACATTCGCGGACGGTCTCCAGGACGATCGGGAAGGTGCCGTACTTGCCGGCTACCGAGAGCAACTGGGCCGAGCGCTGCCGCTGCTGCCACAGCGGGGTGCGGCGGCCGGGCTGCCGCCTCGGCAGCAGCAGCGCCCGGGCCGCGCACTCGCGGAACCTGGAGGCGAACATGGCGGACGAGCCGAGCTCGGCGGTCACCATCTGCTCAACCTCGTCCGGCTGCAATTCAGCGATGCCAGCGGGTGGCGGGTCGTCGGCGTCGGGGACGCGCACCACGATGCCGTCGTCGGTGTGCATGGCCTGGACGTCCATGCCCGGGTAGCGGTCGCGCAGCCGGGCCGCGATGGCCAGCGCCCACGGCGCGTGCACCTGCGCGCCGAACGGGCTGTGCAGGACCAGCCGCCAGTCGCCCAGTTCATCGCGGAACCGCTCCATCACCAGGGTGCGGTCGTCGGGCACGTAACCGGTCGCCTCGCGCTGCGCGGTCAGGTACCGGATCAGGTTCGCGGCGGCCAGCTCGTCCAGGCCGTCCGCGCTGAGCCGGGCGGCAGCCTCCTGCGGCCCGGTCGCTGCGAGTTCACGGCAGTACGCGCCCAGCGCACGGCCGAGTTCCGCGGGCCGCCCCGGGGCGTCGCCGTGCCAGAACGGGAGCTTTCCCGGCTGCCCGGGGGCGGGGGAGACGAGTACCTGGTCAGCGGTGATGTCCTCGATCCGCCACGAGCTCGCGCCGAGCACGAACACGTCGCCGACCCGTGATTCGTAGACCATCTCCTCGTCAAGCTCGCCGACCCGGTGCGAGTTGCGGCCGGAACCCTCGCGCTGCGACGCGGCCAGGAAAACGCCGAACAGGCCGCGGTCGGGGATCGTGCCACCACTGGTCACGGCCAGCCGCTGGCCGCCCGGCCGGCCGTGCAGCATTCCGGTGGTGCGGTCCCACACCAGCCGGGGCCGCAGCTCGGCGAATTCCTCGCTGGGGTAGCGGCCGGCCAGCATGTCCAGGACGGCCTCGAGTACCGGCCTGGTCAGCCCGCTGAACGGCGCGGCGCGCCGGACCACCCGCTCCAGCTCGCCGATCTCCCAGTCGTCCATCGCGGTCATCGCGACGATCTGCTGGGCGAGCACGTCGAGCGGGTTGCGGGGGATGTGCAGTTCCTCGATCTGGCCGCTGTGCATGCGCTGGGCGACCACGGCCGCCTGGACCAGGTCTCCCTGGTACTTCGGGAAGATCACGCCACGCGACACGTCGCCGACGTTGTGCCCGGCCCGGCCGGTGCGCTGCAGCCCGCTGGCCACCGAGGGCGGGGACTCGACCTGGACGACAAGGTCCACGGCGCCCATGTCGATGCCCAGTTCGAGGCTGGACGTGGCGACCACGGCCGGCAGCCGGCCCTCCTTGAGCGCCTCCTCGATCTGGGCTCGCTCCTGCCGCGACACCGAGCCGTGGTGCGCCCGGGCGACCTCCGCGGGGGCGCCGGCGGAGGCGCCGGCCTGGGCCATGACCTGCGCCGGCGGATGCGTCTCGGTGCTGCGCCCGTTGGCGGCCGGGATCGCGGCCCGGGCCTCGGCCCGCTCTTCCGCTAGTTCGTTGAGCCGGCCGCAGAGCCGTTCGGCCAGCCGCCGGGAGTTGGCGAAGACGATCGTGGACCGGTGCTGCTCGATGAGGTCGAGCACCCGCTCCTCGACGTGCGGCCAGATGGAGCGCTGGGCGGGCGCGCCGTCCGCGGACCCGCCGTCCGTCCCACCACCCTGGGCCGGCCGGGGATCGATGTCGGCCATGTCCTCGACCGGCACCACGATCCGCACTTCTATCTGCTTGCTGCTCGGCGGCGCCGCGATGGTCACCGGCCGGGCCCCGCCGAGGAACGAGGCCACCTCCCCGGGCGGCCGGACGGTGGCGGACAGGCCGATGCGCTGAACCGGGCCGGCCGCCCGCTGGGTCTCCCCGGAGGTCTCGTTCCCCGCAGCCATCCGCGGCATCCCCTCGGGGGGGCTACCCTCCGGAGCCCCCCGCAGGGCGTCGAGCCGTTCCAGGGACAGCGCCAGGTGGGCGCCGCGCTTGCTGCCCGCCAGCGCGTGCACCTCGTCCAGGATGACGGTGTCCACCCCGCGCAGTGCCTCCCTGGCCCGGGAGGTGAGCAGCAGGAACAGCGATTCCGGCGTGGTGATGAGAATGTCAGGGGGCTTGGCCGCCAGCCGCCGCCGCTCGTCGGCCGCGGTGTCGCCGGTCCGCACCGCGACGCTGATATCCGGTTCGTCGATGCCCATCCGCCGCGCCATCTGCCGGATCCCGGTCAGCGGCGCCCGTAGGTTGCGTTCGATGTCCACGGCCAGCGCCTTCAGCGGCGAGATGTACAGCACCCGGCAGCGGAGTTTCGGGTCGGGCGGCGGAGGTGCGGCGGCGAGCCGGTCGAGCGCCCACAGGAACGCGGCCAGCGTCTTGCCCGATCCGGTCGGCGCGATCACCAGCGTGTTGTCGCCCTTGGCGATGGCGGCCCAGGCCTGCGCCTGCGCCTCAGTGGGCGCGGCAAAGGCGCCGGTGAACCAGTCACGGGTCGCCGGGCTGAACCCGCTCAGCGCATCCACGCCTGACGGCAGGTCCGGCGGTGTGCCGGGCTGCGCGTCCGGGGGTGCGGACTGACGGGCGGCCATATGTTCCATCCTGCCTCGTGCTACCGACAGACTGGACCGCCTTGACATGGGGCCGGGTCCGGGCGTCGGGTAACCTGCCTGACCGTGCGGCTCACGGAGTTCTGGCGGCGGATGCGCGAACAGTTCGGCAACGCGTATGCCGACAGCGTGGCCAAAGATCATGTCTTCGCGAAGCTCGGTAGCCGGACGGTGAATCAGGCTCTCGCCGACGGCGTCGACGCCAAGACGATCTGGCGCGTGGTCAGCGACGAGTTCGACGTGCCGCAGCATCTCCGCTGAGTCCCGGACGCACGTGACCGCAGATGCCGGGCTGGCGTGGCTATCGTTCCTCGATCGGGTCCAGGACCGGCTTCACGTCGAGGATCGGCGTTCCATTGAGAGCTTCAAGGTCAGACACCAGGATCCGCGGGCCCTCGACGGCGAGGATCTGGACCCGGTGCAGGCCGATCGGGTTAGGCCGGTCGGGCGAGCGGGTGCTGAACACGCCGAGCACGGGGTTGTTGGGGTCGCTTCGTGGATGGGTGCTGAGCACGTCCCGGCGGGCCCGGTCAAGCCAGGTGAGCACGATGATCCGCTCGCCGGCCTGCAGATCGCGTATTCCTTCACTCACCGGGGGCTCGAATACGAGCCAGGCGGACGGCGCGCCCTCGTTGCCCTGGCAGGGGGCTTGAGCCAGGTCCGCCAGCGGCGACTCGACCCACCCGATCGGCACGACCTCATAGGGCTGGCTGTTCACGGCCGTCTCCTTCTCTCCGGGGGGCTGGTGGCAGGACGGCGTTGACGAGTTCGCGGGCTCGGGCGGGCTCGAACGGCTCGGCGGCCATCAGGCGGCCGTAGAAGACCACCCCGAGCAGGGCCAAGGCGGCGAGTTCCGCGTCGACGTCAGCCGGGAACTCCCCGCCGGCGGCGCCTTCCTCGATCACGGCGATCAGGCTCTGGCGGCGCTCAGCCGAGTAGCGATGGTGGAACTCCCGCAACCGCGGGTCGCGGGCGGCGCCCTCGATCAATGCGGGAATGCAGCGCGAGAACGTGGAGTCGACGACAACTTCAGCGACATGACGCACGAGCCGTTCCGTTCGCTCCCGCGCGGTCCCGGTCTCGCTGTCTGGGACCATCGTCTCGTGTGATGTCTCGAACGCATCAGCGATCAGGGCGAGCTTGTCCCGCCAGTGCCGGTAGATCGTCGACTTGCCCACGCCCGCGCGAGCCGCGACCGACTCGATCGTGAATGATCCATAGCCCACGTCGCCGAGCTCGTCGAGTGCGGCTTGACGGACCACCAGGCGGGTGCGCTCGATCCTCGGATCC
>JAWWPY010000042.1:0-7617 GCA_033854735.1 Streptosporangiaceae bacterium | reverse complement strand
GCCCCAGTCCTCGCCGAAGGTCATGGTGCCCAGCGCCACCTCCGAGATCCGCACGCCGGTCTTGCCCAGGAGCCTGTATCTCATGAGATTCCCTCGCTTCCTCGGACGGGCAGCGGCCGGCGGCCGGCGCGGGCCGCAGGTTCTCGGCCCGGCCGGACGCCCCCGGCCTGCCCGGCCGTCCAGGTAACCATCTAGTTGGTAACTACCATCTAAGGACCCGTGGCACAGCTTGACAACTGACTGGTTGGTGGTAAGCTGGCGGCCATGGTGAGGAACGCGGAGGACACCAAGCGGCGCAACCTGGCCGCCGCGGCCGAGGAGTTCACCGAGCACGGCATTGCCGGCGCCCGGGTGGACCGGATCGCCGCCGCCGCCAGCAGCAACAAGGCGATGCTGTATGCCTACTTCGGCAACAAGGAGCAGCTCTTCGATGCGGTCTTCGCACTGATGGTGACCGCGGCGACCGACGCCGTCCCGTTCGACGTCCGCGACCTGCCGGCCTACGCGGTCGCCATGTTCGAGCGCTACCGGACGGACCCGCACGTGGCGCGGCTATCGGACTGGTACCGCCTGGAGCACGGCAAGCCCGGCCCGGACGACGCGGTATCGGCCGCCCAGCGCGGCAGGCTCGCGGCCATCGCCCAGGCGCAGCGCGACCAGGTGATCAGCGACCGGCTCAAACCGCAGGAGCTGTTCAGCGTGATCACCGCGCTCACCCGTATGGGTACGCCGGAATTCACCCGCCTGAACCCGCCGAGCAGCACCGCAGCCGCCCGGACCGCCGTACACGACATCCTGAAGCAGCTGGTCCAGCTCTGACCGGCACCTTCCCGCAGCCGCCAGGGACACAACGCTGCGGCACGCTCCGGCTCATACCACTAAAGATCTTCAATCGTGGGGTTACAGAAGGGTGCCCTCGGGCGCCTGCCCGCTGGCACCAGCGGGGACGATGCCTCAGCCACGGCTCCAGTCAATGCGGAACCAGACCACTGCCCCCTGCCAGGCACCATCCTGGTACCGGTGATGGCCCCAGCATGCCGTGAGATTCTGGACCACGGCCAGGCCATGGCCGGACTCGGCCAGGTCTCCCGGTGCGGACCGCCTGGGCGCGGGCCTCGTCTCCGCGCCGTCGTCGATCACCGCGACGCAGGCCGAACCCGGCCCGCGCCACACGACAACCTCGAACCGGCCGCCCTGGCCCGTCCTCGTATGGACGATCGCGTTGCCCGCAAGTTCCGAGACGCACAGCACGGCTTCGTCGAGCACCGGGCACCCGGCCAAAGCCCGGGCCACGAAGCGGCGGACCTGCGCCAGCTGCACGGGGAGTCCGGGGAACACGCGCCGCTCTGGGTTGGCGACCAGCGCGGCGCCCTGCGCGGTGAGCTGGGCCAGCGCGCCCGCGGGCGGGGCGGAGGGTGGCATCCCGGTCTCCAATCCGTTTCGCGGTGTCGCGGGCTTGCCCTGCATACGCTTCCGCCGTCTGGTTACCTTGCGCTAGAGGGCGGCCACGGTCAGCGCATTTGTCGTGTCCGCCGGGATCCGTGTAGGGCGGTGTAGGAGGGACGACAATGCCGTCACGGGAGCCTGATGTCGGCGCGAGCCCGCTCGCGCTGTTCGGCGCGGAGTTGCGCCACTACCGGACCGTGGCCGGGCTGAGCCAGGAACAGCTCGGCGAGCGGATCGGCTACTCGGCCGCGCTGGTCGGCGCGGTCGAGACCGCCCGCCGGGTGGCCACCGAGGACTTCGCGCAGCGCTGCGACGAGTTAGTGGAACTGCGGACCGGCGGCGCGCTCAGACGGCTGCGTGAGCACATGCGGGAACAGTTGCACCGTCAGGTGTGGCCATCCTGGTTCCGCGAGTGGCCCAGCATCGAGCGCGAGGCCCTCACGCTCCGATCCTGGGAATGGGCGGTGATACCCGGGCTGCTGCAGACGGAGGCCTACGCCTCAGCCACGTTGCGCGGGGCGCTCCCCGACGACAGTGACGAGGAAATCGAGCAGCAGGTCAGCGCTCGGTTGCAACGGCAGGACGTCTTGAAGCGCCAAGACCCGCCGATGCTATGGGCGATCATGGACGAAGGAGCGCTGCGCCGGCCAGTCGGCGACGCTGAGGTCATGCGCGCGCAGTTCGCACACCTAATTCAGATGGCGCAGAACCCGAAGGTCAAGGTGCTCGTCGTGCCCGCGACCGCAGGAGCTCACGTCGGACTGACTGGAGCGTTCGCCATCGCCGGGTTCCGCAACTCGCCAGACATGGTGTACCTGGACACCGTCGCACAAGGCCAGATAGCCGACCACCCAGATATTGTGAAGGTGTGCGGGCAGGTTTTCGATACCCTGCGAGCGGAAGCGCTCCCTCCCAAGGCTTCGCTGGAACTGGTCACCGAGGTGAGACGGACATGGATCTGACATGCGCCAAGTGGCAGAAGTCGTCGTATAGCGCGAATGCCGGCAACTGCGTGGAGGTGGCCCGTAACCTCCCTGGCCTCGTCGCCGTGCGGGATTCGAAGGACCCGGCCGGGTCAGCCCTGATCTTCACCCTGGCCGAATGGCAGGCGTTCACCGCCAACGTGCAGAGGGGCCGTTTCGAGCTGGCCTAATCCTCCTCGCGAGAGTTCGAGCTGCTTTGTCAGACCCCTCTCGCATAGTGGTCGGTGTCCGCGACCGCTAGGAGGAGCCATGTGCTGGCTATGCGACCATCCCGATGCCACCCCGTACGACTACCTCGATCACCTGCGCACCCTCATCACCCGGTTTGGCTGGTCGGTGCAGGGAGTCGAGCGCGACCGGATACACCCTCCCTGGGCCTACACGGTCGGGCTGACCCCACGCGGCTTACCTGAGCTTGTCGCCACCGGCCTGCCGCTGCGCCGGGCCACCGCTTTACTCAACGGCGTTGCCGCCCATGCGGTCCACGCCAGCGCGCCGACGCCGGGCGAGCAGGTCCCACTGGTCGGTGGCCCGCTTATCGAGATCGTCAAGGTCGCCGAGCCGACGGCGCACCTGCTCCGGGCTGTGGACCTGTACGGCCCTTCGGTGCGCGCACTGCAGGTAGTGCACGCTGACGGCCGCGGCCACTGGCCCTGGGACCGCGGATACCGGGGCGTCCGTGGCGGCCAGCCCGTCCTCGGGATCCGGGCACCGCACCCCATCCGTCAGCCATAACCCCGGCCGCACCCCCTCCGGCCCTGGCGCTATTCGAGTCTGCGCGCGTAGCCGTTGGGCGGTTCCGGAATTCCCTGCAGGCACCGTACTGTCCGCTGCGGCGTCCGCTTCATCGGCTGTCGCCGTCTTAAAATCTGGCCATGTCCGTTCAGGTACGCCCCGCGACCCCGGATCGGTGGAGCGATCTCGTCGCAGTGTTCGGTCGGCGTGGTGAAGATCCATCGTGGTGCTGGTGTCGCCTCTTCCTTCGCCCGGCAACCGGCGAGCCGTCAGAACCGACGCCGGACAACCGCGACGCGCTGCGGCGGGAGATCACCGGTGCGGCGCTGCCGCCGGGGCTCCTCGCTTATGTCGACGATCATCCTGTCGGATGGACAAGGGTAGGGCCCCGATCTGGCTTTCCTCGCGTGAGCGGCAACAGAGCCTTGGCCAAGGTGCTCCCGGAGGATCCCGGAGTCTGGTGGGTGACTTGCTTCGCCGTCGACAGCCGCCATCGGCGATCCGGTGTCGGCACAGCGCTGCTTAAGGCGGCGGTCGAGTTCGCCCGCGAGCACGGGGCTACGGCTGTCGAGGGTCATCCGGTCGATGTGGCTGCCCTGAGCGCGGCACGGGTGGCAGGCTCGGCCATCTTTACCGGGACCGTGGCCATGTTCTCCGCCGCGGGATTCACTGAGGTGGCACGCACATACCCCACTCGGCCGGTCATGAGGCTGCTGCTGTGATGCCTGGGCCTCTTTGTAGACGCTCATCGAACCGAGCCGCAGACTGGCCAGCGGCCCCAGCCTGATAAGGGACAGCGCCCGCCCGGCGAGGACCTGAATACTGGCCTGCGGTATTGATCAATCGTCAGGCGATCCTGTGCCGTCAGGGTGGTGGATGATCGACAGATCCTCTTCGCCGAGCGCCTCTTCATCTTCCCTGTCGAGGACAGCAGGGTGGAAAAGCTGCTGAGCGATCAGGGTGGGTACGAAGGCCGAGAGGATGACGACGGTCACCAGCTCGGTGTACTGGGTCCGGTCGATCAAGTTATGGGTCAGGCCGAACAGGGCTGCGATGGAGCCGAAGGTAAGCCCGGTAGCCATCAGCAGCGTCGTGTAGGTGCGCTCACGCCGTGGCAGCCTGAAGGCCGTCGCCACCGGCCACACGCCGATCAGCTTGGCCGCGAGCTTGACCAGCAGCAGGACAGCGATCACACCCGCGCCGGAAACCAGGGCGCGGGCCGAGATGAGAGTGCCCGCCCGCAGGAAGAAAAAGGGGGTCAGCAGCGCGAAGGCGATAGAACGCAGCCGGTCCATCAGCACCCGGTCATGGAGAAACACCCCAGCCACCACCAGCCCGGCGACGTATGCCGGCAGGACCGCCTCGCTGCCCGCCTGGGTCGCCAGCCCGCCGAGGCCGAACAGCACCACTAGCAGGAGCTTGATCTCCGGTTCGGAGACCCGGTGCCCGAACCGGCTGATCGCCAGGCGGGTCAGCCGTGGCAACAGCAGAAGGGTGACCGCCGTGACGGCGACAAAGACAATGAGCAGCCAGCCGTAGGTGGCGAACAGGCCGCCGAGAGCCAGTACCGTCCCCAGATCGGTGACGAAGCACGCCGCCAGTATCAGCTTGCCGAGATCGTGGCGATTCAGCCCGGTCTCAACCATCACCGCATATACCACCGCGACCGACGTAGTGCTCAGCGCCACGCCCCCGATCTCCGCAGCGTGCAGAGGCCACCCCAGGACGAGCGCGCAGAACCCGAAGGCGGCCAGAAAGGGCAACGCGAAAGAGACCACCCCGATGGACAGGCTCGCCTTCCAGTGCCCGCGAAGCGAGACCGGATCAATCTCCGCACCCGCCAGGAAAGTCAGGATCAAAGACCCGATACCCGCCAGGAAAATGACGAACTCCGGCTGGCTGATGTGCTGCTGGATGCCCGGGATGTTCCCGGCCAGCGCACCGACGACGATCTCGACCAGCGCCGCCGGCACCGCGACCTGGATGCTGACCACCGAGGCGAGCAAGGCCATGCCGACCCAGATAGCCGCGACATAATAGATGTTCACCGCTGCTCCTGCCAGGTATGCCTGGCGTGAGCCATCGCGGCCCCGGCCAGGAAGGTGTACTCCCGGTAGAAGCCATCAGCCACAGGGGCGGTTCGGGCGGGGAGCCCACCGGAGCTTCATCCGGCCACCCGGTATCCTACCGGCTAACCCGCCCCGACCAGCAGCAACCGCCCACCCCTGATGCGTGCCCGCTGCGAAGCGGTCAGCCGGCGAACTCGGCGCGAACTCCTAGCAGGCGGACCGGGCGGCCTTCGGTGAACCGGGCCAGCGCGGCCAGGGCCGCCTCCTCGATCACCGCCGGGTCGGAGGCCGGGGCGGCGAGCTGGTGACCGTGCGTGCGGGTGACGAAGGGGGCGAAGCGCACCTTCACCACGACGCGCACGGCCGGGCGCTCCTCCTCCGCGACGTCCACCGCGACCAGCCGGGCCAGCCGCAGCACCTCGCGGCGCACCTCATCCCAGCCGGCGATGTTCACCTGGAACGTGGCCTCCCGGCTGCGCGACCGGGGCACGTACGGGGTGTCGGTCACGGGCGAGATGTCCCGGCCGCGGGCGAGCAGGACCAGCCACGGTCCGGTCGTCGGGCCGAAGCGGCCCGCCAGTGCGTCAGGATCGGCGGTCGCGAGATCGCTGACGGTCTCGATGCCCAGCTCAGCGAGCTTCTTGGCCGTCTTGGCGCCGACGCCCCACAAGGCGTCGGTCGGCCGGTCGCCGAGCACTTCGAACCACGTTTCGCCGGTTATCCGGAACACGCCCGCCGGCTTGCCGAAGCCAGTGGCCAGCTTGGCCTGCAGCTTGTTCTGCCCGATTCCCACCGAGCAGTCCAAGTGGGTCGCGGCGCGGACACGCCCGACGATCTGGCGGGCCACCGCTTCCGGGTCGTCGGTGTCCACCGCGAGGAACGCTTCGTCCCAGCCCAGCACCTCCACCACGGCGTCAAATCCCCGCAACGTCGCCATCACCTCAGCCGAGACGGCTTCGTACGCCTCCTTGTCGACGGGCAGGAACACGGCCTCAGGGCAGCGTCGCGCCGCGGTCCGCAATGGCAGCCCCGAATGCACGCCGTGCGCCCGGGCCTCATACGACGCAGTGCTGACCACCCCGCGCTTGGCCGGGTCGCCGTCACCGCCGACGACGACCGGCAGCCCACGCAGTTCGGGGCGGCGCAGCACCTCGACCGCCGCGATGAACTGGTCGAGGTCAACGTGCAGTACCCAGTGGGTCACCCCCTAAGTCTCCCCCGCCGGCCGGGGGACTACCGGCCGGCCGGCCCAGCGGCGACAACACCGGGCAGACTGGACGCATGGACGCACAGACGATCATCGGTCTGCTCACCCCGCTGATCGGCAAGTCGGGGCGGCTCCTCATCCTCCGGCGAGGCTCCAGCGCCCTACAGTCCCTCACCACCGACAAGCTCGCCCTGACCCGCGTGGAGCTACGCCCCGACGGCCTGATCCAGACGTGGCACGACCGGGGGTGGGATGTCTTCGACCCGGCCGACGTCGTGGCCGTGGAGTGGATGGGTGACCAGGGAACAGGCGGAGGACAGTACCTCTGACCGGCCGGTGGCCTGCGCACCGCGCAGGGGACAGACTGGGCGGGTGACCCAGCGCATCCGGACGTCCGTCCGCGTGGAGGGCGTGGTCCAGGGAGTCGGGTTCCGGCCGTTCGTGTACTCCCTGGCGACACGGCTGGGCCTGGCCGGGTGGGTGGGTAACGATGTCGACGGCGTCTTCGCCGAGGTGGAGGGTTCCGCGGAGTCGGTCAGGACATTCCTGGTTTTGGTTGAGGCCGAAGCGCCGCCGCTGGCCCGAGTGGAACGGGTTACCGCCCGCGCCATCACGCCGAACGGGGCCGCCGGATTCTCGATCGCGCCCAGCGACCCGGCCGGCCGCCGCCGGGCCCTGGTCTCGGCCGACAGCGCGACCTGCGCGGACTGCCTGGCCGAACTGACGGACCCGGGCGACCGCCGGTTCGGGTACCCGTTCATCAACTGCACCAACTGCGGGCCGCGGTTCACGATCGTCCGTGACGTCCCCTACGACCGGCCGCTGACCACGATGGCGGGCTTCGCGATGTGCGCGGACTGCGCCGCCGAGTACCACGACCCGGCGGACCGCCGGTTCCACGCGCAGCCCGTGTGCTGCCCGGCCTGCGGTCCCCGGCTGCGCCTGCTGGACTCCGGCGGAGCCGGGCTGGCCGCCCACCCGCTGGCCGGGGCGGTCGGCGTGCTGCGGCAGGGACAGGTGCTCGCGGTCAAGGGCCTCGGCGGCTACCACCTGGCCGTCGACGCGGGCAGCCAGGATGCCGCCGCGCTGCTACGGGCCCGCAAGCACCGCGAGGACAAGCCGTTCGCGCTGATGGTCGCGGACGTGGCGGCGGCGCGGGAACTGTGCGAGGTGGACG
>JAWWPY010000041.1:0-5389 GCA_033854735.1 Streptosporangiaceae bacterium | reverse complement strand
CCTTGCTTTCCCGGTACAGGAAAATGATCAGGCCGGCCGTGGTGGACAGCCCGGCAGCCGCCAGGATGATGACCGCGACGCTGAGGCTGGCTCCGGGCAGCAGGGCCACGAGCGCGATCACCAGCGTGTTGACCAATGCCGAGAAGGCCGTACCCGCCTTGACCTGGTGATCAGGGTTAGCGCCGGTAGCCAGTTTCCCTGGAGAAACCGAGATGGCGACGAAGAGCAGCCCGGTGAGCGCACCGGCGACAGTCGCGCAACCACCGAAGAAGTCGTGATAACTGACGGGAACCACTGGCCAAAGATACCCAGGGACTGCGGCAAGGAGATCAGGAGCTGCCGGAGCGGGGCCCGAATCGTGCCAGCGCTCTACAGGGTTAGGCAGAACGGGTGCCCGGCCGGGTCGGCGAAGACCCGGAACGTCTCGCCACCGCCGTTCAGCCGCGACGCGCCCAGCTCCATGGCCTGCGCCTCGCCGGCGTCGAGGTCGTCGACGATGATGTCGAGGTGCGCCTGCTGGGGGTGCGCCGGGTCGGGCCACCGCGGCGGGTTGTACCCGCTCACCTGCTGGAACATCACACTCTTGCCGTAACCGGCGATGAGCGCGCCCTCGGGACCCTCGTACGTGACCTCCATGCCCAGCAGGTCCGCGTAGAAGCGGGCCAGCGCCGGCGCGTCGGGCGCGTCGATCGTCACCGCGAACAGCCCCATCACCGGGCCGGCGCCGTCGTTCTGGCACAGGTCGAACGGGTGGCCGGCCGGGTCGGCCAGCGTGACCCAGGTCGGGCCGTCAGCCAGCCGGGTAGCGCCTAGGCCGATGGCCCGCTCGGCCGCCGCCTGGTACCCGTCGACCTGCAGGTCGAGATGGAACTGCTGCGGGTGCTCCTGCCCGGGCCACTGCGGCGCGACATGGTCCGCGGCCAGCTGGAACGCGATCTCCTGGCCATCCCCCATCCGCACTGTGATCCAGTCGGATTCCTTCCGGATGATCTCCCAGCCAGCGAGTTCCGCGTAGAACTCGGCGAGCTTCTCGATGTCCGCCGCATCGAGCGCGACGAGTTCCAGGCGTCCTGTCACAGTCATGCCCCCATCCTGCCCCCACCCGCCGGGGATCACCAAGGTGGCGTTTACGGCTGGAGGACCGCCTTGATGATTCCTTCTGCGCGCCGGTCGAAGGCCCTGAACAGGCCGGGCGCGTCGTCCAGCCCGCCGTGATGGGTGACGATCACGCCGGGGCGGGCGCGGCCCGAGACCACCAGGTCCCGCAGCAACGTTGTGTAGCGCCGGTCATTGGTGCGGCCGAAGCCGACGGAGACACCCTTGGCGAAAAACGTCGCCCATGGCACGGTCAGGGCGCCGTCGCCGGCCCCTGATGGTGCGGGATGCAGGTCCTTCTCGGCGTAGACTCCCGCGATGCCGACGTGCCCAGTCGGGTTGACCAGGCGCGCCAGGTCCTCGATGACCTGAGCGGGTCGCTCCGTCTCTGGCCGGGCGCGGTCCCTGGCCTGGAAGCCGACCGCGTCGATCGCGTGCTGGACGCCATCCATCCCCGTCTCGCCGAGGGGAAGGCCCCGCGCGCGGCGCAGTTCGCGGATCTGCTCAACTGGGTCGCCGCCCCGGAAATCCACGGCCGTGGCGCCGAGTTCGGCCGCCTTCTCCAGCCGGGCGTCAATCCAGTCGACCACGTAGACCTCACCGGCACCTTTGATAAGGGCCGAGTACGCAGCGAGGAGGCCGATCGCGCCTGCGCCGAAGACCGCGACCGGGCCTGGCGCGGTGCCGACCCCGGCCAGCTCGGTGGCGTGCCAGCCGGTCACGAACGCGTCGGCGAGCAGGACGAAGTCGTCCTCGCGGTCGTCTCCCGGCGAGCCGGGCACCGGTATGCAGTTCGCGTCGGCGAACGGCACCCGCAGCAGGCCAGCCTGGGCGCCCCGGTACGGGCCCATCCCCGCATAGCCATACGCTGCCCCGAATCCTCCCGGGCGCACGCGCAGGCAGGCGGCAGAATATCCGCGGGCGCAGTTATAACACAGCCCGCAATACAGGTGAGTAGGTATGACGACCCGGTCGCCCGCCCGGACCAGGCTCACGCTCTCGCCCACTTGCTCGACCACGCCGAGCGGCTCGTGCCCGAGCACGAGCCCCGGCTCCGCCCCGGTCCGCCCGTCGTACATATGCAGGTCGGACCCGCAGATGGCGCTGGACGTCACGTGGATGACGACATCAGCAGGATCCTGCAGGACAGCATCGTCCACGTCGTGCACCCCGACTTGACGGGTGCCCTCGTACACCACCGCTTTCACTGGCCGAACTCCTCCCGGACATCACGACCATACCGGGCGGGCCAGGGCCGCCGCCTGCTGACGCCTGCGGGGGCACAACGCAGCGCGCCGATGTCTCGCCAGATCAATGCGGTGCACGGCCAACCCGGCCGGCCAGCTACTCATCCGCTCCACCCCACACAGTTTCCCCATGCCAGGGCCGGCGATCGCGGTCGGCGCGAATCCGCGGTGTCATTGGCAGCTAGCCCGCGGAAGCTCCGTTGAAGCTAACTGTGACCTGCTGGAACCCCAGCGAGCGCAGCATGCCGGTGAGCATGGCGATGGTGTTCTTCTGAGCCTCGGCCCGGAGCGGGCTCTGCCGGGCGGCGGTCTCAATCTTCTGCTGCGCCACGATGTAGACCTGCTGCTCGCTGTTCGGGTTGCCGGAGAAGAAGTTCCCGACCCGGTTCAGCAGCCCTTGCTGTTGCGCGTAGACATAGGACTGCTTCACGTTGAGCACGGCCGGCTCGAGCTGCGCGTTCGGCAGCGTGATCGTCACCGTCTTGCGATCCGCTGACACGCGGACGGCCTTGCCCTTCAGCTGCGAGAAATCAACGAACGCGATCTCGGTGCCCTGACCGATGAACAGCGTCTCGCTGCCCTCCAGGAACGATGGCAGGTAGTTCGCCTTATGGTTCAGGTCCACCACCACCTGGAAGGCGCCGCTGGCCGCTTCGTACCGGCTCAGTGCCGTTATCGACTTGAGCAGCACGGGCTGGCTGCGGACCGAGGTGGTCTCGCCGAACGGGTTCCGCAACTGCGGCAGCAGATGCACCGCGGACAGCACGATGACCAGCACCGCGACGGCGGCGATCGCTGCCGCCAGGCCGGCCAGCCGTCCGACCAAGCCGCGGCCGCGCGGCCTGCGCCCTACCGGTGGCTCCCTTAGTTCCTGCGTGCGTTCCTGCATGCGCGCCACCCCTTCCGTGCGTCGCGGACGGCTGCTGCGCCTCCCCTCTACCCCCGAGGCTCCAAGTGATTCATCCGTCTCTTGCCGGGTACCCGCGAGAATGGCGGCGCTGGTAGGCGCCGCTGACACGCCCGGGCCTAGGCGTTAGGCGGGCCGGCGCCCCCAGGAGGAGTCATGCGGCAACAGCGGCGGAGAGTAGGGGCCAGGGGATGCCTGCTGTGGCTCCTGGGAATGGTCGTCCTGCTGCTCGTCTTGTCACTGCTGTTCGGCGGCTTCCAGAAGGGCACCAAGGCTGGCGGCAGCGTTCCCGCGCCGGTCTCCGTCACCGCCGGCCGCCTCAGCCGCTAAGCCGCTGGTGCATGGACGCTCCACGCGGCCCGGGCAGCACTTACCGCCCGCCCGCCGTTCCGGCCGCGCTCTCTGCCGCCGCAGCTGGAACGCTGGCCGCGGCGGCGGCGCTCCCGTGGGCGGACGCCAGCTTTGCGCCGGCGTCCTCGGCGGTGGCGATGGGCGTTGCGTGGATGTCGTGCACGTACTTGCCACCGCGCAGCAGCGACGCCACCGCGGCGATCAGGCAGGCCGCGATCGCGAAGTAGAACGCGATGGTCAGCCCGCGGGAGAACGGCGCCGAGATCAGCGACGGAAAGAAGGTGTGGCCAGTGAGATAGGCGGCATGACTGGCAGGCAGCTTGCTTATGACGGGCCCGAGCAGTGTCTGCACCGGGTTGTAGCCGAGCAGCGCCGCGAACATGATCGAGACTGGCGGCAGGGCGGCGACCCGGGCCGCGTCCGCCTGTGGCACGCCTTGCGCGACCAGGCCGTGGGCGAGCGTGCTGGGCAGCGACGAGGCCAGGCCCAGGATGATCAGCGTGAAGAAGATCCCGATGGACAGCACCATGGCCGAGTTCTGGAAGGTCGCGCTCATGCCCGCGCCGACGCCCCGCCGCTCGGGCGGGAGGCTGTTCATGATCCCGGCCCGGTTGGGCGAAGCGAACAGTCCCATGCCGATCCCGTTCAGCAGCAGGATGCAGCCGAACTGCCAGTAGGTGAAGTCAACCGGCAGGCGCTGCAGCAGCAGGAACGAGACCGCAGCCACCACCATGCCGCCGGTGGCGAACGCGCGGGCGCCGAACCGGTCCGACAGCCAGCCGGAGATGGGCCCCGCGATGAGGAAGCCGACGGTCAGCGGGAGCATGGCGATGCCCGCCCACAGCGGCGTCCGGCTGAAGCTGTAGCCGTGGATAGGCAGGTATATGCCCTGTAGCCAGATGATCAGAATGAACATCAGGCCGCCCCGGCCCAGCCCCGACAGCAGGCTGGCCAGGTTCCCGGCGGTGAATGGGCGGATCTTGAACAGCCCCAGCTGGAACATGGGTTCGGCGACCCTGGTCTCGATCACGCAGAAGATCGCGAGCACCCCGATGCCCCCGGCGATCAGGCTGATCACGAGCGGACTGGTCCAGCCCATCGTGTGCCCGCCATAGGGCTGGATGCCGTAGGTGATCCCGACCAGCACGGCGATTAGCCCGGCGGCGAACGTCACGTTGCCCGGCCAGTCCAGCCGGGCCGGGCGGCGGACGCCAAGCTCGCGCAGCTTCAGGTACGACCAGATGGTTCCGAGCACCCCGAACGGGACCGACACGAGGAATACATAACGCCAGCCGATTGGGCCGAGCACGCCGCCAAGCACCAGGCCGATGAAGGAACCCGCGATCCCGGCCACCTGGTTCAGCCCGAGGGCGAGCCCGCGCTCGTTGGACGGGAACGCGTCGGTGAGGATGGCGCTGGAGTTGGCCATCAGCATGGCGCCGCCAACCCCTTGCAGGATCCGCATCACGATCAGCCACCAGGCGGCCGCTGTGCCGTGCATCCAGGTCAGCGACAGGACCACAGAGAACAGGGCGAAGATCGCGAATCCGAGGTTGAACATCCGGACGCGGCCGAACATGTCGCCCAGGCGGCCGAAGCTGACCACCAGCACCGCCGTGACCACCAGGTACCCCATGATCAGCCAGAGCAGCAGGCTGGTGTTCCCTGGCTGCAGCGGATTGACCCCGATGCCGCGGAAGATGTCCGGCAACGCGATCAGCATGATGGAGGCATTGACGGTCGCCATCAGGACGCCCAGCGTGGTGTTGGACAGGGCGATCCACTTGTA